>SVDT01000214.1:0-6689 GCA_015057775.1 Paenibacillaceae bacterium | reverse complement strand
CAATTACTCCGATTCTAATTTAAAATACTTATTTCATAAAGTATTCCAGTATGGGATGATGGAATATGTAAACAGAAGAAAGATTACAGAAGCTGCATGCCGACTGATAAAAACACAGGAATCGGTCTGTTCGGTAGCCTTTTATTACGGATTTGGCTCCC
Organism: Paenibacillaceae bacterium; assembly: GCA_015057775.1. Lineage (GTDB taxonomy): Bacteria > Bacillota > Clostridia > Lachnospirales > Lachnospiraceae > Lacrimispora. The sequence goes on along the minus strand of SVDT01000214.1, from coordinate 6,528 downwards.
AGGAAGTTTTCACCAGAGCATTTTATAAGATATGGCAGGAGACACCGGGCGTATACAGAAAGAAAAGGCATTTTTACGGAATTTATCCAAAACAGGAGTTTATTTGCGATGAATGCGGTGTTTGATTTAACCGGCCTGACAGAAGAATTAAATGCAAGAGAATGCTCGACTGTTGTTTGTTTTGACATAGTAGGTATCCGTTTTATTAAAACCTGCTATGGAAAAGAAGCTGGAGAGGCCGCTGCTTTACATGCTCTGCGGCGAATTGAAGAATTAATGGAAACAGAATGCACCCTCTACCGGCTGGCAGGCGATAAGTTTGCAGTGAATTTAGGAGGAGCAGGGTATCCGGCTGCCAGGAACGCAGCATTACAGGTCCTAAAGGCCAATGGCACCAGTTTTATAGTTAAAGGAAATGAAATCTTCTTATCCATGTTTGCCGGAGTGACTCATATTAATGCCAGGGGAATTACTTCAAAACAGCTGTTTGATCAGTTAAATCTTACCATAGAAGAGGCTCATAAGCGACTGTTTCGGAATTTTACCAGTCCTTATGGATTTCCCGTTTTTGGACTTTTCTACGATGATGCTTCCGGTCTTTACAAAGGCGAGGTCAGTCATGCTCACAGGGAAACACAAAAAGGCAGTCATGGATTTAGCTGCAAGATCCCCTGCGAGGAAATAAACTATTTCTTTTCCATTGATGACGAAACAGAACCGGTTCGCTGGAATACAACAGAAAAAGAATACCATCTGTTTTTCCCGGATGGTGAGGACTGGTATCGGAAAACAGTTTTTAACAGCTGCAAAGAAGTGATGAGGGAACATTATTATATCATCAGAAACTTACGGTATCATAAGGATCAATCCCTAACCTATACCTTGCTGCATTTGGAAATCACGCTCACGGCAGATGGCCGGGTGATGACACTGAATGGCGGTGAGTTGAAGGAAGCCCTCTATGAAGGAATCATTTCTAAAAAAGAGTATGGAAAAATTATAAATACCGGTAAATCCATCCTTAATCGGTTGGAAAAGAAAAGGGAATAATCTTTTCACCCCCGCATATTATGTAACAGCACAGAAGGGGGAATCTTTATGGACAATTATAACGTATACAATGATATCAAAGCCCGGACCAACGGAGAAATCTACATTGGAGTTGTTGGCCCCGTCAGAACAGGAAAATCCACCTTTATCAAGCGTTTTATGGAATTGATGGTACTGCCGGGCATGGAAGACGAACACCAGAAAACTCAGACAAGGGACGAACTGCCACAAAGCGCAGCCGGCAAAACCATTATGACGACGGAACCTAAATTTATTCCCAAAGAGGCCGCAACCATCCGCCTGGGAGATGAGATTGAGACCAAGGTCCGCCTGATCGACTGCGTGGGATTTATGGTAGACGGAGCAGCCGGGCATATTGAAAACGAAGAAGAACGTCTGGTAAAAACACCGTGGTTTGATTATGAAATTCCATTTACGAAAGCGGCAGAAATCGGAACCAGAAAAGTAATCAATGATCATTCCACCATAGGAGTGGTTGTTACCACAGACGGTTCCATCGGTGAACTGAAGCGCCCCAACTACATAGCTGCAGAAGAACGCACCGTTACAGAGCTTAAAAATCTTGGAAAACCATTTCTCATACTACTGAATTCTGCAAAACCATATTCAGAGGAAACCGTTGCCCTGGCAAACGATATGAATCAGAAATATGGTGTAACAGTAATGCCCATTAACTGTGAGCAGTTAAAGAAAGAAGATGTAGGAAATATTCTGGAACGGGTATTAAAAGAATTCCCTGTAACGGAAATGGATTTTTACATTCCAAAATGGCTTGAAATTCTTCCTGCCACTCACTGGTTAAAGGCTCAGGTAATTCAGGCAGCGAAAGACATGGTAAAAAAGGTTGCACAGATGAAGGATGTATCTTCCGGGTTATTTAACGGAGAAACAGAGAGTATCCGGGGGATTAAAGTCCAGAACATGAACATGGCAGACGGAAGCGTATCTGTTGACATGGATGTGGATGACAGCTATTACTACCAGATTTTAAGTGATTACGTGGGAATTCCCATTGAAGGGGAATATCAGCTGATGCAGACCTTAAGTGAGCTTGCAAAGATGAAAAAAGAGTATGAAAAGGTAAATCAGGCCATGAGTCAGGTCAGACTGAAAGGTTATGGAGTTGTGACTCCGGAACGTTCGGAAATCATGCTTGATGAGCCAGAGGTGATTAAACATGGAAATAAGTACGGCGTAAAAATGCGTGCGGAAGCTCCTTCCATTAATTTAATCAAAGCCCATATTCAGACTGAAATTGCCCCGATCGTAGGCAGCGAGCAGCAGGCAGAGGATTTAATTGCCTATATTAAGGAAAATGCAAGAGAAAGTGAAGAAGGTATCTGGAACACCAATATCTTTGGAAAATCCATTGAGCAAATTGTAGAAGACGGAATTCAGACAAAAGTTTCCCAGCTTACGGAAGATTGTCAGATGAAGCTGCAGGACACCCTCCAAAAAATAATTAACGATAGTAATGGCGGTATGATTTGCATTATTATCTAAATTAATGGTATAATAGGAAAAACAAATACAAAAGGAGGGCTTTTATGAAATTGACATTCATCGGCGCAGCCCACGAGGTAACCGGAAGCTGTCATTATCTGGAAGCGGCAGGGTTAAGGGTTCTTGTGGACTGCGGAATGGAGCAGGGGATTGACCGATTTGAAAATGCCAGCCTGCCTGTCAGCTACGCCCAGATTGATTATGTGCTGCTGACACACGCTCACATTGACCATGCAGGGCTGCTTCCTTTTATTTATGCCAGAGGCTTTCGGGGAAAGGTGATTTCTACCGATGCCACAGCTGATCTTTGCGCCATTATGTTAAAGGACAGTGCCCACATTCAGGAGTCAGAGGCAGAATGGAAAAATCGGAAAGCAAGGCGTGCAGGTCTTCCGGAAGAAGAGCCCCTTTACGGAATGAATGATGCCATGGGGGTATTGGAACTGTTCCGGTCCTATCAGTATAACGAAAAAGTAGAACTGGAAGATGACTTCACCATTCGGTTTACCGACGTGGGTCATCTTCTTGGTTCCGCTTCCATTGAAACCTGGATCAGAGAAGAAAACTGCTCCAGGAAAATTGTTTTCTCCGGCGATATCGGTAACAAGAACAAGCCGTTAATCCGAGATCCACAATATATAAAGGATGCCGATTATGTAGTGATGGAATGTACCTACGGGGATCGTCTCCATGGAAAAATACCGGATCATGTGAGTGTGCTTGCAGGCATTGTCCAAAAAACCCTAGACCGGGGCGGGAATGTGGTAATACCTGCTTTTGCTGTAGGAAGAACCCAGGAACTGCTTTATATGTTCCGGCGGATTAAGACCGAGAAACGGATTACAGGACACGATGGATTTGAGGTATACGTTGACAGCCCTCTTGCCGTTGAGGCAACACAGATTTTTAAAGACAATCTGGCAGATTGTTATGATGAGGAAACCCGGGATCTGGTAATGAATGGGATTAACCCCATATCATTTCCCGGTCTGAAGCTTTCCGTAACCAGTGAAGATTCCAGAAACATCAATTTTAATTCAAAGCCCAAAGTTATTATATCGGCTGCAGGAATGTGCGATGCCGGACGTATCCGGCACCATTTAAAACATAATCTGTGGCGCCCGGAGTGTACCATTGTCTTTACGGGCTATCAGTCCATAGGGACGCTTGGCAGAAGCCTGATCGATGGAAGCACCGATGTAAGGCTTTTTGGTGAAACCATACAGGTGGAGGCCCATATTGAACAGATGGGTGGGATGAGTTCCCACGCAGATATGGAAGGATTGATTGCCTGGTTGAATGCATTTGAAGAAAAACCGCGACAAGTATTTTTGGTTCATGGCGATGATCTGGTCTGCAATTCCTTTGAACAGCTTTTAAGAAAAGAGTATGCTTACGAAGTGAGCGCACCCTATTCTGGTTCCATATATGATCTGGTTCTTGGCAGATGGGTGGATGAAACAGAAGGAATCGCAGTGGTCAAAGCGCCTGAAACTGCTAAAAAACCGGTTGGTGTTTACGGCCGGCTGTTTGCTGCAGGTGAGCGTCTGCTGCAGGTGATCCGTCATAATGAAGGCGGAGCCAATAAAGATCTAGCTAAATTTGCGGATCAGATTAATTCATTGTGTGATAAATGGGACAGATGAGAATAAGGAGAACGTGAGAAATTGACAAAGGTACAATTATTTACAGATGGAGCTGCAAGAGGAAATCCTGACGGACCGGGAGGTTACGGCGCGATTTTGCAGTTTACAGATTCCACAGGGCAGCTCCATGAAAAATCCATGTCTGCAGGATATGTGAAAACCACGAATAACCGGATGGAACTGATGGCGGCCATAATAGGTCTGGAAGCGTTAACACGCCCATGTATGGTGGAGCTGTATTCAGATTCCAAATATTTAACTGATGCATTTAACCAGCACTGGATTGATAACTGGGTGAAAAATGACTGGAAAAGAGGCAAGAGCGGTCCTGTAAAGAATATTGATTTATGGGAGCGCCTGCTGAGGGCAAAAGAGATGCATCAGGTAACGTTTCACTGGGTAAAAGGACATGCTGGTCATCCGATGAATGAAAGGTGTGATGTTCTGGCGACCAGTGCAGCTGACGGACATGATCTGCTTACGGATGAAGGCATTTCCTAAAGAGATAAAGTTGTGATAAAACTTACATATCTCTTACAATCTCTTACTAAATCCAGTTTCCTATTTTCTTTCTTTTTTATTTGTGATATGGTAATTTTATTAAATCATGTTAGGATGAAAAGTCATGAATAGAAACAGAGGGATTTGGATTGTAATAGGAAGTATACTGGTGATCGGTATATTGGTGACCTTTGCTACCTTCAGCTTTGTAAATGGTAAAGACAGCACAACGAATTCTTCCGTAGTTTCAGGATATTCCGAGGACAGCCCGCTTTCAAAAGAAGAAAAAGCAGCAGGAAGCGATACTGTCCGGCAGATCTCTCCGGATATCATGATGCAAAAAGAAGTACAGAAGAAATCAGCTGCCGTTGAAACGGAGCCATCTTCGGAATCAATCACCTCTGAAGAGAATAGCGAAAATGCCCAGCTTCAGGATACCCAGGGTCCGATGATGAAGCGTGCACTTATGGCAGAGCCAGAGCCGGCTGCAGGAGATACAGAACCATCCGAAGAAAGTGAAACCCAGTCAGTTGGACCGGAACCAGTCATTACACCGATCACTCCGGATTCAAAGGCCAAGACAGCTCAGGCGGCAGCTCCTGATGAAAGCGCCGATTATTTTAAAAAGCATTTCAAAGAGCTGGATGCCCAGATTAAAAAGATGAGGGAGGATTCTGCAGACTCAAACACATATTCCATGAAAGCTCTGGCTGACAAAGAACTGAAGCTCTGGAATCGGGAGCAGAATACAATATATGAGGCGATTTCTGAAAGCCTGCCCGAAGACTCAAAAAGAAAGCTGGAAGCATCACAGCAGTCCTGGATTAAAGACAGGGATTTGAAAGCAGAGGAAGCTGCGAAGAAGTACAGCGGCGGTTCTCTGGAAGAACTGGAATATACTGCTTCTCTCGCGGAATCCACCAGAGAGAGAGCTTATGAGCTGGTCACAGAGTATGAGGAATTTCTTACTCCATAGAAAGAATAAAAAGTACGGTTTTTGCCGTACTTTTTTCTACTGTGTAAAAAAAATAACAAATGAATATCTTGCTAAATAAAATCCCTTGTGATAGGATAATAAAATGAGCGATATTATAATAACTTTCGGGAGGAAAAAATAATGACAGAAATATTTGCAAGTTTCCTGGGAACCGCTATTAAATTCCTGTTTTTCCTGTTTATTTCCTGGGGAGGAATTGTATGCGGAAAGAAATACAGAGATCATAAAGACGCCATCAGTGCCGCAGCTGATGCGAATGAGACTAAATAACAAACGGAGGACAGTAACGTGAATAACTACGGTGTGAATGAACTGAGGAGAATGTACCTGGAATTCTTTGAGAGTAAGGGACATTTAGCGATGAAAAGCTTCTCCCTGGTTCCACATAATGATAACAGCTTGTTATTGATCAACTCGGGTATGGCACCCTTAAAACCTTATTTTACAGGTCAGGAGATTCCTCCAAGAAAACGAGTAACAACCTGCCAGAAGTGTATCAGAACCGGTGACATTGAGAATGTTGGCAAGACTGCCCGCCACGGCACTTTTTTTGAGATGCTTGGCAATTTTTCATTTGGAGATTACTTTAAGAATGAAGCAATTCACTGGTCATGGGAATTTTTAACAGAGGTAGTCGGACTGGATCCGGACAGGCTGTATCCTTCCGTATACTTAGACGATGATGAAGCATTTGAGATCTGGAACAAAGAGATCGGTATTGCGCCAGAGCGTATCTTCCGGTTTGGTAAGGAAGATAACTTCTGGGAGCACGGAGCTGGCCCTTGTGGTCCTTGTTCTGAGATTTATTAT
>SVDT01000213.1 GCA_015057775.1 Paenibacillaceae bacterium | reverse complement strand
GGCGATCCCTCTGTTTCGCCAGCTGCAGGTAAAAATGGATAATCTGACAAGGATTCTTCGGGAAATAATTTCTGGTGTCCGGGTGATTCGGGCATTCCACAGGGAGAAATATGAAGAAGATCGTTTTGGCAGTTCCTGTAAGGAGTATTGTGATATTGCAATTGAGACTAATAAAATTTTTGCTGTTCTTTTACCCACACTTACATTGTTAACAAACCTTGGGATTATCTGTATTCTGTTATTCGGAGGAGTGAAGGTCTCTGAGGGGATGATGCAAATCGGCAGTATTTTCGCGCTGATTGAATATCTCACCATCATTCTGTTTACAGTGACAATGGCAATACTGGTATTTATGGAAATACCGCGGGCACAGTCCTGTGGAGAAAGACTTAGTGAAGTATTGGATTTAGAACCGGAGATACAGGATAAGGAGAACGCTTTGGCGCAAGGTAGTGCCCAGACTCCCATTCGTGCACAGCTTGAATTCCGTAATGTATCATTTCGTTACGCCAATGCAGAAGAGGCTGTATTAAATAAGATTTCCTTTGCCTCAAAGGCAGGAGAAACCACTGCCATTATCGGAGGCACAGGATCGGGAAAATCCACCATTGCAAATTTAATTCCCCGGTTTTTTGATGTAGAGGAGGGTGAGATCTTAATTGACGGTGTTGATATCAGAAACCTGTCTCAAAAGGAGTTAAGATCCAGGATTGGTTTTATTCCTCAGAAAACCTTTCTTTTCCGTGGAACAATTGCAAGTAATATCCGTTACGGAAAAGAAGATGCCTCTGATACGGAAATGATTCAGGCTGCAAAAACAGCCCAGGCTCATACCTTCATATCTTCCATGGAAAAGGGATATGATTCTTTCGTAGCCCAGGGAGGAACCAACCTCTCAGGAGGCCAGAAGCAGCGTATTGCAATTGCCAGAGCGCTGGTACGAAAGCCGGAAATTTATGTGTTTGATGATAGTTTTTCTGCTCTTGACTATAAAACGGATGCATTACTCAGGAAAGCTCTGCGGCAGGAAATTAAAAATAAAGAGGCTTCACTTATCATTGTTGCACAACGGATCAGCACCATTCTTGATGCAGACAGAATTATTGTTCTTGATCAGGGAGAAATTGCAGGAATTGGTACCCATCAGGAGCTGATGAAGAAATGCCTTGCATATAAACAGATTGCGGCATCCCAGTTAAGTGAGTCGCAGCTTAAAAAGGAAGTGGTATAATTATGAAAAAGAATACTGGAAAACGGTTGATATTGTATTTATTTGGGGGACAGAAAGGAAGAATGAGTGCTGTACTGGCTTCCATCCTTCTCAGTACGCTGGCCGCTCTGGCTGCACCGTTTGTGCTGGCAAAAGCAATTGACCACATTTTTATGGGTATCCAGGAAGCGGCTGCACATGGAACACGATTTCACGTCAATGTTCAGACAGTGGGCAGTTATGTTGGCTGTTTAATGGTTCTTTATCTGATAAATTTTATATTGAAATATGTGGAGCAGTACATTATGTCCTCCGTATCTGAGACTGCAGGACTTCAGATGAGAAATGATTTAAGCAGAAAGCTTGGCCGTGTTCCTCTGGGGTTTTATGATGCCACCGAAAAGGGAGAGGTGCTAAGCCGGACGACCAATGATATTGAAAAGGTGGTGGAAGTACTCAGGGAGGGAGCCGGGCAGTTAATCACCGCGCTTTTGACCGTCGCAGGTGCAGTGATTATGATGCTTCTGATCAGTCCTCTGCTTACCGTTGTCTCCCTTGCCGTTGCAGGAGCTGCAGCAATTCTGACATCCTGGATCACTACCAGATCCAGAAATAATTTTTCAAAATATCAGGCATCACTTGGGCATATGAACGCCAACATAGAAGAGTCTTTTACAGGTCAGCTGGTTATTAAGGCGTTTGGACATGAGAAAACAGCAATTGGGGATTTTGATATCATAAACAGCGAATTGTGTGAGGATAGTCATAAGGCTCAGGTATCCACCTATATTGTGGCACCTGTGGTACGTTTTATCAGCAGCTTCGGATATATTTTCATAGCGGTAATGAGTGGCCTGTATATTATTCAGGGAAAGCTTTCCATTGGTACTGTACAGGCATTTGTCCAGTATTTTGATCGTTCCTCTGAGCCCATTATTGAATGTGCCCATATCATGAATGTGATGCAGTCCGCCATTGCTTCCTCAGAACGTTTTTTTGAGATCATGGACATGGAAGAAGAAATTCCTGATAAAGCAGGACAGGAAAAAACAGAGAATATTAAGGGTGACATTGATTTTAACCATGTGAGATTCGGCTATCAGGAAGATTCAATTCTGATGCAGGATGTAAATCTTCACTTAAAGGCGGGAGATAAGGTGGCAATTGTGGGCCCGACTGGTGCGGGTAAGACGACTCTGGTCAATCTTCTCATGCGTTTTTACGAAACCAATGGCGGTTCGATTACATTGGATGGGATCAATATTAAGGACTTAAACCGTTCAGAATTAAGAAAACAGTTTGGTATGGTGCTTCAGGATACCTGGCTGTTTGGCGGTACAATCAGGGATAACATTGCCTACAGTGTTCTTGATGCTGATAAAGAAGAAATAATCGCTGCTGCCAAAGCGGCCAGAGTGGATCATTTTATCCGGACTATGCCGGAGGGATATGATACGATTCTGGAAGAAGAGGGAAGTAATTTATCTCAGGGGCAGAGACAGCTTTTAACCATAGCCAGAGTGATTCTGGCCAATCCCCCACTTCTTATCCTGGATGAAGCCACTTCCAGTGTTGATACCCTGACAGAACTGGAGATACAAAAAGCAATGGATCATCTGATGAGAGGAAGAACCAGTTTTATCATTGCACACCGGCTTTCCACAATTCGGGATGCAGACTGTATACTGGTAATGAATGAGGGAACAATAATTGAACAGGGGACTCATGAAGAACTGTTATTAAAAAGAGGGTTCTATGAACAGCTGTATAACAGCCAGTTTGCCGGCCAATAATGAGAACTGCATAATAGATTTATTGTTGCCTCAATGCAATGAACTCACCGTATTTTACCGCTGTTTCTATTCCTTTTTGCATGTTGTCAATAATATATTCTTCCATTTGAACAATGTCGTTTTTAATAAGAAGAATAATTGTTGAGCCACCAAATTCAAAATATCCTTTTTCGGCACCACGTTCCGTATAGATGTGGTTATTGTGATTGTGAATCTTCCCCACAATAAGCGCTCCGATTTCCATTTGTACAATAGTATCAAAGTTCCTGGTATTAATAATTGTATACTCCCTGGAATTCTCAATATATACAGGGTAGGTATTCAGAGCTATGGGGTGCATGCAGTGAAGAATACCAGGTATGGATACCTGCTTCACTGCCAGACCATTATCTACAAAGCAGTATCTATGATAGTTTTGAGGAGCCAGGCGAAAAATCAGACAGATCCCATTTTGGTATTCAGCGGCTAATTTCTGATTCTGAAGTAATTGTTCGATTGAATAGGATATATTCTTAATCCGGAATGAGATCCCGGTTTGTATAGAATTAACACTCAGGAAGCCATCGCAGGGGCTTACAAGCCGGGACGACGCCTGCTCAATGTCCTGTGGAACAATGTTTCTCTCTCTGGTAAAAAAACTGTTAAAGCTGGGATAATTTTGGTTTACACAGGCTTCTGCTGTTATATGATACTTTTTGATATACAGTGGAATCAGCCATCCTGATGCTGGTGAATTTAAATATCTAGCTGCCAGTCTGGAAAAACCAGGCTGTGTCAGCCATTTGAGAATGCTGCGTCCTAATGCCGTCTTATAAAGAAATCTTATGTAAAATGATTCTTTCATCCAGGTACCTCCAACAGAATTTATTTCCTCTCCACTGTAAAAATTATCACATTGATATATTAATCCATTCTGAAATAATTCTTAACAATTCTGAAGCGCATCCAAATGTGAAAAGTAAAATGCAGGATCTTCAGAAATTTTAAGAATTATTTAGCAGATTTTTGTGGCAAAAAAAAGTATAATGCAGGTGGTGGTGAAAAATATGAATAGCGGAAATATATTAATGGTAGAAGATGATTCAGATATCAGAGAAGGAGTAAGGGTATTACTGGGCAGTGAAGGATATGTGGTTACGGAAGCGGAATCAGGAAACATAGCATTGGATATGCTTAATGAGGACTATGATCTGGTTATTTTAGATATTATGATGCCGGGGATATCTGGTATCCGGACATGCGAGGAAATACGTAAAATTTCCAATGTTCCCATACTTTTCTTAACAGCAAAAGCCAGAGAATCAGATAAATTGCTGGGATTAATGGCAGGAGGAGACGATTATCTGCCTAAACCATTTTCTTATGCAGAACTTTTGGGAAGAGTTAAGGCATTGCTGCGCAGGTATCATGTATATCAGGGGAAAAACCATGAAAAGATGGAAGAAGAATCTTTTGCGGAATGGAAGGGAATACGTGTATATCTTGCTTATAATGAAGTATTGATTGAAGGGCAAAATGTGGAACTGTCTGAGATTGAATATCAAATTCTAAAACTTTTGGTACAGTATCCCAACAAAATATTCTCTACCCAGAATATATATGAGAGCGTTTGGAAGGAACCGTATTTTTATGGCTCTAACAATACGATTATGGTTCATATTCGAAAACTAAGACTGAAAATCGAGAAAAATCCTCAGGAACCAAAACGAATTTGTACCGTGTGGGGAAAGAGGTATCGGATTGGGTAATATTTTAATATTCGCAAAAGATAAAATGGGCTGTTTTGTGAGGAGCCTCGTCGGAGAACTGATTCTTCTGCTTTTTTCAAGTGCAGTTGTTGCATGTTTCCTTTTTTTTATACTGAATATAGCTGTGGGAGCAGGAATTAATTCTTTTTTTACCAGAACATCTTATCTGGAAAAGGTTGAAGAAAAAACAGTTCAGAAATTGCAGGATTATGTAGCACAAAATAATATTAGTACTTCTGACAGCCGCAAATTGTCGGAATGGGTAAAAAATCAATCCGTTATTTATCTGGAGATATACCGTAATGATTCTTTGCTGTACGTGTCAGACCTGGTCAATGACGAAGATGAGTATAATGAAATGGAAGTCCCTTATTATAGAGATAGTTATTATCAGCTTATCTTTGCAGATGGTAAGGCTGAAGTATTTCTGCAGGGCGCATTTGCTTATCGGTATCATATGTATGCTCTTGTCACGGAACTTTTAATCAGTTTCCTTGCATTTATGATATTGTTTACCAGCGGAATCAGAAAACGGATTCGATATATACAAAGCCTGCAGAATGAAGTTGGGATCATGCAGGGGGGATATCTGGAACATCCAGTTACTGTGACAGGAAAAGATGAATTAGCAGAATTGGCAGAAGATTTAAATCAACTTCGGTGTTCTCTTAAGTATAATTTTGAGAGAGAGAATGAACTGCGGCAGGCGAATCAGAATCTGATTATAGGCGTTGCCCATGATTTAAGAACCCCCCTTACTGCGTTGACTATGTATGTGCAGATTCTTATGTCAGAGGTTAGTAAGGATAAAAAAATGAATCAGTATTATCTGGATAAAGTCATGCTGAAAGCCGTGCAGATGAAGGAATTATCAGACCGCCTGTTTGAATACTGTCAGGTCATGGATAAAAACAAAGAAGAAAATCTGGAAGAGACCAGGACATTTCAAAGTGTATTCAGTGATTACTTATCAGAGATGGTTTTGTTTCTGGAAAGCCAGGGATTACATATCGTGACCGAGCTGGAATGGAAGGTAGCCTCTGTTGTAATCAGAATGGATTATATAGCGCGGATTATAGATAATCTAAGCGTGAATCTTGTACGGTATGCCAAACGGGAAGAGATGATCAGAATCCGTACTGTATATGAAGATACTGCAATTGGAATAGAAATTTGTAACAAAATACGGCATCAGGAAGAGCCTATGGAAACTTCGAAAATCGGCATGGAAAATGTACGCTATATGATGGAAGCAATGAACGGAGAATGCCGGGAAGATATAGATGAAGAGATATACAGGCTTCAGCTTTTATTTCCAATTCAAACCTAGTCGAGTTTAAAGTCATGTTATTTCGAAGACAGGTTCAGAAATGTTAAGATATGAATCATAAATATTTAAGGAAGGGCTGTTAGAATATGTATTATCAAAGCAAAACAACTTTGAAAAAGCATATAATCAGGAGGATAACAATGAAACAATTATTAACAAAGATGACAGTTTTTATGATGGTGGCTGTGATGTCGGTATCAGTAGCTGCATGTGGTAACAAGGATAAGAAAGCTGACGCAAAACAGCAGACTGAGACGACCGTTTCTTCAAAGGTTACAAAAGAGAAGAAAAAGGCTCCCGAACAGAAAAAGGAAACAACAACAGCTGCAGTGAAGAAAGAGCAGGAAACAACACAGGCGGTTAAAAAGACAGAGGCGGCAAAAAGCGCAGATAATAAGAAAACAGACAGCAAAAGCCAGGAGAGCACAAGCGCTGCTAAAAAGAAATAAATAAAAATATTAAGAGATTTTAAACAGGCAGAATTCTGATAGAGGGAGCTGCCTGTTTAAGACGTTATAGAAAAGTGGAGTCAAAATGAGAAACTTTGGAAAAATTGTGGGATTCTTGGGGATTCTTCTCCTACTATTAATTTTGTGTTCAATTTTGTTTGTACCGAAGCGAAATACAGTGAAAGATGGAATTGCAAACAGGGATAGTCATGCATATGGTGTCCTGGCAGAACCTGCAAATTCGCTGGATGTGATTGTTGTGGGCGATAGTGAGGGATATTCCGGGATCTCGCCCATGGTAATGTGGAAAGAGCGTGGAATTACATCCTTTGTCTGCAGCCAGTCCGGGCAGCGTTCTGCGGAAGCCTATTATATGCTTAAGAAGGCGTTAAAACGGCAAAATCCCAAGCTTGTAATTTTGGAAACAGATTTATTTTATCACAACCGGAACGTTCCAACGGAAATTAATCACGCATTAGAATATATGTCACAGTATTATCTGCCAGTTTTTAAATATCATGACAGGTGGAAATCACTTACAGCACGTGACTTCAGTCCGAAGCAGGATTTTGACCAAAAAGATGTTATGAAAGGGTATTATCATAGTAAGAAAGTAACGCCTTATCAGGGCGGTGAATATATGAATCAATCAGAGGGGCGGGAGTCAGTAGACCAGACCGTGACATTTTGGACAGACAGAATTGTAAATCTGTGCA
>SVDT01000212.1 GCA_015057775.1 Paenibacillaceae bacterium | reverse complement strand
CCACAGATAATAAAGAAAAGGCCATGAGCATGCTCCATTCCTTCTATTGCTGGGGACATGTGGGAGTTGTTCTGATATCCACATTATTTTTCTGGGTATTGGGAATTGAGAACTGGAAAATACTGGCGGTTTTCTGGGCGGCTGTACCGGCTGTATGCATGGTTTTATTTTTCCGTGTGCCCATTGCTTCTCTTTCAAAAGAGGAGGGGGGAATGTCTTTTGCCGCATTGATTGGAAATAAGCTGTTCTGGGTCTTTTTGCTTCTTATGGTCTGCTCGGGAGCAAGTGAGCAGGCAGTCAGCCAGTGGGCATCTGCATTTGCAGAAGAGGGGCTGGGTGTAACAAAGACCATTGGAGATCTGGCCGGCCCTATGCTGTTTGCACTTATGATGGGGATATCAAGAGCTGTCTATGGACAGTATGGAGAACGATGGGAACTAAAAAAGGTTATGGCTGCCAGCGGTGTTCTTTGCATGGGGTCGTATCTTCTGATCACCTGTGCTCCTTATCCGGTGCTGGGACTGATTGGATGCGGAATTTGCGGCTTTTCAGTAGGAATCATGTGGCCGGGAACGTTTAGTCTGGCCGCTGCGTCTATCCGGGGCGGAGGCACTGCCATGTTTGCATTCCTGGCGCTGGCGGGTGATCTGGGATGCTCGGGAGGACCTACCCTTGTTGGGATCGTATCTGGTTGGTTTGGCAGCAATTTAAAAATCGGAATTTTTTCAGCCATTATCTTTCCGTTTATTCTGGTAATTGTTCTTATCCGGTTTTTTGCGGTGAAAAGGAATTAATAATGACAGTCAGCTGTCATGTTATCTTTGTTATAATTTTCTTCATAAAGTAGAAAAGAGGAAAATTAAATGAAGTATGAGTTAGTGGAATTAAAAGAGATGATGGTGGCTGGTCTGTTAGCCAGGACTAATAATTTCGCACCGGATATGGGAAATGTGATCAGCGGTTTGTGGGATCAGTTTATGGGAATTTATCCTTCAGTCATGTATAAAGTTAATGAGAAGACATTGGGCATTTATACGGAGTACGAGGGAAGAGAAACCGAGGATTACAGCGTACTGGCTGCCTGTGAAGTGGAGAAAAAGGATGGACAGCCAAACGGGATAACTATTAAAATTATACCGGCGGGAACCTATGCGAAATTTATTGCAGAGGGAGAAGGTAAGGATGCAGTTGCAAAAGTGTGGCAGCAGTTGTGGAATATGAACCTGCCCAGATCTTTTATATGTGACTTTGAAGAGTATGAAACTTTAAAAGAGGGGCATGTCCGGGTACATGTTTATATTGGCTTAAAAAAATAGAAAACGGAGGAAGCAGTTCGTTTAAGATGAACTGCTTCCTCCGCTTTTTTAATACACCACTTCCTCAAACCCGTCCGTGGAAGGAAAGGCGATTGCTACCGTCTGCCCTGGATTTTTATAATCCAGATCCACACTCATATCCAGTCCCATGGTATCTCCATCCTCGTTAATAGTCATGGAGATCAGAATCTGTTCTTTGGTAAAGTATCCTTCCGGACTGATAATTGCTTTTCCAGTCACGCCAGTAATTTTGTAATCCGAATCCGAAAGTGTAGGCCATACTTTATCATAAAATTTGGTTAAATACTGTTCCAGACCGTCTGCCTCAGTGGTATAAAACATGACACTATTACCGTCCTGATCCTGTGCAATCTGTACGTTGTCTAAAAATCCCCAAAACTGTCCGGTAAGACCTCCAAGAGTGAGATGTTTTGTCATATCCTCATATCCGATTTTCATCTTAAACTTTCCGCTGTCTTTGGAATTGGAGTAATAACAGCCCCCGGTATAAAAGGAGCTCTCAACCTTTTCCATGCCCAGAGTCTTTACCGTGCTGTTGGATAAAAACTCCATACTGGGAGTGTTGATATCGTGGTATTTCATCTGCATATTCATAATAACCGGAATCTGCAGCCAGTCGTAATATAAATTCATGGCAATATCAGCGTTGATATCCTGCCCTGGTAAAGAAGAACTTTTCCTGTCTGCATCCTGGTAAAGAAGAGCTCCCTTTTTCTTCATCTGAACGGCAACGGAAGGGTTGGCGGCTCTTAAGCGTACGATGCCATCCTCAGTCCATGCGCCGTCTTCATTCACAGTACGGCCATCAGGAGTCATGGTATTGGTTACCAGGATTCCGTCTTCATTAAAATAGTAGCACTCTGCCATTCCGTCTTTATCCGAATCGATCCACTTCCAGGCAGATGCTGTATAGGTATGATCGTCTTCCTTCCACCGCCAGCCATCGGAACCCTGTTTCCAGGTTCCTGCCATTGCGGTAGATGCAACAGAGATTGACAGAAGTGAGGCAGCAATAAATACTTTGATTAGTTTTTTCATGCCTTTTACTCCTCCTGTTTTGCCATTGAAACAATAGATGTTTCATGGCCTGAAAGTATTCTACCATAACTTTCCAGTAACAACAACTTTTTTCGGGAGAGTAGAAGATGTCTGTTATTTCAAGGATGATTTCAACTGTTCGATCAGCTCCAGATCGGAGGCTTTCAGCTTCATGTTGGTAGTCAGTGTTTTCCCTTCCGGAGATGTGACATGAATTTCTATCATGGAGCCTTCCTTTAGAGCATTTTCCGAAGCTGCTTTTAAGAATAAGGGGAATTTCGGGTGGTTCTCTTTAAATATATTCCAGGCCTCTTTTAACTGCATAAGATTCATGAGGTTCATATGGTAAATCCTTTCTGATTCTAAATTGATAAGCACATCCTAGCATAAAATGGGTGGTGAGTCAAATCAGGAAGAGAGCAGTCAGCACCTGGTAATAAAGGAGGATCAGCAGAAAAAAAATCAGGATCACCGGAAGTGTCCGTTTTAACAAATCCCCCATTCCTGTGTGAAAATATTCCGTCACCAGCGCAAGGCAGACATGGGTGGGAGATACCTGCATGGCACAGTAGGAGGAGGACATTAAAAGCATCATCAGTGCAGCTCCTCCATCTGGTATGGCCGCGAAGGCCAAAGGAAGGCAAAGGACTATAATTGCTGTTGACCCGCCAACAATGGAACCAAAGAAGAAGATCAGTGCAAAAGCAAGATGAGTCGGTATGGGAAGAGAACGAAAGAGACCGGGAAGTTTTGAAATCACGTCCGTATAGGTGAGAACTTCTTTAAAAATCATGATCAGAAGGGTATTTACAATGATTTTAGGCTCCAGCGCAGAAAGAAAAAACGGCCTGATTTCCCGTAAAGAAAAGCGGTAAAAGAAACACGCGGAGACAATAACAAGCGGGGTTGCTATGTATACCTCAAGATGAAATGCAATGATAAGAAGGATTGCAGCAGCAATGGTCCACAGACTATTGATAAGCTGTCCAAATGCTGCCCTTTTTGTCATTCCCTGATCATTTACAATTTCTCTTGGAATTTTTCTCAAATAAAAAATATAGCCCAGAAAAACCAGGATCCCCACAGCCGGAAGCATGGACAGAAGAAAGTCTCCTGTCTCAACGCCTGCCAGTCCCAGTGCGATTAAAATAGATGAGTAAGTGGGAAGAAAGCTCTCCGGAATATGACGGTAATAGCTGGTGACAAAGGTTTTATCCTCTTTACTTAAATAATCCCCGCAGGAAGAATCCACAATCGATCCGCAGATATAAACTGCCCCTGCAGAAGGAAGAAGACCGATGAAAATAGGAGCCAGTATGGTGGTGATCCGCCGGTTGCGGAACAGATGGTTTAATGAGGATTCTGCCGTCATTAAAAGATTACGCTTTTCCAGCATTCGCTGTAAGAACGTAATGGTGTAAAAGCTTAATAAAATGGTTGCAGTGCTCTTGGAAAATATGGCCCGGGTGAGAATGGAACAGACATTAGAAACCGGGATTCCAAAAATAAAAAACGAAAGCAGGATGCTGCATGCGATTGCCTGCCATAAGGGCCTTTTCAGCCAGAGCAGCACTAAAATGACTAGAAAGACCAGTAAAAGTTTGACCAGCTCCATTAATACCATTGTATTTCCTCCCTGTTGTGTAATAAAAAATTATTATTGCAATAAAATATTATCAGGGAGTTTAGCACCATTTTTTTTAAATGTCAATCTGTTTTTTTTGCTCCTGCTTGCTTATTTTGCTTAAATACCGGTAAATGGTGGCATCGGAGCAGTTAAGTTTTAATGCTGCTTCGCTGACAGCACCTTTAATCATAAAAACTCCTTTTTCGTTTAACTGCTTTACGATGGTAATCTTCTCATCCTGGGTAAGGCGGTCTGCAGGTATGCGGTTTTCCATGATGTAATCCGGCATGGCACTGGCAATGATATCACCGATGTCGTTGGTGAAGGTTTCGGTGTGTTCCACAGGCAGGTCAATGATCTTGCTGGAGGGAGAATCAATGGACAATCCCCCAAGCTTTAAGATGGACTGGCACAGCTGCTGATAAATCTGGGTATCTACGTTCAGGCAGAGCATGCCTAAAAGCTCCTGTCCCTCTTTAATAAAAAAGGTGGAGGAGATCAAGGGTCTCTTGTCTTTGGTCAGTCCGCTGTAATTAAGCAGATACGGCTCTTTTTTCCAGATTCCTTCTTTTATGATTTTAAGAGCCAGGTCCGTTAAAGGAGCCCCAACGGTTCTGCCGCTGTTTTGTCCGTTGGCTATGGCTGTGATGCAGCGTTTCCCTTCTCTTAAATCCAGAAGTGCAATTTCATAATTGTCACTTAGTACATTTCCCAGAAAATTAGTCAGCACTTCGTAGTGCTTCATGATATCACTCATCGAGTATGGCCCCCTTATGGTTTGATAAATTTTAGATTATTATATAACAAAAAAGCCTGATATGTAAATCCTTGTCCTTGAATTATCTGTCAATCTTAAAAATTTGTGAAAAATGTACTGAAAGTCAGAAATGGACAACTGGCTTTTGTGAAAATAATAAAACATTATTATCCTGATAAAAAAATATTGACAAAGGCAAAACGATGGAATATACTTTGCCTAACAGTTCCACAGCCGTCAGGAAGGGGAACGGAAGGTAGACAAAGGCGTTTGCATAAAAGCAGGCGCCTTTTTTGTTGTTCAATCGACGATGACAGATGCAGGAGGAGAAAAAAATGAAGAAGATTATGAAAAATGCAGTTTGTTCGGTTATGGTTCTTACACTGGCGGTGTCTATGACCGCATGCGGAAAAACCCAGAGTTCAGGAGTCACAAAAGTAAAGGTAGGTACTGGTAATGCCATGCCGCCATATTGCTCACTGGACGATAAGGGGGAGCCGGTGGGATATGACGTGGCAGTATTAAAGGAAATTGATAAGCGTCTTGACAAATATGAATTTGATATTCAGGCAATGGATTTTAACACCCTCATCGTTTCCATTGACTCAGGCGCACTGGATGTACTTTCTCACCAGCTTGTAAAGAGCGATGCGAGAAAAGAGAAATACTTATTTCCGGAGCAGTATTACTGTCTCTCCCCCATGTCCTTATGTGTGAAAAAGGACAGCGGAATCAAGACACTGGCTGATATGGCAGGAAAATCCATTAACCAGTCACCTACCAGCTACGAATATTCCATGCTGATGGCTTACAATGAAAGCCACCCGGGAAAGGAACTGAAAATCAATGCAGTCAGTGACTTGTCAACAGCAGACGGCTTTAAGCAGGTTGCCAATGGTCAGGTAGATGCAAGCCTTACCTATCAGTCCACTTATGACAGTGTACAAAAGGAATTAAAGCTTGATAATCTGTCCCTCACCGATGTCGTTATGGTAGAAGATACCTACATCATGTGTGCAAAAGGAAAAGATGATTTAAATACTGCCATTGACGGGGCATTAAAAGATATGGTAAAGGACGGAACCTTATCAAAGATCGCCTCCGAGTATCTTGGTCAGGATGTATTTTCAAAATATGCAGATATGGTCAGCACAACAGTAAAATAAACGGATTGTAGAAATGGAGGGAAAAGAATTTGGAGAACACATTTAAACCGGAGACAATTCCGGGCTATATTCCCAATGTATTAAGGGCTTTTCCTGTTACCATGGAGATTCTCCTGATATCGCTTTTAATCAGCCTGGCACTTGGAGCTCTCGTCACTGCAGCCGGAATTGGTAAAAGAAAGTGGCCAAAAGCCATTGCAAACGGTTATATCGCATTTATGAGAGGAATTCCCACTCTTGTTTTGATATTTTTAATCTATCTGGGTCTTCCCCAGCTTGCTCAGAGTGTTGGAGTTGATTTAACAGGAGTCAGTAAGACCGTGTTTATTGTGGCATGTCTTTCCCTCAGCAGCTCCGCCAACATGGCGGAGATGATGAGAGCCTCTTATCTGGCAGTGGATAAGGGGCAGAGGGAGGCAGCCTACAGTGTGGGAATGAAGGAGTTTACAGCGTTTCGCCGGATCATTTTCCCACAGGCCTTTGGCATTGCAATTCCTGCCCTTGGAAATAACATCATCATGCTGTTTAAGGATACCTCACTGGCGTTTGCAATCGGTGTCATTGATTTAATGGGAAAAGCAAGAGCCATCAGTTCCGCCAGCTATGGAGCAAACCGTCTGGAGGTTTACATAGCAACGGGAATTATATTCTGGGCAGCCTGCATTATCCTGGAGTATTGCAGCAAATTCACAGAAAAAATCTATACAAAGGGCCGGAAAAAGGCGACAAGTTAAAGAAAAGAGGAAAACAGGATGGATTTTATATTTATCATAGAAGCGCTGCCAAAGATCATGCTTGCAGTTCCCATCACGCTCTTCATGTCTCTTGTATCGGCTGCTGCAGGCTGGCTGCTTGGTCTTTTCATCGCGTTGATCAGAAAACACAGGGTTCCGGTTTTATCCCAGTTTTCAGCTGTGTTCGTTTCCTTTATGAGAGGCGTGCCCATGGTGATTTTATTATACATCTCTTACTATGCACTGCCCATTCTTCTATACAGCTATGGTCTGAGCATCGGAATTACCATTGATATCAATGCAGTTCCCCCCATCGTATATGCAATCATCGCCCTGGCTCTTGACCAGGCGGCCTATTCCTCGGAAATATTCCGCTCTGCGTTATCAGCCGTTGATGAGGGGCAGATGGAAGCAGCATTCAGTGTGGGAATGACCAGAACCCAGGCGCTGATCCGGAGTATCTTTCCCCAGGCGCTTGCCATTGCCATTCCAAACTTAGGCGGCATATTTGTGGGACTGGTGAAGGGAACGTCTCTGGCTTATTATGTAGGGGTTTATGAGATAACAGCAACTGCAAACTTACTGGCTATGCCGGCACTTAATTTCATTGAAGCCTATATCATGACAACACTGATTTATGAAGCAATCAGCTTTGTACTGAATAAATTATTCCGCATC
>SVDT01000211.1 GCA_015057775.1 Paenibacillaceae bacterium | reverse complement strand
AAGAAGCAGGAATTCCTGTTGTTTACATTAACCGTGAGCCAGATACAGAAGAAGAGCAGAGATGGAAAGATGAAAAAATCAATGCAACTTATGTAGGATGCGATGCAAGACAGTCCGGAACCTATCAGGGCGAAGAAATTCTTGAAACTTCCAACAAGGGCGATATCAACGGCGACGGCGTAGTTAACTACATCATGATCCAGGGTGACCCGGAGAACGTAGATGCTCAGTACAGAACCGAATTCTCTGTAAAAGCACTGACTGACAAGGGCGTAAAAGTAAAAGAGCTCTTAAAGCAGCGTGGTGACTGGGATCAGGCAAAAGCTCAGCAGATTGCTCAGGATGCTCTGACACAGTATGGTGATCAGATCGAAGTTATCTTCTGCAACAACGATGCTATGGCACTTGGTGCACTTCAGGCAATCGAAGCAGCTGGACGTACTGTAAACAAAGATATCTATTTAGTAGGTGTTGATGCGTTAACAGAAGCTGTTCAGAACGTTATTGATGACAAACAGACCGGTACCGTATTTAACGATCATTTCTCTCAGGCTCAGACAGCAAGCGATATGGCTGTTAAGTTCTTAAAGGGTGATTCTGTTGAAAACGTTAACATGGTAGACTATATCAAGGTTACCAAGGCAAATGCACAGGATACTCTTGACAAATTAAAAAAATAATATCCAGCAGCCGAAATTGCGGGTGTGTCGGTAAGGCACACCCGATTTTTAAAAGTTGAATGAAATATCTTAACAGGTATCCCTTTATGTCCGGAAAAACGGACGAATCAATGAAATACCTTAACAGGTATCCCTTTATGTCCTGAGAAACGGACAGATTAATGAAATACCTTAACAGGTATCCCTTTATGTCCTGAGAAACGGACGAATCAATGAAAGGAGAAGCGGGATGGCAGAGAATTACAGACTGGAAATGGTTGGAATCAGCAAATCCTTCCCTGGCGTCAAAGCGCTCGATAAAATCAATTTAAAAGTACGTCCCGGTACCGTTCACGCTCTGATGGGAGAGAACGGAGCAGGTAAGTCGACACTGATGAAATGCCTGTTTGGCATATACAAGATGGATGAAGGTGAGGTTCTGATTGATGGTGCGAAGGTGAGTATTGCCAATCCGGATGATGCACTTCACAAAGGCCTTGCTATGGTACACCAGGAACTTCAGCCGGTACCGGCTCGCTCTATTGCAGAGAATATGTATCTCGGACGGTTTCCAATATATAAAATAGGACCGCTTAAAGTAATTGATCATAAAACCATGAATGCAGAAGCAGAAAAGTGGTTAAAAGATGTTAAAATGACGTTCAATCCCAAAGCAAAACTTGGGACCTTATCAATCGGACAAATGCAGTCAGTAGAAATTGCAAAGGCAGTCAGCCAGAATGCAAAACTGGTGATTCTGGATGAACCTACTTCATCACTGACTGATAATGAGGTAGAAGCACTGTTCCGTATTATCAGGGACTTAAAGTCCCGCGGAGTTTCTATGATATATATCAGCCATAAAATGGCAGAGATCAGACAGATTGCAGATGACATCACCATCATGCGGGATGGAACTTACGTTGGTTCATGGGAAGTGGCAGATATCTCTGACGAAGAGATTGTAAAACAGATGGTAGGAAGAGAACTGGGAAATGTTTATCCTCCAAAGGATGATTACCGGACGGAAGAAACCGTTTTAAAGGTAAGCCATTTAAGCAGTATTCATGAACGTTCTTTTCAGGATTGCTCCTTTGAACTGAAAAAAGGAGAGATTCTGGGATTCGGAGGTCTGGTAGGAGCTCAGAGAACTGAATTAATGGAAGCCATATTCGGAATGAGAAATATTTCCGGGGGAGAAGTTGAGGTCCTTGGAAAAAAAGTTGAGATTAAATGCCCCAAGGATGCCATCGGCGATTCCGTGGGAATGATTACAGAAGACCGAAGAGGAAACGGCATCTTTGGATGCTTAAGCATTTCTGACAATACAGCCATTGCTTCTTACCGCAATTATACAACAGCGGGAGTGATTCAGAAGAAGAAAGTAGCATCGGTTGTAAAGGACAGCATTGCAAAGCTGAGTATAAAAACTCCCAACGACAGGACTCAGATCCAGTCCCTTTCTGGTGGAAATCAGCAAAAAGTAATTATTGCCAGATGGCTGGCAAGCAATCCTGAAATTTTAATCATGGATGAGCCGACAAGAGGTATCGACGTAGGCGCAAAGTATGAGATATATCAGATTATGATTGACCTTGTAAAGCAGGGTAAATCCATCATCATGATTTCCTCTGAAATGCCGGAGTTAATCGGTATGTCTAACCGGATTATCGTAATGTGCGGCGGACGAATCACAGGAGAAGTAGAGGATAGTGAGGCAACCCAGGAGAAAATCATGGCATTTGCCACTAAATTCGATATAAACAAAACGGAAAATAATTCCAAACAGGAGGTTAAGTCATGACAGCTAAGAAGATAAATATGAAGGATTTCCTTATTAATAATGGAATCATCGTTGTCCTCGTCCTGCTTGCCATTTTTACGGCAATAAAGCAACCATCATTCGCAACACCTGACAATTTAAAAAATATTGCCTTAAATGTGGCGCCCCGTTTCATCATTGCCTGCGGTGTATCAGGCTGCCTGATTACCAGAGGTACCGATCTTTCAGCAGGACGTATTGTAGGCCTTTCCGCCTGCCTTGCAGGTACACTTTTGCAGAAACCGGGCTACAGTGGCAAGTTTTTCCCCAATCTTCCGGATTTTGGTATCTGGTGGGTGTTTGTAGTATTGTTAATCTGTATTTTAGTTGCTTGCTTGTTTGGTCTGATCAATGGTCTGGTAGTTTCCTATCTGCAGGTTCCCGCTTTTATCGGAACACTGGGTATGCAGCTGATTGTATACGGTGCCTGCCTTGTTTATACCAACGCAACACCAATCGGCGGTTACCGTCCGGCTTATACGGAAGTGGCAAAAGGAAGACTGTTTGGTTTCATGCCTTACCTGTTTTTAATAGCCCTTGCAGTAGGACTTGTGATCTGGTTCGTTTATAATAAGACTCCTCACGGAAAATACATGTATGCCATTGGCGGTAATGAACAGGCAGCAGAAGTTTCCGGTGTTAATACCAAGAAGACAAAGATTATTATCTATGTGACAGCAGCTGCACTTTACGCACTGGGCGGCTTTCTGGTAGGTGCAAAATCCGGCGGATCTTCCGTTAACATGGGTATGGGCTGGGAACTGGAAGCAATTGCAGCATGTACCATCGGAGGCGTATCTGTAAACGGTGGTATTGGTAAAGTATCCGGCGTTTTAATCGGTGTTCTTGTTTTCGAAATCTTAAAAACCTGTCTCCAGTATTTAGGAGTTAACACCAACTATCAGTATATTGCTCAGGGTATCGTTATCGTAGTTGCCATTGCTCTTGATATCAGAAAATACATTGCCAAGAAATAAATACTTAAAAAGCGTCCTGTCCGGCTAAAGCAATGCCGTTCAGGACGCTTTTTTCTATATTCGTGACTGTTTAAAAATTACGGCATCTGGCTGAGCCGGCTGTTCTGGTATTCTCCGGATAAGGTAACATCTTTCCCAAACCAGGAAGGAGGCGTAAAGGAGTGTGCTTCTTCCAGGCTCTCAAATTCCACCTCAGCAAGCATCAGCCCTTCATAGCGGCCTTCAAAAACATCCAGTTCAATGGTGAGATGATCGCAGTGTTCCACAGGAATTAAATATCTTCTTTTTGTAAGAACACAGCCGTCTGTTTTGCTGATTAAGTGGTGATAAGAGTCTTCGTTTAAGGGAAGATTGTATTCTTCTCTTGCCAAAAGACCTTTGGATTTGTAGGTTAGAATATAGGATTCATCCTCTTTTCGGACCCGCACAACAGGGTCTGTCGATAAATATCCCTGTTCAATGAAATGATGGGGAAATGACTTATAATTTTCCGGCGGGCTGGTGACCAGATATTTGCGCTCGATTTCCATGAAAAACCTCCTGATTTCATGTATTGGACTATAAAACAGGGTTAGTATACCACAATAGGATAAAAAATAGAAGATAGTGGCAAAAAGAAGAAAAACGTGGTAATATGGAAAATACAGTAAAAATCAGGAGATTAATGATATGAAATGCTTGATAAGGCGGACAGCTTTCTTTTTTCTGATATTGGCAGTGGTTTTTGCAGCAGGCTGCGCAGGAAAAAGTGCTGAGCCAAAATCTGGGGAAAGTTCGGACAAGGAAGCTGGTACGGAAGGAAGTGAAGCGGCAGAAGGTCCTAAAATCGGCATAAGCATCTATCGCTACGACGACACATTTATGAAGCTTTACCGGTCTGAATTAAAACAATATCTGGAAGAGACCTATCATGCCCAGATCATCATGCGCAATGCAGGCGGGGATCAGAATGAGCAGAACCGGCAGATAAAGGAATTTATAGATAGTAAGTGTAACGGGATTATAATTAATCCTGTGGAGACCTCGGCTGCAGGAACAATTGCAGATACCTGCAGCCAGGCAGGTATCCCGCTGGTTTTCATTAACAGTGAGCCGGATGAATCTGAGCGAAAACGGTGGGAAGACCGTCATATGGCGGTTTCCAGTGTGGAAACGGATTCTAAGCAGGCGGGAACCTATCAGGGACAGATTATTCTTGAAACCCCAGGTAAGGGTGATAAAAACAAAGATGGAATCGTCTCTTATGTGATGATAAAGGGAGAGGCAGGCAGTGATGCAGCCCGGTACAGGTCGGAGTATTCCATCAAAGCACTGACAGAGGCAGGAGTAAAAACAGAAGAGCTTTTTTCTGGTATCGGAAACTGGAACAGAGAAGAGGGGAAAAAGCTTGCTGCACAGGCTTTATCAACTTATGGTCCCAGAATTGATGTGATTTTCTGCAACAACGATGCAATGGCAAATGGAGCGCTGGAGGCGGTAGAAGAAGCCGGTATGGTACCAGGAAAAGATATATCTCTGGTAGGGGTGGATGCACTACAGGAAACCGTGGAATATATAAAAGAGGGTAAAATTACCGGAACGGTTTTAAATGACCATCAGGGGCAGTCGCGAACCGCTGCTGATGCGCTGATCCGGCTGATTCAGGGAGAAGATACCGAAACTAGGTATCTGGTGGATTATATAAAGATTACCATGAATAGTACATTTCAAAATTGGAAAGGAGACGATTGATATGGGGAAGGTTTATGCGTTTTTAGCAGATGGGTCAGAAGAGGTGGAGCTGCTAGCTGTGGTTGATGTACTGCTCAGAGGGGGGCAGGATGTGAAACTTGTATCAGTAACTGGTAAAAAGAACGTGACTGGATCACACGGAATTAAGCTTCAGGCAGATGTTTTAATGGAGCAGACAGATTTAAAAGATGCAGATGTGCTGTTTCTTCCAGGGGGTATGCCTGGAACCAGGAATCTGGGAGCCTGCCAGGAATTAGTATACGCCCTGAATGAAGCGAATCAGGACAATCGCAGAATCGCTGCGATTTGTGCGGCTCCAAGTATTCTTGGAAGACTTGGAATGCTGGAGGGAAAAAAAGCCACCTGTTTTCCTGGATTTGAAGAGGAACTAAAGGGAGCTTGCGTAGTAAGACAGGGTGTGGTGACTGACGGTAATATTACAACAGCCAGAGGGCTTGGTTATGCCCTTGACATGGGCATCGAGCTGTTGGCTTTGCTGGTGGATAAAAATCATGCACGTAAAATAAAAGAGGCAATTCAATACGACCAGAACCCCATGTAACAGGCAGGTGAACTTATGAAAAAGAATTGGATAGTACCAATCGCTTTCGTTTCCTGCTTATTTATGCTTGCCGGATGTGAGAAAAAGGACCCCTACGGACTCTCTCCCAAGGACCCTGTTACAATCTCAGTCTGGCATTATTATAATGGTGTCCAGAAAGAGGAATTTGACAAACTGGTCAGGGCATTTAATGAAAATGAGGGCAGGGAAAAAGGAATTGTCGTGAAAGCTTATAACAAAGGAAGTATTGATGAACTGAGCAATACCATCAATGAGAGTATTGAACACAGGGTTGGTTCTGATCCCCTTCCTGATGTTTTTTCTGCTTACGCAGATAAAGTTTATGAGGTAGACCGAATGGGTCTGGCTGCAGATTTAAGTGATTACCTTACCTCCGATGAGATATCAGAGTATGTGGATGCTTACATGGAAGAGGGGAGATTTGGCGATAGTGATTCTGTTAAAGTATTTCCCATTGCCAAATCCACTGAGATACTGACTGTGAACAAGACGGACTGGGATAAGTTTGCAGCTGCTACTGGTGAGACGGAAGATGCATTCTCCACCTGGGAAGGGATCACCAGAGTATCCCAGTCTTATTATAAGTGGACGGACAGTCTGACAGAAACTCCAGGTGATGGAAAAGCGTTTTTTGGAAGAGATGCGTTTGCCAATTATATGATTATTGGAAGTCTGCAGCTGGGACATGAGATATTTTACGTCAAAGACGGGAAAACAGTTCTGGACTTCGACAAAGAAGCGATGAAAAAACTATGGGATAATTACTATGTCCCGTTTGTAAATGGATATTTTGGGGCTTACGGAAGATTTAGAAGTGATGATGTAAAAACCGGACAGCTTGTGGCGTTTGTAGGAGCTACCAGTGGAATCTCTTATTTTCCCACCTCTGTAACCCTGGAAGACGGAACAAACTATGAGATTGAAAGTAAACTGTATCCTCTTCCCGGATTTGCAGGCACAGTTCCCTGTGCTGTTTCCCAGGGGGCAGGAATGATGGTACTAAAATCAGAGGAAAAACGGGAATATGCAGCTGTCTGCTTTTTAAAATGGTTTACCGACACCAGCCAGAATATGAAGTTTGCCATTGGTTCCGGTTATCTGCCAGTAAAAAAAGCAGCGGCGGAGCAGTCACTTCTAAAGCCTTTTTTACAGGAGGCTGGAGAAAACAGTGCGGTGTCACAGAACCTGATCATTGGGCTTGATACAGCCAACAGGTACAGACTGTATACCTCCAAACCCTTTCAGGGAGGGGATCGTGCAAGAGAGATCCTTCAGACTTCCATGGTTTCAAAGGCAAAAGAGGATTACCAGAAAGTTGAGGCACTGGTGACACAGGGGATTGACAGAGAGAGAGCGGTTGCTGATTTCGTAACAGATGAGAATTTTAATCAGTGGTACGAAGATACCAGGCTGCAATTGGAAACAGTCATCGGAGAGTAATTTATGAGAGAGAAGAAAAGTGAGTCCATACGAATCCGTTTGCTTGGACCGTTGCTGATATTGCTGGTTGTTCAGGCTGTAGTGATTGCCGGCACAGTGCTTTTCGGCGGAGTTTCTGTTAAATTAAAAAATAATGAAATCCACATATTAAGTCAG
>SVDT01000210.1 GCA_015057775.1 Paenibacillaceae bacterium | reverse complement strand
TGACAAGGGGGACTACCAAAAGGCAGTGGAGCAGGAGAACCTGGCGAAAACCATTGTTGAAGTCCTTTATCCCAATGACAACCACTATGCAGGCAAGGAGCTGCGCTTAAAGCAGCAGTACTTCTTTATCTCTGCCAGCGTGCAGAGAGCAGTCAAAAAATATATGGAAAACCATGATGACATCCATAAATTCTACGAGAAGAACGTATTTCAGCTAAACGATACCCACCCCACAGTGGCGGTACCGGAGCTGATGCGGATCCTCCTTGATGACTACGGATTGAGCTGGGATGAGGCATGGGAGATTACTACCAAAACCTGTGCCTATACCAACCACACCATTATGTCAGAGGCGCTGGAAAAATGGCCCATTGAGCTGTTTTCCAGACTCCTTCCAAGAATTTATCAGATTGTGGAAGAAATCAACCGCCGTTTTCAGCAGAAGATCAGCCATATGTATCCGGGAAACCAGGATAAGGTACGTAAAATGGCCATTGTTTATGATGGTCAGGTACGAATGGCCAATCTTGCCATTGTTGGTGGCTTTTCCGTTAACGGTGTAGCCAGACTTCATACGGAGATTTTAAAGAATCAGGAGCTGAAAGATTTCTATGAGATGATGCCGGAAAAATTCAATAATAAAACCAATGGCATCACCCAGAGACGTTTTCTCTTACATGGAAATCCTCTTTTATCTGAGTGGGTGACGAAGAAAATCGGAAATGAATGGATTACCAATCTGCCTCATATTCACCGCCTGGCTGTTTACGCAGATGATCCCAAATGTCAGCAGGAGTTTATGGATATCAAATACCAGAACAAGGTCCGGCTGGCAAGATATATTAAGGAACATAACGGCATAGAGGTAGATCCCAGATCCATATTTGATGTGCAGGTAAAACGTCTTCACGAGTATAAACGGCAGCTGATGAATATTCTTCATGTAATGTATCTGTATAACCAGCTGAAGGATAATCCTAATCTGGATATGGTTCCACGGACCTTTATTTTCGGAGCCAAGGCTGCTGCCGGTTACCGCAGGGCGAAGCTTACCATCAAGCTGATCAATTCTGTGGCAGAGGTGATAAACAACGACAGAAGCATCGGCGGTAAAATAAAAGTTGTATTTATTGAAGACTACAAAGTGTCTAATGCAGAAATCATTTTCGCTGCGGCAGATGTCAGTGAACAGATATCCACTGCCAGCAAGGAAGCTTCCGGAACCGGAAATATGAAATTCATGTTAAACGGTGCTCTGACTCTTGGAACCATGGATGGTGCCAATGTGGAGATCGTAGAGGAAGTGGGAGCAGAGAATGCATTTATTTTCGGCCTGACATCCGATGAGGTAATCCGTTATGAGCGGGAAGGCGGATACGATCCCATGGAGATTTTCAACAATAATTATGAGATCCGCAGAGTTTTGATGCAGCTGATTAATGGCTATTATTCCCCACAGGATCCGGAGCTGTTCCGTGATATTTATAATTCCCTGCTTAACACCATGAGCAGTGACCGTGCCGATACGTACTTTATTTTAAAGGATCTTCCTTCTTATGGGGAGGCACAAAAGCGGATCGATCAGGCGTACGCAGATGAATCATGGTGGGCGAAAGCTGCCATTTTAAATGTAGCAAACAGCGGTAAATTTACATCAGACCGTACCATTCTTGAATATGTCAGAGACATCTGGCATTTAGAAAAGGTAAATGTAGAACTCTGATCCATATGAAGGTTTTTGAAAAAGCGTTCCGGAAGTGATTCCGGGGCGCTTTTTCGCATATATTGAACAAGGGTTCAGACTGAAAGAAAGGCGGCGGGAAGATGGGGAAGAAGATTTTAATGGCATGTATACTGGCATTTTTGTTTCCATATATTATAACTCTGGCGTGGACCGGAAAAATTGAGGAGAAAAAAGATATGCCCATTACACTCAGTGGAAAACGTGTGATCTTAGACAGAAAAGGCGGGGAAACCTCCATGGATGTGGAGGAATATCTTCCCGGAGTGGTAGCAAAGCAGATGCCGGCAGATTACGGGAAAGAAGCGCTCCGGGCCCAGGCAATCATCGCCCGGACCTATATTTATGGTAAAATGAATGGTCAGAAAGAAGTAAAGGAATCGGAGCTCCATATGGATTATTTAGAGCAGAAGCAGATGGAAAAGATGTGGGGAAGCGAGGCTTTTGTCACCAGCTATCAGGCAATTGAAGATGCGGTACGCTCTACCACAGGTACAGTGATCACCTGTAACGATAATTTAATTGAACCGTTGTTTCATCGTGCCAGCAACGGAATGACAAGAGCGGGAGATTCAAACCACCCATACTTACAGCCGGTGGAATGCAAAAAGGATGTGGAGGCAGAGGGTTTTTTAACAATTCTTCAGTTCAGCAAAGATGACTTTGCGGATAAGATCAACAAGATCTCAGGCGATGGTTCTGTAACGGCAGATCAGATCCCCCAAAGCATTCAGATTGTTCAGCGGGATGATTCCGGTTACGTGGTACAGATTCAGATCGGTACCCATACCCTCACAGGAGATCAGGTTCAGTATGCACTTTCCCTGCCATCGCCGTCCTTTGAATTTGAGGATTATGAGGGTGGTGTGAGAGCCGTCTGCCGGGGGATCGGACATGGATATGGCTTTAGCCAGTACGGTGCAAAATGCAAAAGTGAGGAAGGATGGACGGCAGAAAAAATTCTTGCTTATTTTTATAAAAATATTGTTTTGAAATCTGAATAACTCTTTCACTCTTGGTAAGAATATTATCGAGGTGATAAACGTGAAGGAGAAAATAAGTCAATTGTTCAAGGATAAAGTATTCCTTGTCCTGTTGGTTCTAGGCCTGCTGACTATAGTAGCTGCAGCAGGAGTCATTACCGTTCAAAGAGGAAATGGTGGAGAAAACAGCCCTTATCTGAAAGTACCGGATCAGAGCAACATGATTGTTGAAGAATCAGTCCCCCAGAATACGCAGGTAGCTGTTGCAGGAGATTCAAATGCAACAAAAAATGCGGAAGAGGAAATGAAGGCTGTTGATTCAGCCAAAGCCACAGCCGAAAAAGAAACACAGGCAGCAAAAGCCGCAACAGACAAAAATGCCGCCAAGTCACTGGTACTTAATTTTAACGACTCCACCAGAATGACCTGGCCGGTACGCGGAAATGTTATTTTGGACTACAGTATGGATAAGACCATCTACTTCCCAACCCTGGATCAGTATAAATGCAATCCAGGCGTGGTAATTCAGGGAGATGTGAGCACTCCGGTAGTCGCACCCGCCAATGCAAAAGTACAGGAAATCGGTTCCAATGAAGAAATTGGTAACTACGTTGTTTTAAACATGGGCAACAAGTATACGGCTGTTTGCGGTCAGTTAAAAGAACTGAAGGTAAAAGCAAATGAATATGTGAAGGAAGGCCAGGTGCTGGGTTATATTGCAGAACCCACAAAGTATTATTCCGTAGAAGGCGCCAACCTATTCTTTGAAGTGACCCATGAAGACAAAGCCATTGATCCTCTTGACCATATGCAATAATCAGGCTCAGGAAATATTAGGAAAAAGTTATAAAAAAATAATAATTTGTTCATACGTGATTAAGACTCATCTGCTATACTTAGTCCGTACATCAAACGGGGAGTGTGGCTATGAACATATTGTTTTTTTTAACACCTAAGAATGAAGTGGCTTATATTTATGAAGATGATTCTCTGCGTCAGGCGCTGGAGAAGATGGAGTATCACAAGTACTCCGCCATACCTGTCATTAACAGGAACGGCAAATATGTTGGAACAATAACAGAAGGGGACATGCTCTGGGGAATAAAGAATAAATTCAATTTAAGTCTGAAGGAAGCGGAGAATGTGACGGTAGCCGCCATTGACAGAAGATCGGATAACCGCCCCGTTTTTGCAGATTCCACAATGGAAGACCTGGTTGATATGGCTTTGAACCAGAATTTTGTACCGGTGGTGGATGATCAGAAGAATTTCATCGGGTTAGTAACCCGTAAGGATATCATACGCTACTTTTACAAGAAGTCCCAGGAAGTAAAAAAGTCCGACGAGATCAAGGTCAGGACAATTGTAAGTAATTAAGCAGATAGAAAAGCGTTTTCGGTTTTTAGCCGAAAGCGCTTTTTTCATCCCATATTTTTTAATCCTCAGACAGATAGGAAGCGGATTCATCCCGGTTCTTTCCTAAAATTTTCAACAGATTCTCCTGCTTTAAGGGAGTAGAATAATAAAATCCCTGCTGATAGCCGCAGCCTGCTTCTGTTAAAACGGACACCTGATTTTCTGTTTCTACGCCTTCTGCGATTAAGGACAGGTGAAGATCCTTTGCCATGGAAATTAAACCTTGTATGATGTACCTGGATTTTTCATTGGTCTCAAGCTGCCAGATAAAGAGCCGTTCCAACTTTACAGTGTGAACGGGAAGATCCAGGCTGGCAGAGACACTGGAATAACCAGAGCCGAATTCATTGAGTATCAGTTCCACTCCCATATCTGAAAGCTTTTGAAGAATGATGTTAAAGTTTAAATATCCCATAGTCAGCGCACTTTCTTTCAGTTCCAGTGCAAGCTTACCCTGTGGAATCTCATATGCCTTCATAACCCGTGCAACTTCGTCAATAAAGTCCTCCTGCAAAAATAGCACAGGAGAAACAGGAAGTGCTATGGATTCGAATTCACAGCCATCATCTAGTGCCTGTCTGATGCACTGGCAGACCTTTTCCAGAGCATAATAAAGCAATGCACGGATCTGCCCGGAATCCTCTGCCACAGTCATGAATTCTCCAGCTCCCATTAACCCCAGGCCTTTTATAAATATGCGCATGGATAATTCGGCTCTTAAAAATGTCCCTGTTTCAACACAATAGGAAGGACGGTAAAGAATCTCCACTTCATCTTTTTCCAGAGCCGTCTTTAAATAAAGGGCGATGGTCTGCCGCCGCCTAAGCTGATTTTGTAAAGTACTGTCAAACATGACTGCCTGATTGGGGCCGCCCTCACCCGCTCTGGTCACCGCCAGATCCAGGCATTTTAACATCTGTTCCGTGGTTTCAGCATGACCGGGATAGGCACAAAGCCCCATCTGTACAGAACAGATGCAGTCCGTGCTGCCAATCTTCCAGGCATGGTCAAATCTCTGGGCGATTTCATCTGCAAGATTCATGGCCTGTCCCTGGGTATAATGATCCAAAAAGATCATATATTCCACACCAATATAATGATAGACATTGTTTCCGCATGATTCCTTTAAATAGGCAAGGATCTGACTCAGCAGATTTTCACAGTATTCGTAACCAAGTAATTGATTGAGCTGCTTAAAATTCTCTATGTATAGTTTTAAAACAACGCCCCGTTCATTGGAACTGAGTGCGTGGGTAAGATGATGTAAGCAGGCATCACGTTCCAGTTTAACCGAAGAATCACTGCCTTGTTCGGTTTCTCTTATCTGTTTATCGTCAGAAATAAGATTCTCTTTTTTTTGAAACCAGTGCATTGGGATTGCCTCCTGTTCTTGGTTGTCTGTTCTTATTTTAGTATAGAAAAGAGAGGAAAGCAAGAAATAATTGGAAACGGTAAAAAAGGCATTACTTCTGTTAAAAGTGAGAATAATAGGAAATATGCATATTAATACAGCGTCGAAAAAGACAAACAGCAGAGGTGAAAATAAATGAATTCAATATGGACAGAAACAGTCCGGATTCCGGGTAGAAACCCTCTTCCTGGAAACAGGCGGACAGAGGTGGTAGTGATTGGGGCAGGAATGGCAGGAATACTGACTGCCTTTTATTTACAGCGGCACGGTGTTCATGTGGTGGTATTGGAAGCAGACCGGATCGGAAGCGGTCAGTCCGGATATACCACTGCAAAAATTACGTCCCAGCATAATTTAATCTATAATAAACTGGCGAAATCCGTAGGAGAGGATACGGCCAGACTGTACGGAAGAGCCAATCAGCTGGCAGTAGAGGAATATGGAAAGCTAATCAGACGATATGGGATCCGGTGCCATTATGAAGAAAAAGATGCTTATCTTTATTCTGTACAGGAATCGGAAAAGCTTTTAAAAGAAGCAGAATGTGCCAAAAGACTTGGTCTTCCGGCCTCTTTTGAGCGGGAGATTAAACTTCCTTTTCCCATTTTCGGAGCAGTCCGGTTTTCCGGCCAGGCACAGTTTCACCCTCTGGAATTTTTAAGAGACATCTCCACTGGTCTGACAATTTATGAAAGGACCAGAGTGTTAAAAGTAGAGGGGCATGAGGTTATCACGGACCGGGGAGTAATTAAAGCGGAGAAGGTAGTATTTGCAACCCATTATCCATTTATCAATATTCCCGGATTCTATTTTGCAAAGATGTATCAGGAAAAAAGTTATGTCACAGAGTTTGATGGCGTTCCCTCCATTGACGGAATGTATCTGGGCGTGGATTCCAAAGCCTATTCTTTCAGAAATGCAGGAGACAAGCTGCTTATGGGATATGGAAGCCACAGAACGGGAAGCATTCCCAAAGAGAACCCGTATGTAGTTATGAAGCAGACAGCAAAGCATCTGTTTCCAGGTGCACAGGAGATTGGTAAATGGTCTGCACAGGATTGTATGACGCTGGACGGAATTCCTTATATCGGCACTTACTCTGTCTTCAAACCTGACTGGTATGTGGCAACAGGATTCGGCAAATGGGGTATGAGTACGTCCATGGTTGCAGCTAAGATGTTAAGCATGCAGATTCTGGGAAAGAAAACACCATTTGATGAGGTATTTACACCCAGAAGGCATCATATAAGAGCGGGAGCCGGCACTCTGGTTTCCCATGGACTTAAGTCCGTAAAGGGACTTTCCGGCGGAGTATTAAAAGGCGCTGTCAACTGTCCTCATTTGGGCTGCCGTCTGGTCTGGAACCGATACGATAAGAGATGGGAATGTCCATGTCATGGATCTTCTTTTGAAATAAACGGAAAAATATCTTCTAATCCTGCACAACAGAGTATTCCATTCATAGATTGATATTAGAAACTTTTCAAGTATGAAAGGAGTCAAACATCCTATGGATGGTAATACGAAACAACGGTGTTCCGACTGGTCTTCGCCTATGGAACTTGATATGTCCGTATGTCCGGGTACAGTGATTCGTCCAGATATGCCTCTGGGATCCGGTCCGGCAAAGAACTTAAAAAACCCGTCAGCACCCATTCCAATGAGACAACAGGATTTATCCAGATGTCCCTCTTACTTTGGATCCATGAAATGTCCGGAAATGCCCCCCAAGCCAATGAAATGTCCGGACCAGGGAGTGTCCCCGGCAGTGATGAAATGTCCGGAAATGCCCCCGTGCCCAATGCCAATGAAATGTCCGTCACAGGGAGTATCGCCAGCAGTAATGAAATGT
>SVDT01000209.1 GCA_015057775.1 Paenibacillaceae bacterium | reverse complement strand
TGCATCTGCACTTTTTCCGGCCAGATTGCGTACTTCGTCTGCCACTACGGCAAACCCTTTTCCGGCCTCACCAACTCTTGCAGCTTCCACAGCTGCATTCAGTGCCAGAATATTGGTCTGAAAAGCAATGTCTTCCACAACTTTTATAATCTTTCCGATTTCCGTTGATGTTTCATTGATCTCATTCATTGCGCTTACCAGTTTATCCATCTCCTGCTGCCCGCTGCTGACCTGATCTACCGCCTGCAGGGATTTGGTTCCGGCCAGTTCCGCATTGTCGGCATTGGAACTGATGTGATGTGAAATATCGGAGATGGTTGCTGCTATTTCTTCCACAGAACTTGCCTGCCTTGTAGCGCCCTGGGATAACTGCTGGGAGGATTCCGCTACCTGTTCTGAACTGCTGTTTACCTGTCTGGCTGAGATTATAATTTCACCAAATGCTTTGTTTAACTGATCTGTGATCTGGTTTAATGATGTCTGTATTTCTATAAATTCGCCCTTATATTCAATATCCGATGACACACTTAAGTTCCCTGCCGATACCTGCTGCAAGATATAGGCAATATCCTGAATATAGGATTTAAGGGAACTTACCATATCAGCAATACTTCTTGTCAATATACCAATCTCATCCTTGCTGTTATGGATATAAACTTCACTTTCCAAATCTCCGTCAGCCAGAAGTTCCATACGTCTGGTGATTTTCTTAATTGGGTTCGACAGGCGGTTTGCCAGCATAAAGCTTGCAGCAATGCCAATAATGATTAATACACAAGAGGAAACCAGGAGCAATACAATTGTGTATATAATGGAGGAGGTCATTTCCTTAACAGGCGCCACCACTCCGTAGGACCAGCCATCGGAATTACTCACAGGGCCAAAGGCACAGATTCTGGCACCTGTCTCATATTCATATCTGTCTACTCCCTTTTCCCCTTTTATCATCTTGCCATAAACCTTTGACGCATTTACAAGGGAAGGATCTGTTTTCGCTTTTTCAATAAAGTTCTGTCGTTCTTCCACCAGATTGGGTCTCTTGTTGGCTACGAAGGTACCGGTACTGTCAAGCATAAATACATTGCCTGTCTTACCAATTACAATCTTTTCAATAATCCTGCTGAAGTAAAGGCTGTCCAGAACACCGATCACCACACCTGATTGAGAAGGCAGAGGAGAACAGACATAAAATACCATCTGATTGTCCAATGCTTCCGTTGAGGAGATTGTAGTATTTCCTTTTAAACTGTCTGAGAAGAACGTTTTGGTTGAAAAATCCTGCCCATTAAGGGCCTGATCCGTACTGGACAGCTTTCCGTCCGGACCAGCAACTGCCAGTGCTTTAAATTTCGTATTTTTCATTGCCACATCCAGAGCATTCAGCTTCTTACCCATATCACCTGACTGCACCGTTCCCAGCTGACTGGCAAGACTTTCTGCCTGTTCCTTTAACAGACTGATCTCCGCAGCCAATGCGGTGTTGGCAATCTCTCCCATAGCATTCATATCACTTTTGGTGTTCTCGGTAATACTGTAATAACTGGCGCTGATACCTGTAATCACGTTGACCGCTGAGGTCGTAAATAACAAAAGAAATATAACAAAAAACAGTTTGCTTTTTATTGTCTTCATAAAAACATATCCCCCTTGTCATAGTAGTTAATTCTATTATACATTGGGATTGTTTATTTTACAAATATCTATTTCAAAAATCGACTAAATTTTACAATTTATTCCATAATGAAACTCATAACATCTCTTCTCATGGAATTTGGAGCAGATGTTTCCGGTTTCCCAATTCGTAAAAGCATCTGTATGGTCTGGCCCTGGCCGGCATAATCGTTTCTGAAACTATCATAGGGCTGTTTCATCTCCGGATATTCCTCCAGCACCTGGCTGAGAGGCTGCATGGCAAGACCCATGGTATGACCCGTAAGAATCATCCTGCTGTATAGCATACCGCTGAGCACCTGATCTGTCCGTGAGTTGGCGCTGGTTGTTATGACTGCATAGGCGGCAGTATGATCGACTGCTGTTTTCGTATAATGAATGAAGTTTTCAGATGCACCTTTTCCTTCATTAATAGATGGAAACATGGTGATTAATCCCTGGAGCAGATACCGTTTAAAGCCGGAAGCTCCCTGTCCTTCCACCGAATATCCCCATCGGTATTTGTTTTTTTCCTTTTCGTTTGCACGGAAGATTGCATTGGATTCCTCCATTGCCCTGGTAACCCCGGCTTCGATTGTTGCACTTTCCATAACGTAATTGCCGATTTTATTAAGATCAGCCTGATCGGTATAAATCTTTATGGACAGACTGTCCCGATCCGGTAATTTTAATAATTGGGAGATCTGGGAAGAATCAGGAGCTTCCATCTTATAATTTCCCCGGTTTGTATCTGCCAGATATATCCCACTGTAAAGAGGACTTTCTTCCTGCTTGGAAGGTATAAGAGTAATCTTAGCTACCGGTTTTTTATCCATGCTGCTTAAGATATCATTTTCCTCATATTCACCCTCTGGAAAGATGGCAATCTCAGTTTGAAATCCTTCCTTTTCTCCGGCCACTCTTACATACTCTAAGAATGTCCCCTGAGTAATCATCAGCTGCCGGTAAAGAGGATCTACCTCATTGGTAGTCCTCAGGCTGTCCGCATATAAGTAAAATACCATGGAATCTTCTTTGTCCAGTTTCACTTTCCACGGCTGCATATTGTGGTTGTTTGCTGCCAGCAGTCCGGCCGCAGTCAGACGCACCCGGGGATCTGCAAACTTTGATGCATAATTTTTATTCCACGGTTCTAGATATGACTGCTTCATAAATCCTCCGCCCAGTATAAATAATACAAAAAACAGGAAAATAATGGAACTGGCCATACAGGCAATTATCTTTAAAAATACTTTCATACATCAGTCTCCTATGCCAAAACCAGCTGTATCATCAACTGAAAGGACTCCTCTAAGAAATCCTCCACGGAAGTATGGTGATAATTATCCAGATATTCCTTTTTCCTTCCACCTGCATTAAAAACTCCGATTGTAAATGCCCATAAAATCAGCGCAGTTTTCTCACAGTTCATATCCCGTTTAAAGCTTCCATCGTTTTTCCCTTTTTTCAGCGCCTCTAACAGAAAAGAAAGAACTTCCTCCCCCAGGCGGTAACACTCTTCTTTCGAGTCATCTGTGACGCCGCATTGATACCCATCATCCTTGGTTTCATACTCCATGATTGCCTTGAAGTAATCTGTATACTTCTGACGAAAAGAGAATAAGGTGAAAAAAATGCAGTGAAGCTCATCCAGCGCACTGGCTGGTTTTTCTTTTCCAAACCCTTCCTCCATCATTCTTAACAGCTGTCTGTAACCTCTGATCATAATTTCAAAATAGATCTGTTCCTTACTGTTAAAATATACATAAACGGTTCGTTTGCTGAATTCTGCTTTTTTTGCAACAGCATCCATGGAAGAATTCTCATAACCGTTTGCAAAGAATACTTTTTCCGCTGCGTCAATGATATCCTTTCTCTTAATTTCCTTTTCCTGTTGTTTCCGTTCTTCCGCTCCCAATAGTAATACCTCCTGTGTCCCATCATTTTAATAAGTAAACTTGTAGTTTACTTATTTTATAACAGTTTACAGATTATGTCAATCCCCACATATGATTTAATGGACCGCTGCCTTTCCCGATGTTTAACTGGTCATTTAAAGCTCCTGTAATATACGCTTTAGCATTTTTTACGCTCTCTTCCAGAGTGCAGCCGTTGGCAAGACTGCAGGCAATGGCAGAGGACAGCGTACAGCCGGTTCCATGGGTATTTGGATTGTCAATGCGTTTTCCAGTCATCCATACCATGTTTTCTTTGGTATAAAGTAAATCGTCAGATGTCTCCGTCAGGTGACCTCCTTTGATTAAAACTGTGCAGCCTAACTTTTGAAAGATTGCCTCTGCCGCTTTTTCCATGTGGTCTTTGCTGGTGATTTTTATATTGCAAAGGGACTCTGCTTCCGGAATATTGGGCGTGGCAAGAAGTGCTGCAGGCAGCAGTCTGCCAATCAGCGCATCCATTGCTGTTTCAGAAAGCAGCTTAGAACCGCTGGTTGATATCATAACCGGATCGACAACCAGATTTTTCACCTTATATTCTTTCAGTTTTGTGGCAATCATCTCGATAATTCCGCTGTTTGATACCATGCCGATTTTCACCGCATCAGGATAAATGTCGGTAAAAATACAATCCATCTGCTGTCCTACAAATTCAGGTGTCACATCCATAATCGATGTGACACCTGTGGTATTCTGGGCTGTAAGAGCTGTAATTACACTCATTCCATATACCTTGTGTGCAGTCATTGTCTTCAAATCTGCCTGAATACCAGCGCCGCCGCTGCAGTCAGAGCCTGCAATCGTCAATACTTTTTTCATGAAACCGCCTCCTTCACCAATGATAAAAGAGTTTTTACTGCTTTTTCCTTCTCTTTGGCAGCAAAAACTGCAGAAATAACTGCTACTCCGTCAATACCGCTTCCTTTTAGTTTTAAAATATTGTTCTCATTGATTCCGCCTATGGCTATTACAGGAATGGATACGCAGTTACAGATTTCTTTTAAAGTCTCAAAGGTAACAGGATTGGCATCGGTTTTGGTGAAGGTCTCAAAGACTGCACCCACCCCGATATAATCTGCTCCGTTTTTCTCAGCCAGAAGTGCCTGCTCTTTCGTCTGAGCTGATACTCCCAGTATTTTGTCTTCTCCGATCAGCTCCCTGCATTTTTTTGCCTCCAGGTCTTTCTGCCCTACGTGAACACCATCTGCCCCTACCGCAAGAGCCACCTGAATATTATCGTTTATCACAAAAGGTATTTTATATTTTTCAGTGATTCTTCTAATCTCTTTTCCCTCTGCAACAAAGCTGTCATAATCAAGATTTTTTTCCCGAAGCTGAACAAACGAAGCGCCTGATTTAATAATTTCCTCCACCTGTTCGTGAAGTTTGTTCCCGTCAAGCCAGGTCCGGTCGGTCACCACATATAAAAGCATATTTTCTTTAGATACATTCATATTTTCCACCTTCTTCCAGCATCTGTTCATTCAGTCTGCTCATCTCATCAATCAGCAGCATACGGTATGTACCGGTGCCTCCGTGAAGCTGGCAAAGCTTTTCATATGCTAATTCCCCACACAGTCCCATCCCGCATACGGCAGCTGCAGAGGCCTTTAAAATACTGCCTGGATTGGCTCCCACAAAGCTTCCGGTAACAGCAGCAAGCATGCAGCCGGTTCCAGTAATACTGCTCATCATGATATGACCGTTTCTGATTGCATAAACATGATTTTCATCAGCAACCACATCAATGGCTCCTGTAATTGCGATGACGGAACCGGTTCTTTTTGAGAACTCTTTTGCAAAGTCTGCCACACTTTTTAAATTGTCCTCCGTCACTTTATCCCCTTCACAGGCATCCACACCTGACGTTCTTCCTTCTCCTGCTGCCAGAAATTTAATTTCCGATATATTACCCTTTATAACGGAAAACTGGATCTCTTCCAAAAGCTGATATGCTATTTTTTTCCGAAATGCCGATGCACCGGCTCCCACAGGATCAAAAACAACTGGCAGACCGCACTGATTTGCCTTCCTTCCTGCTGCCAGCATGGATATGGCGGTACGTTCATTCAGGGTTCCCATATTGAGTACAAGAGCGGAAGAAATAGCGGTGATATCAGTAACTTCATTGATATCATCTGCCATAATGGGAGATCCTCCACTTGCTAAAATGATGTTGGCGCAGTCGTTTACAGTTACATAATTTGTAATTGCATGAACCAGTGGAACATT
Source organism: Paenibacillaceae bacterium (assembly GCA_015057775.1). GTDB lineage: Bacteria > Bacillota > Clostridia > Lachnospirales > Lachnospiraceae > Lacrimispora. The sequence goes on along the minus strand of SVDT01000209.1, from coordinate 1,643 downwards.
GTTTCTTACATTGGTAATAATTTGTTCAAACATTTTCCTTACTCCTTTTCCTGTTTTGAGGGAAAAAAATGAGATATGCCAATAAAGACATATCTCATGATAGTTAGTAAGAGTGGCTGTCCCTACGTTGGCATTACCCAAATCAGGTTATAAGGGTCGAAGTTCTTTACTTCCTCTCAGCCGGGTCACCAGCTCCCCAAAACATATTGAATTTTCTCGATTTTAACACAAGGGACAGATGCTGTCAATTCAATCCCTTCATATGGTTCACAAAAAACTCAACCAGCTCCGGATCAAACTGTTTACCTGAACCCTTAATCAGCTCGCTTTTTGCATAGGAGGCAGGCAGTGCCTTCCGGTAGCTTCTGTCACTTGTCATGGCGTCGTATGCATCAGCTATGGTGATGATTCTTGCAAACAGCGGAATATCTGTTTTGCTTCTTCCTTTGGGATACCCCTTGCCATCCCACCGCTCATGATGGCATAAAACAATCTCCGCTATCTCCGACATATTAGGGGAAGTATTTAGGATACGGTATCCGATCTCTGAATGTTTTTTGACCTCCTGATATTCATCCTCTGTTAAAATTCCGGGTTTATTTAAAACCTCTTCCTGAATTCCGATTTTCCCAATATCATGAAGGAGACCGGCCGCCTTAATCTTATTTATATCACTGTCAGGCAACCCCATCTGTTTTGCCATTGTCTCACAAATTTCTGCCACTCTCTGGGAATGCTGCTCCTCTCTTGGATTCTTTTCATGAAGGGTGTTTAATATAATATCAATGGTTTTGCTTCTTCTGCTACTGGCCTCATATAATTTATTCTGATACATCTCATCTTCTGCCAGCTTTACCGCTTTTTGAATCGACATCCCGAATTCCTCAATAATGTGATATCCGAACGAAACCGAAAGTTCGATTCCGTTGATGGTCTCCCTTGCACATTTTTCTTTTAATTCTCGGATATACCGGTCTGTCTCCCCTCTTTCTGTCCTTCTTAGAATAATCGCAAACTCGTCTCCGCCTACACGGCTGATTAATTCCCCTTTCTTTCCTGAATCCGCCAGGATTTCGGCGAAACGCTTCAGCATATAATCTCCATATTCGTGACCGAAGGAATCGTTTACCATCTTTAGTCCATTGAGATCTGCAAAAATAACACTGATAGGATGATTTTCGGAAAGATTCAGTTCCTTTGATGCCTGGTCAAAATACCTTCTGTTGTGCAGTCCTGTTATATGATCATGATAACTGATCTCTTCGATTTCTTTAATATAATTATGGGTTTCTGTAATGTTTCTGGCAATTGCAATGGCTTTGTCATCAAACCATTTTACAATCCGCAGTTCATGATATTCTGTAATCCGTGCAGTAGTCCACTCATACTCAATTTTCTGGTTTTCTCCAGTGAGAAAAACCTGATCGATCAGCTCCCTGCCTTTTGCAGCAATGGATTGTGGCATTACATCTGTAATATTTTTACCAATAAAACGCTCTCTCTTAAAAAACAGATGATCCAGATCTCCAATACAGTCTAAAAATACACCTTCCTGGGAAATGACAAATACGGTGTCAGGAATCGCTTCCATCAGCGAGTGGGCATATTTAAGGCTGTGATACATCTGTGTTTCCCGCTCAGTT
>SVDT01000208.1 GCA_015057775.1 Paenibacillaceae bacterium | reverse complement strand
CTTCATAGGTCCCGCTGTTTTCCCAAGGCTCGAAACGGGAGTAGAGATCATTTCTGGAAGCTCTGCCTCTTTGCCGCTCAATTCCAAAGAGCATGCTGCGGATAAAGGTATGGATTGTGGATTTTCCAGCTTCATTTTTACCGTAAACAATGTTGATTCCATCATGGAACGTTAAGTTCCTGCCGTGAAATTTCCCAAATCCATTGATGTAAATGTCCAGTATTTTCATGGGTCAGCTCCTTTCATCCGTTGTACGAAGCAAAGCATTGATTCCGTAATAGAGTGCTTTCTTCTCCATCCCGCTCATCTCCGGCTTTTGAAGTGCCTGGATAAAAAAGCCGATCATATCGCTTGGGTGTTCCGCAAAGAGAGCAGAGAAATTATACTGTGGTTCAGATTCGTCTATGATTTCCAATATTTTAAAACGGGTGGAAAGCATATCCAAATCAAAGGTAATATCAGGATCCCTCATACCACGTATGCGAAACCGGTAAATATTCTCCCCGCCCCGGTTTTGAATCTCCTGGGTAATTTTCATGGCTAGTTCTGTATTGGTTGTGGCTGGGGTGACATTGACTGCAAGAGAGATGTACTGAAGCTTTGCAAGAGGGATGAATTTTAATGAGGTTACCATACGGGTTACCTCGTTGATCTCTCCTACCATCATGCCGTGGGGACCGGATTCTGTCTTGTCCAGAGGTTCCAGAGAGCCTGCAAATGCCATACGGTTTTCAATGAGAATCTCAGGACGGTGAATATGTCCCATAGCGATGTAGGAGAAGTCCAGACTAGACATGGCACCTTTATCAAAGGGGATATGGTTGGCATCTCCTCCGTGGCCTAAAAGGACGTGAATTCTTCCGTTGTTTGGTACCTTTAAATGATCAAGACGGTTTTCGGGTATCTCCACAGAGTGATAGCTAAAGCCATAAACCTCCGTATTGATCTCTTTAAAATAAACGCTTTCCAGCTCCTCGCCCATGATATAAGAGACGTTAGGAGCCCAGGTAAAGCTTAAAAGAGCCGAATTATTACGGATGCGGTCATGATTTCCTGCTATGATGACCACACGCACCCCAGGAATGGTTGAAAATAAATAATTAACCTCTTTTAAGTCTCTGGCAAGGGGCTGGCGGTGAAAAAGATCGCCGGAAATAAAAAGACAGTCAGCTTCCATAGTCTTTGCCTGGTTTACCGCCTTTGCAAAAGTGTCTTTTATATCCTGGGAACGTTCCCGGCTCCAGGGCTTATCGCTGTCAGGGCTCATGCCCCAGTGAACATCTGCAATATGTATGAATTTCATCGTCAATACCTCGCTGGTACAGCACTGTACAGAGAATCTGGTCTTGCTGTACGGAATCCTCTTTCATAGACTTGGAACCACATATAAAAGAAATCTTAAACTCCCTTCATACATGGTTCCGGTATAAAGAGGCTGTCTGATTATTGGCAGCAGCCTCAGCGGCTTAAAGTTCGCAGTTGTTAACGGTTCTTGGGAATGGAACCACGTCGCGGATATTGGACATACCTGTTAAATACATAACACAGCGTTCAAATCCAAGACCGAATCCGGCATGACGGGTAGAACCGTATTTTCTTAAATCAAGGTAGAATTCATAATCTTCTTTCTTAAGTCCCAGTTCATCCATACGTGCGGTGAGCTTGTCCAAGTCATCTTCCCTCTGGCTTCCGCCAATAATCTCACCGATTCCTGGTACCAGACAGTCGACAGCAGCAACAGTCTTGTTGTCTGGGTTCATCTTCATGTAAAATGCTTTGATTTCCTTTGGATAATCCGTCACAAATACCGGTTTTTTATAGAGCTGTTCTGTTAAATAACGTTCATGCTCGGTCTGTAAGTCACAGCCCCAGAAAACTTTATAATCGAATTCTTCATTGTGTTTCTCTAAAAGCTCAACTGCTTCGGTGTAAGTCACATGAGCGAATTCGGAATTTAATACATGGTTCAGTCTTTCTAACAATTCCTTGTCCACAAACTGGTTAAAGAAGTTCATCTCTTCCGGTGCGTGCTCAAGAACATAACGGATCACATATTTTAACATGGATTCTGCCAGTTCCATATCATCCTGAAGATCAGCAAAAGCCATCTCAGGCTCAATCATCCAGAATTCTGCTGCGTGCCGGGTGGTATTGGAGTTCTCAGCACGGAATGTAGGACCAAAGGTATAAACATTCCGGAAAGCCATGGCATAGGTTTCAGCGTTGAGCTGTCCGCTTACGGTTAAGTTGGTTGGTTTTCCAAAGAAATCCTGAGAAAAGTCTACCGCTCCCTCCTGGGTTATTGGAATATTCTTTAAATCCATGGTTGTTACCTGGAACATCTCACCAGCGCCTTCACAGTCACTTCCTGTGATGAGGGGAGTGTGTACATAGACAAAATCCCGCTCCTGAAAGAACTGATGGATGGCATAGGCAATGAGAGAACGTACACGGAAAACTGCCTGAAACGTATTGGTTCTTGGACGAAGATGAGAGATGGTTCTTAAATATTCAAAGGTATGGCGCTTTTTCTGAAGTGGATAGTCAGGGGCAGACGCACCTTCAATGTCGATTTTTGCGGCCTGAATCTCGAAAGGCTGTTTGGCTTCCGGTGTGGGAATCAGGGTTCCTGTGACGATAACCGCTGCGCCAACGTTTAATTTGGATATCTCTGAAAAATTATCCATGGTGTCATGATATACGATCTGAAGCGTGTCAAAATAGCTTCCGTCATTTAATACAATGAAACCAAAGGTCTTGGAATCCCTTAAGCTTCTCACCCAGCCGCCAATTGTAACTTCCTTGTTGAGAAATGAATCTTTGTCTCTATATATTTGTCTTACTGTGGTTAATTCCATAATAGCTTCTCCTTTTACATGTTCGCATACTTAGTTAAGATTATACTGTATTTTCGGCCTCGATTCAAGGGGGATGGGGGTCAAAAACGCTGTATCTGTACTAAAATGTAAAAGAAATGACAAAAGCATGAAAAATGTCGGAAAATGCACAAAAAATTATCACAATAATTCAAAAATTTGTTCACTATTTTACGAATGTGTGGTATAATGCTAGTACAATAAATATCAACAGCAAGAGGTGATAACGTGATTAAAAAAGAGATGATTGCCATGCTTCTTGCGGGCGGTCAGGGCAGTCGTTTAGGTGTTCTGACGCAGAAGGTGGCAAAACCCGCAGTATCCTTTGGCGGAAAATACCGGATCATCGATTTTCCGCTTAGCAATTGCATCAATTCAGGAGTCGATACAGTAGGGGTCCTGACTCAGTATCAGCCATTGCGTTTAAACACTCATATCGGAATAGGTATTCCGTGGGATTTAGACCGTAACGTTGGCGGTGTCACGATTCTTCCTCCCTATGAAAGAAGCAAGGGAAGCGACTGGTATACTGGTACAGCCAATGCCATCTATCAGAACCTGGAGTATATGGAAACCTATAACCCGGATTATGTTCTTATCCTCTCAGGGGATCATATTTATAAGATGGATTATGAGGTTATGCTGGAGTATCATAAAGCAAATAATGCTGATATCACTATTGCTGCCATGCCGGTCCCTATTGAAGAGGCCAGCCGTTTCGGAATTCTGATCACCGATGAGAACAACCGGATAACAGAATTCGAGGAAAAACCTGCAAATCCCAGAAGCAATCTTGCTTCCATGGGCATCTACATATTCAGCTGGAAGGTCTTAAAAGAAGCGTTAATTAAAATGTCAGATGTTCCCGGCTGTGACTTTGGAAAGCATATCATACCAGACTGTTTTGATTCAGGGAACCGTGTATTTGCATACGAATACAACGGTTACTGGAAGGATGTAGGAACCTTAAGCTCTTATTGGGAAGCCAATATGGAGCTGATTGATATCATTCCGGAATTTAATCTTTATGAAGAGTATTGGAAGATTTATACCAAGAGTGATATTATTCCGCCTCAGTATGTGTCAAAAGAGGCTGTCATTGACAGAAGTATTATCGGAGAAGGAACTGAAATATGCGGAGAGGTTCATAACTCCGTCATTGGTGCGGGTGTAGTAATCAAGTCAGGGGCTGTAGTGAAAGATTCCATTATCATGAGAGAGTGCGTGATAGGGGAGAACACTACAATCAGTAAAGCAATCATCGCTGAAAACGTTATTGTCGGTGCAGACTGTGAATTGGGAGCAGGTGATTTCGCACCCAGCAAATACGATCCCAAGGTTTATCAGTTTGATCTGGTAACCATTGGTGAAAATTCAGTCATACCAGATAAAGTAAAGGTGGGGAAGAACACAGCAATTGTCGGAGAGACCATACCGGAGGATTATCCGGATGGGGAGCTGGCAGGTGGTGACTACATCATAAAGGCAGGTGGTATGAAATGAGGGCCATAGGAATTGTATTAGCAGGCGGAAACAGCAAAAGAATGAGGGAATTATCCAATAAAAGGGCCATAGCCGCTATGCCCATTGCAGGAAACTACCGCAGCATAGATTTCGCACTCAGTAATATGACCAACTCTCATATACAGAATGTGGCGGTTTTAACCCAGTATAATTCCAGATCTCTTCATCTGCATTTAAGTTCTTCCAAGTGGTGGGATTTCGGTAGAAAGCAGGGAGGCCTGTATGTATTTACCCCTACCATTACAGCAGAAAGCAGCGACTGGTACAGAGGAACTGCCGACGCCCTTTATCAGAATCTGATATTCTTAAAAAACAGTCATGAGCCATATGTGGTTATCGCTGCAGGAGATGGCATCTATAAGCTTGATTATGGAAAAGTACTGGAATATCATATTGAAAAGAAGGCTGATATCACCGTTGTCTGTACGGAACTTCCGGCAGGAGAAGACACAACACGCTTTGGAATTGTGAAAACCAATGATGACGGAAGAATTACAGATTTTGAGGAAAAGCCAATGGTTGCTTCCTCTAACACAGTCTCCTGCGGAATCTATGTAATCCGCAGACGACAGCTGATTGAGTTAATTGAGCGGTGTGCCATGGAAGACCGTTATGATTTTGTGAGTGACATTCTCGTCCGTTACCGGAATCTAAAAAGAATCTATGCCTACCGTATGAATACATACTGGAGAAACATTGCCTCTGTGGAGTCCTACTATAAGACCAATATGGACTTTTTAAAACCAGAGGTCAGGGATTATTTCTTCCGACAGTATCCGGATGTTTATTCGAAGATTGATGATCTGCCACCAGCAAAGTATAATCCTGGAGCTTCTGTGAAAAACAGCCTGATTTCCAGCGGCAGTATTGTCAATGGAGTAGTAGAAAACTCCGTTTTATTTAAAAAAGCTTATATTGGTAACAACTGTGTCATCAGGAATTCCATCATTTTAAATGATGTTTATATAGGAGACAATACGGTAATAGAAAACTGTATCGTGGAAAGCCGGGATACCATCCGGGCCAATACCACCTATATAGGAACGCCAGACAATGTAAAAATTGTCATAGAAAAAAACGAAAGATACACATTATAGGAAATGTGACGGGAAGGGGCTTTAACATGCAGATTACAGACGTAAGAGTTAGACGCATCGAAAAAGAGGGTAAGATGAAAGCTATTGTATCCATAACACTGGACAATGAATTTGTGATTCATGACATTAAGGTAATTGAAGGAGAAAAAGGCCTGTTTATTGCCATGCCAAGCCGCAAGGCTGCAGACGGGGAGTACCGGGATATCGCACATCCCATTAATTCCGGAACCCGGGATATGATCCAGAGAGTAATTTTGGATAAGTATGAGACCACGGCTCTTGAGATGCCGGAGGTTGCAGCAGCATTTGCTTAAGTAATATATGATTCTAATCCGCAGACCAGTTTTATCCGGCTGCGGATTTTTTTTATCAAGAATCAATAGAATACGGGATTTACACCAGTGTTCTTGTAAACTATAATAGAAAGTAATAAATTTGCGAAAGGTGGGTCATTTATGACTATAAAAATAGGAATTTTAGGCTATGGAAATCTTGGAAGAGGTGTGGAATGTGCAATTCTACATAATCCGGATATGGAACTTAGTGGGGTATTTACAAGAAGAGATCCCAAATCAATCAGTCTGCTTACACCGGGGGTAAAGGTTTATCCGGTTGATGAGGCCATTTCCATGAAGGAAGCAGTTGATGTACTGATTCTCTGCGGAGGAAGTGCCCATGATCTTCCAGAGCAGACTCCCCAGTTTGCCAGATATTTTAATGTGGTGGACAGCTTTGATACCCATGCTAAGATTCAGGAACACTTTGAAAAGGTGGATGCCAGCGCCAAAGAGGGTAATAAAACAGGAATAATCTCCGTTGGCTGGGATCCGGGTATGTTCTCTTTAAACCGCCTGTATGCAGGAGCCATATTACCAGGTGGTCACGATTATACCTTCTGGGGTAAAGGCGTCAGCCAGGGTCATTCAGATGCCATACGTAAGATAGAAGGTGTAAAAGATGCAAGGCAGTATACCATTCCTGTGGAAGAATCTCTGGAAGCAGTGCGGAGTGGGAAAAATCCGGAGCTCACAACCAGACAGAAACATACCAGGGAGTGCTATGTGGTTTTAAAAGAAGGCGCAGATCAGGAAAAAACAAGGGAAGAGATTGTGACTATGCCCAATTATTTTGCTGATTATGATACAGAGGTTCATTTTATCAGTGAAGAGGAACTGCTGCGGGATCATAAAGGAATTCCCCACGGCGGATCTGTGATAAGAACTGGAACAACCGGCTGGAAAGATGAGAACGGTCATGTGGTTGAATACAGCTTAAAACTGGATTCAAACCCTGAATTTACCGCATCTGTTCTGATTGCTTATGCAAGGGCTGCCTATCGTTTGAATAAAGAAGGGCTGAGCGGTTGTAAAACCGTGTTTGATATTGCACCTTCCTATTTAAGCATATTAGATGGCGAACAACTTCGCAGACAACTGCTATAGACAGCAGCAGGAGGAGACGAAATGTCAGTAAAAAAAGAAATGGTATTGTATTATTGTCCGGAAAAGGATAGTCAGAAAGGGAACGATTCAAGAATTGCCAGGTTAAAGGCAGTTCTGGTACGAATGGGAATCCGCATTAAAAATATTACACCAGAGCAGACCGGTCAGACGATCGGTTATCTGGCTGGTATTGAGGGATTTGAAGAGCAGTCATCAGGTGAATATCCCATAGTGGAGGAAGAAGTTCTGGTAATGAAGAATTTTTCCAGCAGGAAAATTGATGAACTGCTAATGAATTTAAGGCGTTCCGGAGTATCAAAAATAGCTTTAAAGGCTGTGATAACAGATACCAATTCAAAATGGAGTTTTTACGAATTATATCAGGAACTGAAGAAAGAGCATGAGACTATGTCTGGCAAAGAAGAGTCATGAAACGGATTATAACGTATTATTTAAAGCCCTATCATCTTCGGATGACTGTGGGCTTTTTCATTAAATTTTCCGGTACGCTGATGGATTTATTTCTCCCCTGGACACTGGC
>SVDT01000207.1 GCA_015057775.1 Paenibacillaceae bacterium | reverse complement strand
TTATCCCCTCTATTACAAAAGCAAACCTGCTCCAGGTTTTAATCACAATCATTCCAAGCACCTTAGAGATTGACAGCGTCATCGTTACCGTAATTGAAGATCTTTATACTCATACTCCAGCGGCAATTTTATCTGCCACTGCCATAGCCGCGATCTGGTCCGCTTCCAGAGGCATGTTGAGCATAGAGCGTGGATTAAACCGTGTTTTCGGTCAGGAGAACAAGCGGAGCTATCTAATGACCCGTTTTGTCTGTGCCTGTTATACGGTTGTATTTATTATCATCTGTCTTCTGACGCTTGTACTTCTGGTACTGGGAGGTTCCATACAGTCATTTATGAACCATCATTTTCCTATCCTTGGTGAGATCACCCGATATGTTATCAGCTTTCGCACCATGCTTTTATTTATTCTCACCTTGTGTTTTGCCATGCTTTATACCTATGTACCTGAAAAGAAACAGCAATTTATGAAGCAGCTGCCGGGTGCCGTCTTTTCTACCCTTGGCTGGATCGGTTTCTCCTTTGCTTTTTCTATCTACTTTAGTAACTTCAGCAACTATTCAGTGATGTACGGAAGCCTGACAGCCATCGTCCTTTTAATGTTATGGCTTTATTCCTGCATCTCCATCCTGTTTTTCGGAGCCGAAATCAATTATTATTATTCAGAGAATTGGAAAGATGGAACATAACTTAGGAAAGCCAGTGATTCCCTTAAGAATCCCTGGCTTTTTATTACGGGCGATCTAAGAAAAAAGGGGCGTTGACAAGTATCTGTCACCTGTGTCAGGAAGAAGCACTACGATTGTTTTGCCTTGGAATTCAGGCCGTTTCGCCACTTCTTTCCCGGCCCATACAGCTGCGGCAGAGGAGATACCTACGAGAATTCCCTCTGTCTTAGCGATCTCTTTTCCGGTTTCATATGCGTCATTATTCTCTACCGGTATAATTTCATCGTATATATCCTTATTGAGTACGGTTGGAATAAAACCAGCTCCAATTCCCTGGATTCCATGAGGGCCTGGCTTTCCGCCTGAAAGTATGGGTGATCCTGCCGGTTCCACTCCAATAATCCTGATATCCGGGTTCTTACCTTTTAAAAATTCCCCAACACCAGTGATTGTTCCTCCAGTACCAATTCCTCCAACAAATACATCGACTTTTCCATCTGTATCCGCCCATATTTCAGGTCCGGTTGTTTCACGGTGTATTCTTGGATTAGCAGGATTATCGAACTGTCCCATGATAACCGAACCTTCTATCTCCTTTTGCAGCTCCTCTGCTTTTTCAATTGCGCCTCTCATTCCTTTTGTTCCCTCTGTAAGCACAATTTCAGCCCCATACGCTTTTAAAAGATTCCTTCTTTCTACACTCATGGTCTCTGGCATAGTAAGGATTGCACGGTAGCCTTTCATGGCAGCAATGCTGGCAATACCGATCCCGGTATTCCCGGAAGTAGGTTCAATAATGGTGGCACCTGGTTTAATTGTACCATCTTTTTCTCCAGCCTCAATCATGGCTAATGCTGCTCTGTCTTTCACACTGCCTGCCGGATTAAAATATTCCAGCTTTGCAATGACACGAGCCTTCAGCTCATGCTTCCTTTCATAATTGGAAAGTTCCAGCAAAGGAGTATTGCCAATGAGTTCCATAGCACTAGTTCTGATATTTCCCATAATCAACCTCTTTTCTCATACGTTTATAAATTCCCGCGTATGTGTCCTGATTATATTTTATCTGCAGGCATGTATTATTATGATAAACCGTAAATCTTGCGGTACTTTTCTTTCAGGTAATCAATGAAATATTCGGGAGTAAAGTCCTCACCTGTTGCTGCCTTTAAAATCTCACGGCTTGTCTTCATCTTTCCGTACTGATGAATATGGCTCCGCAGATATTCTCTGATTACATCCATCTTTCCATCTCTTAAAAGCTGGTCAAAATCCATCTCTTTCTTCATATGGAAATAAAGCTGTGCTCCAAAGGCATTCCCAAGTGCATAGGAGGGGAAATAACCAAACAGTCCCTGTGACCAGTGAATATCCTGCAAAATCCCTTTTGAAACCTGTTCTGGACGGATTCCCAGATATTCTTCATATTTATCAGCCCAGATTTCCGGCAGTTTCTTTAAGTCCACATCTTCTTCCATAATCATCTTCTCCAGTTCATAGCGGATCATAATGTGGAGGCTGTAAGTCAGTTCATCTGCTTCTGTACGGATAAATCCGGGATCAACCTTGTTAATGGCTTCCATATACTGATCGATGGGCACAGAAACAAGCTTGTCAGGATAAAGTTCTTTTAATTTATCATAAAGAGGAATCCAGAAGTTGGGATTACGGCCAATGATATTTTCATAAAATCTGGACTGGGATTCATGCATACCCATAGAAGTTCCCTGTCCCACAGGCGTCTGAGTAATCTCATCGCTAATTCCCAATTCATAAAGTCCATGACCGCCTTCATGAATCACAGAAAACATGGAGCTGTCCATCTTATCATGATAACTGGTTGTGATGCGGACATCATGATTGTGAAGATTGGTTGTGAATGGGTGGGCGCTCTCAGACAAAACGCCTTTGTGAAAGTCAAACCCGATATACTCAGCAAGGAACCGAGCCATCTCCTCCTGCTTTTCTTTGGGGTATCCTCCAGTGAGAAAGGAATCGTCAATTTCTTTTCCATTCTCTTTAATTTCTTTTAAAAGAGGAATGATCTCTTCCTTCAGTCTACCGAAAAATTCATCCAAAAGCTCTGTATCAAAGCCCTTCTCGTATTCTGCAAGAAGGACATCGTAAAGCTTCTGTCCCTCTTTCTTTCGATAAGAGGCGACTTTTCTTTTATAATTAATTACCTTTTCTAACGTAGGCAGGAATGATTCGTAATCTTCGTTCTTTTTTGCCTTAAACCACACTCTCGCTGCTTCTGCTATGAGCTGGGCATTCTCCCTGTATTCCGCTTTTGGAATACAGATCAGTTCCTCTCTGGCTTCCTTTGCGCCTTTTAAAACTGCCTGCTGGATCTCAGATAAATCAGATTCTTTTTCACACGCTGCAATGGCGTCTCCCATTTCATCACCAGTCATAAATCCGTAATACTCCTCAGAAAGAGTACCAATCACTCTGGCAGTATAAGGTCCTGATTCTTCCGGAGCCAGTGTCTCATTATCCCACTCAAAAAGAACAAGAGCAGTCTGCAGAGCCATTGTCTTTTCTAATATAAAAGATAAGTTTTCATAAGTTTTATTCATTATTATTTCTCCTTTACAAAAAAATCGGGACATTCTGTATGATTGTCTCCAAACCCATTGAAAAAATACCGGAACGGGTTTATTTTCCGCTGCCAAAGATGGAAGCTTCTTTTATATCCAGCTTTATCAGCCATTCCCGGATCTTCTCTTCCATATAAGAAGAAACGTTAAAATCTTCTAATTGAAAATCGATTTCAATATCTGTTTTCATGGTAGCAAGAATTTTAGATAATAAGGCAGCCTTTTCACCGCAAAGTTCTTCTTCGCTGGTCTTCGTCATGGCTTTATACGGTGATCTTGAAATGCCCAGATCATTTTTCCAAAAATCCTGAAGATCCTTTAACCGCTTTTTGTCTGATTCCGCTTCGTGTATGGCAGCATAAATGTTCTCAACAGTTCCATATTCCCGAAGCAGTAATGGTGCTGCACTGCTGACCCCTTTTACCCCCGGAATATTATCAGAAGCATCACCCTGTATTCCTTTTAAATCCGGAATCTGCTCCGGCACTACGCCTTCTTCATGCAAAACTGTATCCGATGTATATTCGAATACTTTTTCCGGAAGATTAATTTCTTCTTTTCCAATACCGTAAAAAGAATAATACTTTTTATAAAGCTCGTCCGCTTTCTCCTGGCGGGACTGAACCATCCACGCACGGACATTATGCTCATCACTTACCAGCTGAAGGTAATCATGATCCTTGGTCAAAACAACCATGGGGATCTGATCCCTGAATTTCATAACCAGACTTCCTGCATAATCATCGGCTTCATACTGATCGCAGTAAAGCACCTTAAATCCTGCTTCCTCTAAAATACGTTCCATGAGTGCAAACTGTTCTTTTAACGGATCTGGTGTTGTTCCTCTAGTCCCTTTATACTGGGAATACAGTTCTCTGCGAAAGGTATCTCTGGTTTTATCAAAAACAAAGGCGATGTGGTCAGGCTGCTGCTTCTTCATAAGGGACACTATCATCTTAAGCATACCAAAGATCGCATTGGTATACGTTCCATCCTTTGAATGAAGAATCTTATCATAATGCTTCAGTTTTTCCTCTTCTGTCTTGGCAAACATAATTTCTCTGGGCAAAACCGCATAATAACAGGTTGACAGCATGGATGAGCCATCTACAACCACAAATTTATTTTCTGACATCTATAAACTCCATTCTTTTCCGTTCCAGACGGAATTAAGTAAAATAATTCTGCAATTCCGTTTCATTCTTTGCGCCCAGCCGTTTCATAATTTCCTTCCGCTCCTGAGCAGACAATCCCTTCCACAGCTTTTGAACGCGGGGGTCTGAAAATCCAACATAGGGCAGACCATTTCTATCGCATTCATAAGATGATAAATAGTGATTGAGCGCACTCCATTCCACATAAAAAGCAGTGATACTGCGGCTTAAAGAGCTGACTTTTGCCATATTCGTTCCTCCCGGATATTTTTGCTGACTTTATGCTGCAATGATATATCTATGATTGTGAATCATTTTTCCAAATTTGAACTTCACCCTGGTAATCGGAAAAGCAGCTATTAATAATCTCTTCCACTTTATTCCAGTCTCCACCTGCATTCCCACAGCCGATACCATAGGGAAATGCCACTTTTTCCAGTTTTCCTCTGACATCTACAAAATCCCGGATCTCAGTTACAGCCTTCAAAAGCGCTCTATAATCCGTATAAATTCCATTCTTCCCATAATTATCCTGTCCGTAAAGATTGGCAATCAGAAACCACCGGCCATTTAATTCAACCGGCTGCGCTGAAACCCTGCCTAATAAACCGGAGGTAATTCCGCCGGACTGCTCCTGCCACTGTTTTGTAATAATCCGATATGTCTTCTCTACCTCAGGAAACATCGTTTTAATCTGCCCGGCAATTCCCCGTCCAAATACTCCCTGGCAATTCACCTGATGACAGATAATGTCCGCATCGGAATTAAAGATATCTCCGCTGAAATACTTTAGCATAATTCTCTCCTCCAAGCTTATCTAATCAGATATCCTAACTCATTATACCCTGATTTTCCAGTTATTCATAGTACATTCCTCAAGTTTTAACATATATTTTCCAAAAACTCGTTGAAGTATAGGGAAATAAGATTTATAATAAACATTAACAGCAAATAAAAAAGGTAAGGTACGTAAGAGAATGGAAAAAGAGATTAAATGCCCCTACATTATATTTAAAATTGCAGGTTCTTTATACTGCATAAACAGCAAATACATATCCACAATTTTACAGTTGCCGGAATACAGCACCATTCCTGCCGCACCAGCGAATGTCACCGGAATGTTTAAGTACCGGAACCAGGTCATAAATATGATGGATTTACGCATTACGTTTGGTTTAAAGCCCATCTCAGAAGAATGCAAAGACTTTGAACAGATGATTGATGCCAGAAAGCAGGATCATATCAACTGGGTCAATGAGCTTGAAAGATATATCAAAGAAGGCGGCTCCTTTAAGCTGGCAAAAGATTCCCACCAGTGTGCATTTGGAAAATGGTACGATAATTTTACCACGGATAATCAGTCAATTATCAATCATTTAAAAAAAATCGAAGAGCCTCATGAGAAACTCCATAAGGCAGCTGCTGAAGCAGAAGACTGCAAAAGAGACTGTGAAAACTGCCAGGAATCCGAATGTCTGCAAACGGTCTTAAAGCGGGTAAAAGGCGAATCCATGCCGGTTATTATAAAGCTTCTGGATCAGACAAAGGATCTGTTCCGTTCTACTATTTATAAAGAGATGGTTTTAATACTTGATGGTATCCAGTGGGGTATGGTTGTAGACGAAATCGTGGCTGTTGAGGATCTGGATATTATCTCCGAACGTCACGAAGACCCTATGGTTAATCATTGTTCCTATTTAGGCAGAGTTATGGAAAGTGAAAAACGGGAAGGACTGATCTTTGAACTTAATCCAGAGACACTGATGGCTAAATTCAGAGATCTGGAATTAACATTTTAACAATCAAATAGAGAAGAGCCGGAAAAGTTTGGCAGAAGCTTTTCCGGCTCTTTTTACAGTCAGGAAAACAGCTCTGACTTCTTTCAGAAATACTTTTTATTACCCCAAAGGTTGCTCTTCTTCAAATCCAGATATTCATTGTATGCTTTTTCCAAAATCTGCTTTTCATTGGAAAACTTCAGAAGATGATACGCTTCATGGAACTTATAGTATCCTGAATCAATAAAATATTCTTCCCGCTGTGGTTTACTGTAATAGCTGTCGGCCATCATGAGATACCAGTATACATCCTTTTCCACCATATCCTGAGGCGTATTGAAAGAATACTGACTCTTACCAATGTACTTGATAATGGACGCACTTACTCCGGTCTCTTCCTTAACTTCCCGAAGTGCCGTCTCTTTATACTCTTCACCCGCTTCTACTGTTCCCTTCGGCAAAACCCAACCTTCATACTTGTTTTTGTAATTCTTATATAAAACCAGAATTTTACCTCGAAAAATAACCACACCGCCACAACTCGTTGCTTCTATCATTGCAATTCCTCCAGAGTGAAACCGTGAATCCATGGGGATTCCGATTTTGGTGTGTCTCACAGACTGGCTATAGTATACCTCTTTTTATAATGATATGCAAGTGTGTAATCGCTGTCCTTATCTGGAAAAATATAAATCAAAAAGCGATCTGGCGATGGGTGCAGCAGTTTTTCCCCCAGATCCTCCCTCTTCTACAATCACACTGACGGCTATCTTTGGATGCTCTGCAGGAGCATATCCCACAAACCAGGCATGAGTCTCTTTGTTTTTATCAAATTCCGCTGACCCCGTCTTTCCTGCTACTGTATAGGCATCTGTCCGAAGAGCAGATCCAGTTCCTTCCGTGATCACAGCCTGCATCAGTTCTGTCATTTTGGCTGATTCTTGCGCAGTCATGATTTTTCCATAAGCCTGGGGCACAAATTTCTTAATAATATCTCCTCCGGCATTCTCCACATGATCAATCAGATAAGGCTTCATAAGAGTCCCCCCGTTGGCTATTGCTGCAGTAATCATGGCATTATGAAGAGGAGTAATCTGGGTCTGACCCTGGCCTATGGCAGTCTGAAGTATCTGCCACGTATCTGCCCCTGGTGCCATAATATAAGAACTTCTGTTGGAAGGAAACGGCAAAGAAAGATCTGTGTTAAACAGCAACTGCTCGGAAGTGTTCCTTAATCCGTTTAAATCCATCATAAGGCCAAGATTTGAAAAAGCTCCGTTGCAGGAGTTGGCAA
>SVDT01000206.1 GCA_015057775.1 Paenibacillaceae bacterium | reverse complement strand
AGCTTTGGAAGGTATTGGAGGAGAATGCTGAGGACAGTCAGTTTATATACCAGTATTATAATGAGATTGTAAGCCTGGTATTATATGGAGTTAAAAATTATATGAGTCCTTACCAATTTCCGGATCTGGCCTGGTATCAGAAAAAATTCAAATCATTTTTAACTGTTACGGAAATTTTTGAATGGCTGAAACAACATATCAGTGATGAATTTGAAAAATATACCTCTGAGAAGAGAATTCAGGACAGTAAGCCAATGCGGCTGGCAAAACAGTATATCAATGAGAATTATAATAAAGAAATTACACTGGAGAATGTCAGCAGTCTGACCGGCTTTAATCCAGCTTATTTTTCCGCTTTATTCAAAAAGGAGACAGGTGAGAATTTTATGGAGTATATCATGAAGGTACGGATTCAGAATGCAAAATATCTGCTGATTCAGACCAATAAAGATATTGGGGATATTGCAGCAGATGTAGGTTATACAGATCTCAAGTATTTCTCAAAACTATTTAAGAAGAAAACCGGGTTAAATCCATCGGAATTCCGCAAGCTGTACAGCTGAGAATGGAGTGTATATATTCATTGAAAAAAGAGAAAATAACATTTGCACAAAGATCCGTCTTATTGCTCAGTGTCTTAACAATGCTTATTTTTATCAATGCGATGATATGGCTTGCTATTCTGTGGAGACTGAAATCAATGGGACTGCAGGCGAAGCTTATAGTAACCATAATGCTCTTTTTATTTGCTTTAGGGCTTGGTCTGGCATTAAGAAACTGGATTATTCGTCCTTATCTGGACTATGCAGGATTGTTTAAAAAGTTTAACAACGGACAGATTTACAGGGAGTTTATGGACAGAGCCGGATTTGTCTTTCCAGGAATGGAAGAAGTACTGCTGCGGTATGATAAAATACTGGTAAGCCAGAGAAATACAAGGAAAACAAAAAGGCAGTCTGAATTTTTAGCTTTACAAAACCAGATTAATCCCCATTTTTTGTATAATACGCTGGAGGCAATCCGTGGAGATGCTCTTAGCCTTGGAATGGAATCTGTCGCCAACATCACCGAGGCACTGGCAACTTTTTTCCGCTATACAATTACCGATACGGGAAGCCTGGTTACCATTGAGGATGAGCTTGATAATGTAGATAATTATTTTAAAATACAGAAATACCGTTTTGGGGAGAAGCTGGATATTATATACGAATTTGTGGAAAATGATCCGGATATCTGCACGCTTTTGCTTCCCAAGCTGACCCTGCAGCCGATAATTGAAAATGCAATCTACCACGGACTGGAACGAAAGTCAGAAGGCGGAGAGATCCGAATCGGTATAGAACTGACGGAACGAAACGTTATAATCCGCATTAAGGATAATGGCGTAGGCATAGACGACCAGACGCTAACTGAAATCAATTATGGACTGGAGCATACCACGATGCCCTCTTTTTCTGAAGATAACAAAAATAAGAGGGGCGGTATTGCACTAAATAACGTATGCCGCAGAATTAAGCTATTGTTTGGAGAAGATTACGGCATCCATGTGTACAGTCTTACTGGGGTAGGGACCGAAGTTTGTATTATCCTACCAGTTGTTAAGAAAGAGAGTGGATTCACCTATGAAGGAAGAATACATTACCATTGAAAACGGCCGGATTGAAGAAAATGGTATTCCCGTTTTTACAGATTTAAATCTCCGCATTTATAAAAAGCAGATTATTGGTTTTATTTTTGACAGTATTATAGAACGAAGATATGTACAGGAGTTTATGAAAGGGAATCTGAATCTGAGCGAAGGAAGAATTTTTATTGAAGAAAACAGATCCGATACGCTGGAAGCAGGTAAGTATCTTACGAGCAGTGTTACATTTATAGAGAAGGAAAGTAAACTCATTGAAAATCTTCATATGGATGAAAATGTCTTTCTCTTCACCGGGAAAGAGATGCTGATTCAAAGGAGGAAATATTTAAGCGATTTAAAAAAGCTGATTCAATTTTTCGGACTGAAACTGGAGATACAGAAGAAAGTCCGTGATGTTACGGTAAAAGAAAGGGTTATTATCGAATTATTAAAGGCTTATGCAGAACAGAAAAAAATAATAGTACTTTCATACATGACGGGATATCTAAAGAAAAATGAACTGTGTGAAATCCAGCAGCTCATTAAACAGATGCAGAACCAGGGAATGTCTTTTATCCTTGTGGAACAGTTTGAAAATATACTGTTTGACTGGACTGATGAAGTGGTGGTTATTCGCCAGGGCAGAACCGCTGCTGTTTTTGATTCTGGAACAGTTAACCGTGAACGGTTATATTCTTCATTGTTAAGTCAGAATACAAAGCCAATGGCAGGTGTAGACTGTTTTGATATGGAAGAGGATGAGGAGAGAGAACCCGTATTAAAATTTGAGAATGTCTGTACCGATGTTTTAAAAGATATTAACATGGAGATAGAAGTGGGAGAAGTCCTGAAAATATATTATATGGATGATGAAAGCATACGGAGTGTGATTGCATTATTAAAAGGCGAGAAAAAGCCTCTTTCTGGAAAAATAGTCCTGAATGGGAAGGAATACCTGGCAAATCATATCATAGAAGCGGTAAATATGGGTATCTGTTTTATTGAAGAGTCACCGTACGACAATATGCTGTTTTACAATATGAGTGTAAGAGATAACCTTGCTTTGGCTTTATCCAGAAAAGTACCGTTTTTCTGGTTTAAGAACAGGTTTGTAAAGAGTGTGGGACTGCTGACAGAGTCATTTAACATAGAAGAAATTGCCCGGACAAAGCTTCGAAGGCTGGAGCCTTCCACGCTGCAGAAAATTGCTTATTACAAATGGTATTTGTATGCTCCCAGGGTTGTAGTCTGTATCAAACCGTTTACGGAGACGGATATCCACCTGCAGGAAATTACGGTAGAGATGATTTCCAGGCTGAAGTCACGGGGGATTTCCATTATCATTGTGACCCCTAATTATTCTGAACTGTATCGGGTGGATGGAGATATCATATATTTAAAAAATGGACAGATGATTGATGAGAATGAAGTATATCAGACGTTATATAAGAAATAGGGAATGTGCATAATATACAAAATGGCACGTTTCCTATTCTTTTTTTTATATAAAAAGCCATCTTCTAAAAACAGACCCCCCTATTCTAAAGATCAAATGTTGTTTGAAAGCATCTGAAATGATATTGTTATTGTGCAATATAAATAAAAAAGATCTGTATTAGGGTGCCGCATTGCGGCAGAATGGAGGTAATTATGAAAAGACAAATGAGTGGTGTTTTAATGGCAGCGATCCTTGCTGTATCTATGGCATCAGGATGCTCAAACAGCTCTTCAACTGGGACAGGGGATACTGGTGCAGCTGGAACAACAACAGGAAAGGCAGAGAATTCGTCAAAAGGGGAGCTGCCGATTCTGGGGGCAGGCATCTATTCTTCTTCTGACAATTTCAATTCCTATATTGGCAAGGCAATCAAAAATGCCTGTAACGGAGTATTTACCACCAATATTGAAGATGGACAAAATGACCAGTCAACACAGAATAACCAGGTTGATACCATGCTGGCAAAGGGGGCCAAAGTGGTAGCAGTTTCTGTGGTTGATGTAACGGCAGCACCCACACTGATTGAGAAATGCAAGGCAGCCGGAAATGTTCCCATTATTTTTTTTAATAAAGAAATAACCGATCAATCAGTCATTGCATCGTATGATAAAGCATATCAGGTAACCTCAACAGGCGGTGATTATGGGGCTTCCATCGAAGGGCAGATGATTGTGGATTATTGGAAAGCCAATCCTAAGATGGATAAAAACGGCGATGGAAAACTGCAGCTGGTTGATCTGATGGGGGACCCCGGTCATACAGCAGCTCAGCCAAGAGCTGATTTCGCTAAGAAAACCATTACAGATGCCGGTATACCGATTGAACTGTTAGAAGAAGATACGGGCATGTGGGATACAGCGAAGGCAAAGGACAAGATGGATGCCTGGATTTCCAAATACGGTGATCAGATCGAAGCTGTTATCTGCGGAAATGATGCCATGGCACTGGGTGCCCTGCAATCCATTGAGACAGCCGGATTTAATACAAAAGGTCTGGAGAGTGAGAAATACATTCCCATAATTGGCATTGATGCTTTGCCTGAGATGTTAAATAAGATAGAAAGCGGCGAAGTAATCGGTTCCGTATTACAGGATGCGAAAACACAGGGTAAGACCATAGTAGGTATGGCTGCTAACCTGGCAGGCGGAAAAGATGTGATGACTGGAATCGATTTAAAGATGGAATCCGGTGCTCAGGCCGTGCGTGTTCCATATCAGGCTATTACAAAAGAAAATCTGGATGTGGCCAAATCAACCTATGCCGAATAATGACACAGACGGACTGTTGCAAACGGCAGCTGTCATTTGCAGCAGTCCTATTTTGAAGGAGGAGATAAGGTGGCGGGTGAGTATATTCTGGAAATGAGAAATATCACAAAAAGCTTCCCGGGAGTTAAGGCTCTTGATAATGTAACTTTAAAGGTAAGACCGGGAACAGTTCACTCCTTATTAGGTGAAAATGGAGCTGGTAAATCCACGTTAATGAAATGTCTGTTTGGTATCTATTCACTGAGCATGGGTGAGATTTTCCTGGAAGGCAGTAAAATAAGCTTTGATAATCCAGCCCAGGCACTGGAAAATCACGTATCCATGGTTCATCAGGAGTTAAATCAGGTGCTGGACAGAAGTGTCATGGAAAATGTCTGGCTTGGCCGCTATCCAATGAAGGGCTGTCTGGTTGATCATAAAAAAATGTATGAAGATACGAAAAGAATTTTCGACAGTCTGGGAATTGATGTTGATCCAAAATTAAAGGCAGGTGCTTTAACCGTTTCAAACCGGCAGATGATCGAAATAGCAAAGGCGGTGTCTTACAATGCGAAAGTAATTGTTATGGATGAACCAACATCGTCTCTGACTGAAAACGAAGTGGACCATTTATTTCATATTATCGAAAAATTAAAAAAAGAAAATACCAGCTTCATCTATATCTCTCATAAGATGGAGGAAATCAAACGAATTTCTGATGATATTACAATTATGCGGGATGGAAAATGGATTGCAACAGAGCCTGCCAGGGAACTTACAACGGACAGCATTATTAAAATGATGGTTGGGAGAGAACTAAAGGAACGCTACCCGCAAAAGAATACAAAGCCGGGAGACGTTTTGCTGAAAGTTCAAAAGCTGTCTTCATTGACCCCGGCTTTCCAGGAGGTTGATTTTGAACTGCACAGAGGCGAAATACTGGGAATATCAGGACTGGTTGGTTCAAAGAGGACGGAAGTATTAGAAACTTTGTTTGGCATACGTGCAGTAGGAGAAGGACAGGTTATCTTAGGAGGAAAGCAGATTGTTAACAGCACACCCATAAAAGCAATGAAAAACGGATTTGCCATGTTGACAGAGGAAAGAAGGGAAGACGGAATTTTTCCGGATTTAAGTATCTCTTTTAATATGACAATAACGAATCTGGATCAGTATTCAAAACGCTGTCTGCTGAGTGATACGTTAATGAAAGACAGGGTAAGCAGTATGATGAAAACCATGAATGTGAAAGCGCCATCTGCAAAGACAAAGATCGGCAATCTGTCCGGCGGGAATCAGCAGAAGGTAATCCTTGGCAGATGGCTGCTCACCAATCCGGATGTACTGCTTCTTGACGAGCCTACAAGGGGAATTGATGTAGGCGCTAAATTTGAAATTTACCAATTGATGAATCAGCTGGCAGCCCAGGGAAAAGGAATGATTGTAGTCAGTTCAGAAATGCCCGAACTTCTGGGAATATGCGATCGCATTCTTGTCATGAGCAACGGACGACAGGCAGGAATATTCGATGCAAAAGAGGTTACCCAGGTTCAGATAATGGAAGCATCTGCAAAATATATTTAAATACTACGTGAATGGATGGCGAGTTGGAGGGTATTTATGAATCGATTAAAAAACATATTTCATGAAAAATCAATGCTGAAAGAATTGCTGGTGGAGAAGGTTATCTACATCGTATTAATTGCTTTATTTATTACTGTAGTTGTGATAGAGCCTAAGTTCTTATCTTTCACCAACTTTAAAAATATCTTTGCCCAGTCCGCTACCAGAATTATTATTGCACTGGCAGCAGGTATGGTTTTAATTGTCCGTGGCTGTGATTTGTCAACCGGACGTATGATTGGACTGGCAGCAGTCATATCAGCATCTCTGATGCAACAGGCGGGCTATGCATACCGGATGTATCCGGGTTTAAATGAACTTCCGCTTATTGTTCCGATTCTGCTTGTAATTGTCATTTGTGCCTTATTGGGAGCAATCACTGGAACTGCGATTGCTGTATTAAAAGTGCCCCCAATTATTGCAACACTTGCAATGCAGCTGATTTTATATGGGGCATCATCTATTTATTTTGACAGACCGCCCTACGGAGCACAGCCAATTGGCGGATTGTCAAAAAATATCATTGGAATTGCAACCGGCTTTTTTAAAGTGGGCAGGATTGAAATCCCTTATCTGATTCTGATTGCAATTGCAATTTGTATTCTGATGTGGGTGATATGGAATAAAACAAGGTTTGGAAAATACATGTATGCAGTAGGGGGCAATCCGGAGGCGGCTAAGGTATCCGGAGTCAATGTAATCCGCACTCAGATTATTGTTTATTCGGCAGCAGCCGTCTTATATGCCGTGGCAGCAGTACTTGAGGTGGGAAGAATCGGCAGTGCTTCCAATACAACCGGTAACGGATATGAAATGGATGCCATCGCTGCCTGTGTGGTAGGTGGTGTATCCATGTCGGGTGGTATTGGCAGTATCGGCGGCATCGTTATCGGTGTACTTATTTTTACAGTTATTAATTACGGTCTGGCATTTATTGGTGTCAATATGTATTGGCAGTATATTGTGAAAGGTCTGATAATCGCCCTTGCTGTTGTAATTGATATGAGAAAATATGCAAGGAGAAAATAAAAAGGAGATGTTTTTATGCGGGAAACAGTAAAGAAAACAAAGCTGACTGAAAACTGCAGCAAACAGACGATACAGTTATTTGTGGAAGAATTGATTCCAAAGCTTTCCATAGAAGAGAAAGTGGGAATCATGTCAGGTCAGGTAACAGAACAAAAACTTCTGGATGATCTGTTTTTAATTGAACACTACAATATAAAGCCATATCCAACCATGGCTGTAGAAAGACTGGGAATTCCCAATGTGCGTTTTGTGGATGGCCCAAGAGGAGTTGTAGCCGGAACCGCTACCTGCTTTCCGGTATCCATGGCCAGAGGGGCAACCTTTGATCCGGAGCTGGAAGAAGAGATCGGCAGAGCAATCGGTGCAGAAATCCGTGCACAGGGTGGAAACTATTACGGAGGTGTATGCATCAACCTTCCCCGCAATCCAAGATGGGGACGTGCCCAGGAATGCTATGGAGAGGATCCCTATCATATGGGAGAAATGGGGGCAGCAC
>SVDT01000205.1 GCA_015057775.1 Paenibacillaceae bacterium | reverse complement strand
TCTTATGATTTTACTGTCAGAAAATTTCAGATAGTTGTTAACTCAACGAATGTAATAGATATGTCTGTCAATTAAATGTTAAATGAGATGAAAGAAATCCATCTGCCCATCCTTTAAGGACTTTACGGGTCTTTCCGTTATCACTGCATCCTGAGGAACTGATCCAAACAAGACCGGGGACTTGGGGTCGTGATTCTCCCGGTTTATACGGGCTCGTTCTCTTGAATAAACTCCATAGCAGTACTTGCAGCCATTCCCACAGCTGTCATAGCTGCCGATATCCACACTTTCCATGCAGCCACATCCGGGACGCTGTCCATTATCCTTCTTTTTGCGAAGGCTGCAGCCAGTCAGTTCTTCAATTAAGTCCCCATCGATGCAGGAAGCATGGCTGATGCCGAACCGGCTCAGATCAACAGATTCACAGCATGTGGACAATTGGATTCCATGCTTTTTTGCACTTTTTGAAAATCCTTCCCCAATCCTTCCCATGTCCTCTTCCTGTATGTCACGGACTCCCATATTTTGCAATTGGGATTTCAGTCTGGCATAAAAATCAAGGAAACTGAAGATACAGCGATTTGTACTGCCTTCCAATAAACCTGCCATTTTTTCAAAACACGTTAAATGGTACTCCACATTCATCCTGTCAGTGAATACCACAGGATCATAGCGCCAGATAACGCGATTAGAACCAATTTTTGCACTTAGCTTTAAAAACACCTCAAGCAGTTCTTTTTTATCCGGTAAATATTCCTCCACATCTCTTCCATAAGGAGTAAGGGTAAACTGGATATAAAAATCATATCCCAAAGCGGATATCACGTCAAGCTTAGATATCATCTCTTTGGGATTTTTAGTCCAGAATACAATACAGTCCACGGTCTCTGGGCTTAGCTGTATCCGGCTGTAATGAGAAGGATTTCTTGGATTGGGAACCAGGACAAACCCTTCTTTTAAACGATTTAACAGCCAGTCAGAATAAAAGGCCGGAATATCAGTCCGGCGGCTGGCACTAAGTATCATGATACCTCCTTTTCTGTTACCTGATCATATGGGCAAACATACCGGAGAAATAAGGTATCAGCCAGATCAGCCATACAAACAGGCTGAATTTATGAAATCCAGCCATCATATCTTTATTATTTCGTATTAAAACCACCGTTGCCCAGACTGCATGGATAAGCATAAGCAGGATTGCCGCAATCCCGGTTACTGAATGAAAATTAATGGCACTCTGTCCCACTGCAAGACGGCTCATTAATGATGTTCCCGTAGTATCACAGACAAATCCAGCCCAGAAAGCAACAAGATGCCATGGTTTTAAAATCTTTTGCAGTTTTTCACCAAACACTCCCAGCGTATAAAAGATTAAAGCTAATGTAATAAAAAGCACAGCGAAAAATAACATTTCAGCTCCTCCTGTTTCTTATGAGATTACTATTTGTATATAATGATTCCTCAAATGAACCGGTTTTATAATTATTTCTTATTCCCGAATAGTTACTTTAAAAAATACAATAATATCAAATAATCTGTTTTATAAAATACAAGGAGGTCTTTATGAACAAATACAATCAGGGTATTGAATTGCCTTTAGGCTTCGGGCTGGCACTGGAAGAATTTCAGGCGATGAATTACTTTTTTTCCCTGCCGGAAAAAGAACAGCAGCATATGGTTGACCATGCAGAAACAATCCAGTCAAAACTGGAAATGCTGGCTTACGTTCACTCAATTGTGAAATCAGGATCCTCTGACAACCACACTTATTAATATGATACATGATAATGATTGTAATAACAATCTGGAAATTATAAAAAGCAGACCGATCTTGAATAAATCGGTCTGTTTTTTATAATTGTTCCTTTTATTTTATTTACAGTGATATTATTAACAATAATTAATAATTCTTAATATTTACTGACATATGTTAGGATTAGAAAAATAATTACGATAAATAGTTTATGAAGTAAAGGAGGTGGTTCCAATGTGGAGTGTACAATAATAAAACAAATTGATTCAGAACAAATGTAACAGGGGTATGAAAAGCAAATGATAAAAACGAAAGGAATTAATAATGCACAAAAAGATTAAATATTTAACAACAGGAATGACTGCAGCTGCAATGCTTGCAATGATGAGTTTCAATGTTTTGGCAGCACCATATGTCAATAAACAGTTTGAGTTAATTCAGCCGGACGGCAATAAAGTTTTAGTAAATGCCACAGGAGATGAATATTTCCAGCAGATAGAGACTCCCGAAGGGTATACTCTTTGCCGTGACGATAATGGCTGGATCTGTTATGCAAAGTTAAATGATGACCAGACAGAATACATATCATCGGGAATTGTTTACAAAGGAACTCAAAACCGGAGGAATACTGGATCAGCGGGTGAGGGTGAACAGGGAATCACAAACCTGGAGAAACATGTAAAAATCAAAAGTGAAGCAGTTCGGGAGAAAGTTGATGAAGTAAGAAAAAGACTGCACGGAACTGATTTAAAAAATGCTCCTGAATCAGATAACGATTTCGAAAGAGGCCTTCTCGATTCAAAAATAAAAGCCTCTGGGGACGTAAAAGGCCTGACAATCTTAGTGGATTTTCCAGATGTAAAGAGTGATATTTCTGAATCAGAAATAGAGCGTTTCTTTAACGAAACAGGCTACACAGGTTTTAACAACAATGGATCTGTAAAAGATTATTATTACGATGTCTCAGGTGGAAAAGTTACTTATACCAATCAATTAATCGGATTTTACACAGCAAAGCATCCAAAATCCTATTACGACGATATTTATGAACA
Source organism: Paenibacillaceae bacterium (assembly GCA_015057775.1). GTDB lineage: Bacteria > Bacillota > Clostridia > Lachnospirales > Lachnospiraceae > Lacrimispora. The sequence goes on along the minus strand of SVDT01000205.1, from coordinate 4,738 downwards.
AACAGGTTCCTATGCCAAATCAGACGAGCTTGCCGAAGAGACATTTCAGTGGCTTAAATCCTCTGGTTTTAACCTTTCCTCACTTACCACAGATTCCAGCGGATACTTAAAAGCAGTTAATCTTCTTTATGCAGGCACTCCAGATGCAGGATGGGCAAAAGGATTATGGCCCCATCAGTCCTGGTATCCAAAATCCGACTATATCAGTGGCGTTAAAATCCAGAAATATGAGATGTCCAGTATCGGAAGTGATATGTCACTCTACACAATATGTCACGAGAGCGGTCATATGATTTACGGATATCCGGATCTTTATGATTATGATGGAGATTCACAGGGTACTGGAGCATACAGCCTGATGAGTACTGTATTAAATGAAAAGAATCCAGTTCCGCCAGACCCATACTGCAGAAATATGATATCCCGCTGGAACCTTCCCATGAGCATGAATGAATATGGCGCAGGTACAAAATTTACTGCTGCAGCTGATGGAAATGGAAATTCCTATTGTTATAAGTGGTCCGGCAATCAGACCAATGAATATTTTTTAATAGAAAACATACAAAGAAACGGCAGATATGCAGACGTTCCAGATGCAGGACTGGCAATCTGGCACGTAGATGAAAAAGGGAATAATTCTAAAAATGAAATGACATCCGGCAGCCACTTTTTAGTATCCCTAGAGCAGGCAGACGGGAAATATGATCTGGAAAAAAATATAAACGGAGGAAACCGGGGCGATTTATTCCGTGCAGGATACAGGGATTCCTTTACCAGCACCACAACTCCTGATTCCAAATGGTGGAATCAATGGGAATCAGGTTTGGAATTATCTCAAATCAGTAATTCAGGTAAGGAAATGACATTTGTGCAATCGGCCTCCAGTCAAATTCCTGATCCTGATCCGGATCCGGAACCACAGTTAAAAAACATAGCGGGACTGGCTTCTGCCACAACCTCTTATGTATCCGATTGGGAATCTATCACCGCATTAAATGATGGAATTGATCCTTCCAGTTCAAACGACCGGAGCGGCGCTGTATACGGTAACTGGCCAGAAACCGGGTCACAATGGGTTCAGTACACATTTAATGAAAATCACACCATTACAGGCTGTGATATCTATTGGTTTAAAGACGGTCAGGGGATCGATGTTCCAGCTTCCTGTCACATCTATTACTGGGATGGAAATGCATGGCAGGAGGTGGAAAATGCCAAAGGCCTTGGAACAAAAATCAACCAGTATAATACAACTACTTTTACTCCAGTAAATACAAGAGCAATTTCCATTGTAATGGAATCAAAAGGAACCAGCTCAACCGGGATTCTTGAATGGAAAGTATATGGGAAATAATAATGATAAATAGCTGGATTTATTCTACTTCCTGACTGCCAAATTTTTTCTCCCAATAGTCCTGATAATCTTGGGTAAATCCGGCATTCAATGCATTTTTCCAATATAAATAGTCCAGTGTACCGTTGTAATCCGGACTCCATGGTTTAGGGAGTCCGGTATAATGAATGACAACTGCAGTATCTTTTATATCGGAGAGACTACATTGGTCAAAGGGATACGTCTGGGTATTATATTCCTGGCTGCAAAGCTTAATATGATTCTTTAAAAGGCAGTTTAATACATCCTGATCAAAATAACGCAAAGCTTCCCTCTTCTCTTCAATCAGAGCCATAATATCTTCAAGCGTAATCTCTTTTCGAAACAATGCCAGATTAAACAGCATGGCTCCTGAATTAAAATACGAATCTTCTTTTTTTAATCCAAGCTTTTCTTTAAGGACAACCACTTTATCGATGTTTTCAAACCGGTCTCTGACAGCAGCGGCATAATTGTCTTCAAAGCTTTGATTGTAAAACTCATTCAGGGATCCATTGATAATAATATCCGCATCCAGATATAAAACCCTGTCAAGTTCAGCAGGAAGCAGATATGGTGCCAGGATACGGTAATACAATTCCGGCTTTTTATACCGGCTGGAAAGAGGAACGTTGGTAAAAAACCCAGAGGCACAGACCGGATGAAGCCTTGCTTTACACTTATTAATCAGAAAAAGCTCCAAATCATTGATATCTTCCTGGGACAATGAACTGTATAATAAGTATATATCAACATCTTCATGGAATCTGGAAAGGGAATACAGCATCACCTTAGCCGGTGTTAAAAAACTTTCACAAATTGAAATTAACAGATTCATACTCTCCTCCTCAATCACACTATCATTTTTAATTCTATGATCCCCTTATGGCTTCCATGTCTTTAAAGACAATACAGTACATAATCCTGAAGTTCACGGCGAAAACCTGCCAGCCGAAGCAAATCTTCCGCTTCCCTGGGGTATTCTTTTATTACGATTCTGTTTCGTGAAGAGTAGATTCTATGTCCCATAAATTCTTTCACAAACACCTTAAGCGCATCTTCTGCACAATCCATATCAAATATCTTTAAGACTTTTCCCTGGCGTTCAAAAATGGCTGCCGGTATTCCTTTGCATAATGCCACTGCTGTTCCCTGTACATTAAGAAATGATCTTCCTTCCTGATGCTTTAACACTTTCCCCCAAAGCTGGGCGGGATCAGCTCCGTTTAACCAGATTACCTCTTTACCAGGATTGGAGAGACCTGCCATGGTTCCTGCAAAATTTTTATCCCGAATAAACTGGATTCCTGACAGACCTTCAATAAAATACCCCCTCCGCACCCTGCCAGTATATTCCCAGATCCGCAGTGTTTCCAGTGCTGCACTCCAGGTCAGTCCCTTGATTGTCTCTCTGCACACAATCACTGTTCTGTCAAAGCAGCGGTCAAGCAGTTGTTCAACAGTAGCTTCCTTACGCGGACGTACGACTTCCCATCTGCCGGTTAATAAAATTTTTGTCCTTGCATTTACCCGCTGGCGAAGGGTTCCTTTATTCAGTTTATCCCGGTTCATAAGCTGCCTGACTGGAATCAGACTGTCTGCACTTACAAGCCCCTTTTCTGCCAGCGAAAACAAGGATTCATAAGGCGATCCCCCTATAATTTCATCCAATCTCTGCATAAAGCATGCCCCATGTTTCAACAGGGCGCCATATACGGCTTTTTCCTCTCCCTCCAGCTGTTCATGAACTTCCCACAAATCTGCACTCCAGTCAATATCAGCAGTCTGATGGAACGTAAGGTCAGAACCGTTTTCCAGCTGCCAGAATACTTTACCGGCTGATAACAGCGAATCCATAAGTTCCGGGCGATAGTTTCCCACTCGTGCAGGCAAAAGAACATTTTCCCACAGATCTGCCTGAAAAGGCTGATCCAGTAGTCCTTCCAAGGCAGTCTGAAGCTGCTCAAGAGGTGAGGCGGATATCCGAAGGCGCATTGCCATAAGAGCGGCATAGCATCCGGAAGGGAGGGTGGTAATCTGCCTTCTTCTGCTTTTAATTGTCTCATTTCTGGCTCTGTCATAAAGGTCAGCGTGATAGTAAACTCCATCCTGTAAAATCACTTTCTTCTGGTCACACAAAGAAGTTAAAATATCAAGTGCCTTTTCCTCTGACCACAGATACCGTTCAGCTGTCTGTTCTAACGATTTTGCTCCCCGATACTTAAGCATTCTCTGAACAAGACGTTTTCCCCCATTTTTCTGTCCCTTAATCAGAGCATTTTCATATTCATCCCCATGCTCTGCCGCAATCCATAAACCGGGTTCTACGTAGAGTGCCCTTCCCTTAAAAGCCAGGGACTCCAGCCATTCAATGGGGATATCAAGTTCTCCTGCTTCCATATCCCCTTCTATCATAAGAAGTGTATGAAGCTGTTCCTCATCTTCCGGAAGATGCATTCTCTGGGAAACGCGGGCCAGATGCTCAGGCTCGGGGGTGATTTTGGCCGCCTCATGAACCGCCTCCTTTACCGTCTCATGGATGCTCTGGGGCGTGGGAGCATAATCATACATCATGGATGCTTCTGTCTGGCGCCTTAAAGGCAGTGACATGGGGGAAGGTGTCTCTAAGTACATCTCCCGTATCTGAATGTTTCCTGATTGTATCTCATATAGAACAGACTGCAGTCCCTTTAAATCCCAAAAGTCCTCCAGACATTCCCGTTTTGTCTCCCTTAGTATGGGATGGGTTTCCTCTTTTACCAGACCAGACAGCATCTGTGCACTTTTCATTCGCTGAATCCAGAGTGGCTGTCGTTTTTGATTTCTTACTCCCATAAGCAGCGCCCTGGCGGCATTGTAACGGAAATTCATGTTAAATAAAGGGGTGACCGGAAGTAATGCAGCCACAATGGCATCTGCTTTTTGAGGAGATACTTCATAAATAAGTCCATCAGGCAAAGGGGTTCCATCATAAGGGAACAATAAAAAGCCATCGTCATCTGCCGTACAGTTAATGGTAGTATCCATATGAAGTTTTGCCGCTTCAGTCACAAGAAGAGACAGGGGTTCATTGATCTGACGTCCAAATACAGAGTGAACCATCATCTGATGATTGCTGTTTTCATCCATAAAGTGCTCTACCAGTATGGTTTTGTCATCTGGAAGGATTCCCGTGCTTTTTTGCTGACTGAGCAGGAAATCAAGGGCACGCTCTCCTGTCACTTCATCTAAGCCAAGCTTTGTTAATTCTTTATATAACGCTTCTGTACTGCCGGACTCATTAAACCTGCGGAATATCTCACCGAATACAAGTCCGGTTCCAAGTTTTCGCCCCTTAATATCTCCATGCCAGAAGGGAAGCCTGGC
>SVDT01000204.1 GCA_015057775.1 Paenibacillaceae bacterium | reverse complement strand
TCCATAATTGCGGGGTGTCTGCTGTTTGCCCTTGCAGTGATCAGTGCAGTAAGCATCTGGTGGGGGTGATTAATTGAAAACCGAGATTTTAAAACTTTTAAAGGAAAGTGACGAATATATCTCAGGTCAGGAAATATGCCAGCGCTTTCATGTTTCCAGGACGGCTGTATGGAAGGTGATCCGTCAGCTTCAGGAAGAAGGATATCAAATCGAAGCAGTGCGAAATAAAGGATACCATTTACTCGAATCCTGTGATATAATGACGAAAACGGAGATAGAAAGCTGCATCAGAGGCCAATTTGGCCGGGTTGTGGATTTTCATGAATCCATTGACTCTACCAATCTAAGAGCCAGGCGTCTGGCAGAGGAGGGTACAGGCAGCGGGACTCTTGTGGCTGCAGATGCCCAGGAAGCAGGGAGAGGCAGAAGAGGCAGAAGCTGGGTATCTCCTCCGGGAAAGAATATATTTATGAGTCTGATATTAAGACCCGATATTCTTCCCACAAAAGCTTCCATGCTGACTCTTGTAGCTGCATTGGCTGTTAGAGACGGTATTGAGTCCGTAACCGGACTTTCTCCTGTAATCAAGTGGCCCAACGACATTGTTTCAAATGGAAAAAAACTCTGTGGTATCTTAACTGAGATGAGTGCGGAGCTGGAAGGAATCCATTACGTGGTAGTTGGAATTGGAATCAATGTGAACCTGGAAGAGTTTCCCCAGGAAGTCCATGACATGGCAACCTCCCTGCTTCTTGAAACAGGAGGGAAAGTGGTCAGAAGTCAGCTGATTGCAGCAGTTTTAGAAGCATTTGAGCATTATTATGAAGAATTTATCAGCCAGGGTGATTTATCCCGGCTGATAAGTGTCTATAATAAGAATATGGTCAATGCAGGAAAGGAAGTAAGAATTCTTGAACCATCCGGTGAATACAAAGGGAGAGCTTTGGGAATTAATGAAAAAGGAGAACTCCTTGTAGAGATGCCAGATGGAGAGGTCAGACATGTGATTTCAGGTGAAGTGTCTGTCCGGGGAATTTATGGATATGTATAATGAATCATTCCCTCTATGATAAATTACAGGTTTTAGAGCCGGCTGGTCAGGCTATGGATAAGGAAGAACGTCTGAGTGCAGCCGGCCGTCCCCTGTTAAGCTGGTATCACCAAAACAGAAGGATTCTTCCATGGCGGGAAAATCCAGAACCATATCGTGTCTGGATATCGGAGATCATGCTTCAGCAGACAAGAGTGGAAGCGGTGAAGCCGTATTTCGACCGTTTTATGGAAGCGTTACCCGGAGTGGAAGCGCTGGGGGAAGTGTCAGAAGACCGTCTTCTAAAGCTTTGGGAAGGTTTGGGATATTACAGCAGGGCAAGGAATTTAAAAAAAGCGGCTGAGCTTCTTGTAGAGAAGTACGGAGGAAAGCTTCCGTCATCCTATGAGGAGCTTAAAGCACTTCCGGGGATTGGTTCCTATACAGCCGGAGCCATTGCCTCCATCGCTTTTCAGATCCCGGTTCCAGCCGTAGATGGCAATGTACTTCGAGTCATATCAAGGCTGACCGGAAGTATGGAGGATATTACAAAGCAGTCTGTAAAAAAGGATATGGAAGAGCTGATAAAAGGCGTTATGCCAAGAGAAGACCCAGGATCCTATAATCAGGCGCTTATTGAGGTTGGAGCCATTGTATGTGTGCCCAATGGCGCTCCCCTTTGCGGCAGTTGTCCTCTTTTTTCCTTATGCGTAGCCAGGCAGAAGGATCTTACAGGAGTCATACCTGTAAAAGCTCCTAAAAAGGAACGAAGAACAGAGCATAGAACCATTCTTATTCTGACGAAGGACGAACGCGTGGCGATCCGCAAAAGAGATGACACAGGACTTCTGGCTTCATTATATGAGCTGCCGGGACTTGAAGGAAGGATTCCCCAGGAACAGATAAAGGATATTCTTGGCGTGAAAGAGGCAAAGATTACACCTCTTCCTGAGGCAAAGCATATTTTCAGCCATGTGGAATGGCATATGACTGGTTATCGGGTGGAACTGACTGAAGTACCAAAAGGTGACTATCTGTGGGTCACTCCCGAAGAAATAAAAAAAACTTATTCCCTGCCTGGGGCATTCAAGGCGTATACAAAGTTAATTAGGTGATAATAATGAAGAAGATGCTTTTTATATTTAATCCGCGTTCCGGAAAAGGTCAGATCAGAAATAAGCTGGTGGATATTCTGGATATTTTTACGAAAGCCGGTTATGAACTGACAGTTCATGTAACACAGCGTCAGGGAGATGCCAGGGAAGCAGCTTACCGCTATGGGAAAAACAAAGATCTGGTGGTATGCAGCGGTGGAGATGGTACTTTAAACGAGACCATCAGTGGCCTTATGAAGCTGCCTCAATATCCGGAGCTTGGCTATATTCCTGCAGGCTCCACCAATGATTTTGCCTCAAGTTTAAAGATCTCCAAGGATATGCTAAAAGCAGCGGATGCTGCTGTTTGTGGACAATCCTTTCCCATTGATATCGGTGGCTTTTGTGAAGATCAGTATTTTATTTACATCGCTGCGTTTGGAGCCTTTACAGAGGTGTCCTATCTGACTCCCCAGGATAAGAAAAATGTTCTGGGTCATCAGGCTTATATGCTGGAAGGAATGAAGAGCCTGACCTCTATTAAATCCTACTCCATGCGGGTTGAATGTGATGAGCTTACGCTGGAAGGAGAATTCATTTTTGGCATGATTACCAATACCATCAGTGTAGGAGGCTTTAAAGGTCTTGTCACTCAGGATGTGGCTCTTGACGATGGTGAATTTGAAGTTCTTTTAATACGGTCACCTAAAACTGCTCTTGATTTTACCAATATCATAAATTATATGTTTTTAAAAGAAGAACCCAACGAATATGTCCATAAATTTCGGACACGGTCCTTGAAACTCATCTCCGATGAACCGATAGACTGGGTGCTTGACGGAGAATTCGGGGGTGCGAAAAGAGAAGTCTCGATCACAAACCTGGAAAAGAAAATCCATATTATGAGAAAACAGACGAAATAACAATAAAACTGCTTGTTTCGGAAGAAATATGTTGAAATATGGGGTCTGGTAGTATATAATGAAAAGTTGTGTGGGCTTTATGTATACTTCTTAGCGAAAGGACGTTATTAAGTGGAAAAAGATAATTTTTTAGATAAGCTGGGTAAACTAGTCGAACTTGCAAAAACAAAGCATAATGCTTTGGACGTTACAGAGATTAATAACTTCTTTATAGGAGAAGAACTGACTGCAGAGCAGATGGATCAGATTTATACGTACCTGGAGAATCGCGGCGTTGACGTGATCCCGGTCATGGATGATTCCACTTTAACTGATGATGTGCTCATGTCAGAAGATCTCCTCCTTGATGATGATCTTGATGACGGTTTTATTAAAGATGTAGATGAAGAAGATATTGATTTAGACGCCATTGATTTATTGGAAGGCATCGGCACAGAAGACCCTGTCCGCATGTATTTAAAAGAAATCGGCACTGTACCGCTCTTAAACGCAGAGGAAGAACTGCGTCTTGCCAAGAGAAAAGCGGATGGTGACGGTGATGCCAAGGAACGTCTGATTGAGGCCAATCTGCGTCTTGTTGTCAGCATTGCGAAGCGTTACACAGGCCGTGGTATGAGTTTCCTTGATCTGGTACAGGAGGGGAATTTAGGTCTGATTAAAGGTGTTGAAAAATTTGATTATACCAAAGGCTATAAATTAAGTACATATGCTACTTGGTGGATTCGTCAGTCTGTAACCCGTGCTTTGGCAGATCAGGCAAGAACAATCCGTGTTCCTGTGCATATGGTAGAGACGATTAATAAGATGTCCAAGATGCAGAGAAAATTAACCCTGGAACTGGGATATGAGCCTTCTGTTGCAGAACTTGCAGAAGCGCTTGATATGTCTGAGGACAAGGTTATGGAGATCATGCAGATTGCCAGAGAGCCGGCATCCTTAGAGACTCCCATTGGTGAGGAAGATGATTCTAATTTAGGCGATTTTGTGGCTGATAATAATGTGGTAACACCAGAAGGCAATGTTGAGTCCGTCATGTTAAGAGAACATATCGACGCGCTTTTAGGTGATTTGAAGGAAAGAGAACGTCAGGTAATTGTATTGAGGTTCGGTTTGGAAGACGGACATCCGCGCACATTGGAAGAAGTGGGAAAAGAATTTAATGTTACCCGCGAACGCATCAGGCAGATTGAGGCGAAAGCACTTAGAAAGCTGAGAAACCCAGTTCGCAGCAAGCGAATCAGAGATTTCTTATAAGACAAATAAAAGGCGCGGCTGGTATCTATCTGCGCCTTTTTGTCATTTCTGAAGACGGCAGGGAGGAAGACATCATGAACCCAAGAAATTATCAGAAGGAATTGGATCAGATTATTGAAGAAATAAAAGTACAGAATAAAGTTCCCAGGCTTCTGATACATAGCTGCTGCGCTCCATGCAGCAGTTATGTACTGGAGTATTTGTCCCAATATTTTGAAATTACTGTTTATTTTTACAATCCCAATATATATCCTCCACTGGAATATATGAGACGTGTGGAGGAACAGGACCGGCTGATTCAGGAGATGAATTTTGTTCATCCGGTTACCTTACAGACTGGCGCGTATGAACCTCAGGAGTTTTACCGGATTGTGGAAGGTCTTGAGAAAGAGCCTGAGGGTGGTTTACGGTGCTTTCGATGTTATGAACTCCGTCTTCAGGAGGCCGCCAAAATCGCCCAGGCGGGCAAATTTGATTACTTTACAACTACCTTGTCCATCAGCCCTCTTAAAAATGCAGATAAGCTGAATGAAATAGGTGAAAAGCTGGGGAGAGAATACCGGGTGGCTTATCTTCCTTCTGATTTTAAAAAGAAAAACGGGTATAAACGCTCTGTGGAACTGTCAAAGGAGCATGATCTTTACAGGCAGGACTACTGTGGCTGTGTGTTTTCACAAAGAGAGAGACAGACAAAAGAATCTTCCTGCTGACTGTGACCTTACTTTGGAAATATCTCAAAGACATGGTGTGTTTGGCTTGACACAAAATGGATATTGTAATAAAATTAACAGCGTGGAGTATAAAAATTTGAGGATAAAGGAGTGAATTATATGTTAACAAAATCACTGACTGTTGTAAATCCATCCGGACTTCATTTAAGACCGGCAGGCGTTCTGTCTCAGACAGCTATGAAATTTAAATCTGATATAATTATTGAATACGGAGAGAAGAGGATTGTTGCCAAGAGCGTATTAAACGTAATGGCAGCCGGAATCAAATGCGGCGCTATGATCAATGTGATCTGCGACGGCGAGGACGAAGAGGCGGCAATGAAAACCATGACCGAAGCAATTGAGAGCGGTCTTGGCGAGATGTAATCCGTATCTGTTTATCGTATAAAATTCAACAGTGAAAGGCCCTGGATCGATGCTGATTCCGGGTCTTTTTTTATTTGCAGTAATTTATATATTGTTTCTATGATCCCTGGAACTATTATAAAAATAAAGGATATTAAGGTAATTTCCAGTTGGATGCTTAATGAAAAAAATATACACTTAATAATAATAAGCTAAGACTTAAATAAATTAGAAATTTATACCACTCGAGGAAAAATCAACACGAATTGTATTATAACGATAAAATATTTTGCCGTACAATTTAAAAATGCAGATAATTTATTTTATAATTAATTAAAGTCTAATTATCTGACAATTAAAAAATAAAACACATTTACAAAGTGCGAAAAATGTAGTATTATCAACTAAAATTACTGTTACACTTTAGCACCTCAAAGCAGAGGAGCAGTCAGGAAAGGAAGAGATTATGGATAAGAGTTTACAATCCCCTAATAAAACAGGTACTCCGGGACTATATGATCCCCGCTTCGAGCATGATAACTGCGGTATCGGTGCAGTGGCAAATATGAAAGGGATAAAGACCCATAAGACAGTGGAGCAAGCTCTTCATATCGTGGAAAATTTAGAACACAGGGCAGGAAAAGATGCAGATGGCAAGACTGGAGACGGTGTTGGTATTATGCTTCAGATCTCTCACAAATTCTTTAAGAAAGTGACCAAACCATTAAACATCGGGATTGGTGAAGAGAGAGAATACGGTGTGGGCATGTTTTTCTTCCCCCAGGATGAGCTTGCCAGAAACCAGGCAAAGAAGATGTTTGAAATTATTGTACAGAAGGAAGGTCTTGAATTTCTTGGCTGGAGAGATGTACCCATTCATCCGGAACTGATTGGTGCCAAAGCGGTGGAGCGTATGCCTTATATCGCTCAGGCTTTTATTAAAAAGCCTGCTGATGTGAAAAAAGGTCTGGATTTTGACCGGAAACTTTATGTATCCAGACGAATTTTTGAACAGAGCAATGATAATACCTATGTGGTTTCTTTAAGCAGCAGGACAATTGTATATAAAGGAATGTTTCTTGTAAAGGAATTAAGACAGTTCTTTACAGATCTTCAGGATAAAGATTATGAATCAGCGATTGCAGTGGTTCATTCCCGTTTCAGTACCAATACCAATCCAAGCTGGATGAGAGCTCATCCAAACCGTCTCATCGTACATAACGGCGAGATCAACACCATTCGCGGTAATGTGGATAAGATGATGGCCAGGGAAGAAAACATGGAATCTGAGTATTTCAGCAGTGATATGCATAAGGTTCTTCCTATTATTAATCAGGAAGGCTCTGACTCCGCCATGCTGGACAATGCCCTGGAATTTATGATGATGAGCGGCATGGATTTACCTCTGGCAGTGATGGTAACCATTCCTGCGCCATGGGAGCATGATAAATCCATGCCTCAGGAGATCCGTGACTTCTATCGTTACTATGCAACCATGATGGAACCGTGGGATGGCCCGGCTTCCATCGTGTTCAGTGACGGTGATTTGGTAGGAGCTGTGTTAGACCGTAATGGTCTCAGACCTTCCAGATATTATATAACCGATGATGATCATATGATTCTGGCATCTGAGGTAGGCGCAATTGATATCGAGCAGAGTCATGTGGTGAAAAAAGAACGCCTTCGCCCAGGTAAGATGCTTTTAATTGATACGGTAAAGGGATGCCTGATTACCGATGAAGAATTAAAAGAAACTTATGCCCAGAGAAAGCCTTACGGTGAATGGCTGGATTCCAACTTAATTGAATTAAAGGACCTCCCTATCCCCAATAAAGGCGTTCCTGCCATGACCAGGGCGGATCGCGCTAAAATGCAGAAAACCTATGGTTATACGTACGAAGAATATAAAACCATGATTTTGCCAATGGCCTTAAATGGAGCGGAAGCAGTTTCAGCCATGGGTGCAGACAGCCCGCTTGCTGTATTAAGCAAGAAGCATCAACCGCTTTTTAACTACTTTAAGCAGCTGTTTGCCCAGGTAACCAATCCGCCCATTGACTCCATTCGTGAGGAGATCGTTACTTCCACTACGGTTTATGTGGGAAAGAGGGTAATATTTTAAAAGAAGAAGCAGAAAACTGCAAGATCTTAAAAGTGAATAATCCCATT
>SVDT01000203.1 GCA_015057775.1 Paenibacillaceae bacterium | reverse complement strand
GTGATAAGCAGCGTGACTGCTGCCGTCAAAATCATGATTTTGCCCCTTATAGTTTTTGGAATCAGTGTTTTCCACATGATATCAGACAAGTCCTTTCTATAATAGATGTTTTCATACGCAATGCTGTCATTTTTTAAGTTAGCCTATTTCCTGTAAAATGTCAATGAAAAGAGCCGTGTTATTTTTTCAAAAACAGGACAATATGTATACAAAAGATAAATTTTACTGTTTATCATAAAATAATACATGTTTTAGTAATACAGAATTAATTTGTGAATAAATAGTGAATATTTTCTTAGATAATTTCCATTCTTAAATCCAATGGAAGCGGGTTATAATAGAGCCATAGTAAATCACATTGGTTTACTGAAAACAATTTCAAATCAGGAGGGTATACAATGAAAAAAAGAGCACTTAGCCTTGCACTTGCCTGTACCATGGCAGTCACTGCACTTGCAGGCTGCGGCAGCAGTACCAAAGAAACCACAGCTGCAACAACAGAAGCAAGCAAAGCAGAGACAAAGGCAGCAGAGACCACTGCATCAGCAGGCGGACAGACAACACTGAAATGGTCTGTTTGGGATATCAGTTCCACTACCTATTATCAGCCTCTGATCGACGCGTTTGAAAAAGCACATCCGGATGTTAAAATCGAGATGGTGGATCTTGGTTCTACCGATTATCAGACAGTTCTTGCAACAGAATTAACTGGCAGCGGTTCTGATTTTGATGTGGTAACTGTAAAGGATGTTCCAGGTTACATGACACTGGTAAACAAAGGCGTTTTAGAGCCTCTGGACAGCTACATCGAATCTTCCAAAGTGGATTTAACTCAGTATAAAGGCCTTACCGATCAGATTAAGGTAGAAAATAAATTATATGAGCTTCCATTCCGTAACGATTTCTGGGTACTGTTCTATAATAAGGACATCTTTGATAAAGCAGGTGTTGCTTACCCAACCAATGATATGACATTTGAACAGTATGATAAGCTGGCAAGAAGCTTAACAGTAGACACACCAGGACAGGAAGTATACGGAGCACATTATCATACATGGAGATCTGCAGTACAGTTATTTGGTGTACTTGACGGAAAGAACACCATCATCGATGGAAAATATGATTTCTTAAAGCCTTACTATGATATGGTAATTAAAGAGCAGGAAGACGGCGTTTGCCAGGATTATGCTACGTTAAAGACCAGCGGACTTCATTACTCAGGCGCATTTGCACAGGGCAACATTGCAATGATGAACATGGGTACCTGGTTTATCTCCACTTTAATGGATAAGATCCGTACAGGTGAATATACAGACTGCAAAAACTGGGGAATCGTGAAATATCCTCATGCAGAAGGAGTAGAGCCAGGATCGACTCTTGCTACCATTACTTCTCTTGCAATTCCTTCCAATGCACCTCATAAAGATCTTGCATGGGAATTCATTAACTTTGTAAGCGGAAAAGACGGAGCAGAGATTCTTGCTTCTACCGGAACCATTCCAGCTGTTATGAACAGCACAGTTGCTGATCTTGTTTCCAGTGCAGACGGATTCCCAAAAGCAGACGGAACCAGTGTTGAAGCTTTAAACACTTCCAAGCTGTACTTGGAGATGCCTGTAAATCCAAAGAGCTCTGAGATCGAAACTGTATTAAATGAAGCACATGATGCAATCATGACAGGAAGTATGTCAGTTGATGACGGCATTGCTCAGATGAATGAAAAAATCGGTGCAATTCTTGGCAAATAAAGCAGCGTGGTAACAAAAACAGGCGGGCAGCATATAACGGCCCGCCTTATTTAAAAACTTCTGATTTGATTTTGACGGATAAGAACTGGAAAAGGAGGATAAGCCGTTTTACCGGGCTTTAAGACAGACTATGGCTAAGACAATAACAGAAGCGCAAAAACAGGAAAAAATCGCGGCTTTACATGAGAAACGGGATGCACTCAGTCTTTTGTTAAAAGACGCAAAACGTACTCATCAGCGCGACAGGCTGATTGCGAAAATCGAAACAATAGATGAGAAAATTAAGAAGGTGAGGACCGGAGAGATCCTTACCAGACAGGAAAAAAGAAATTTAGTCGCTTATTCTTTTATCGCTCCCAACTTTATCGGATTTGCCATATTTACGCTGGGACCCATTATCTTTGCGTTTGTGCTGGCATTTATGAGCTGGGATGGCAACAGTCCCATGAAATTTGCAGGACTTAAAAACTTTATTGACATGTTTGGCAATGCAAGGTTTCATTCTGCCTTTATCAATACCATTGTATACTGTATCGCCACCGTACCTTTGACCTTAGTCAGTGCACTGGGACTGGCAATTGTTTTAAACCAGAAAATAAAGGGAAGAAATTTCTTCCGTACAGTAGGATTCTTTCCTTACGTAGCCTCTCTGGTTGCAGTTGCAGCCGTGTGGAACATGCTTTTCAGTCCCCAGAAAAGCGGACCGGTCAATATGATTTTATATTATCTGGGAGTTCATGCAAAAAGCCTGCCTAAATGGTCGGCAGATCCTCACTGGGTCATGTTTACAATCGTGCTCTTTAGTGTATGGAAAAACATGGGTTACTACATGGTAATTTATCTTGCAGGACTTCAGGGGATCAATGCAGAGCTCTATGAGGCTGCAGGTCTTGACGGTTGTAATTCCTGGCAGCGGTTCCGTTATATCACCTGGCCCCAGCTTCAGCCCACTACATTCTTTGTTACAATCATTCTGACCATTAACTGCTTTAAGGTTTACGATATTGTATATATGCTTGCAGGCGGTTCCAACGGTGTTGTAAGTTCTCAGGCTATGGTTTTGGTTTACCACATTTATGAAGAAGCATTCCGTAACTGGAATCTGGGCTATTCCAGTGCAGTTGCAATTGTGCTGTTCTTAATGGTTCTTGCTATCACCCTGGTTCAGTTCCGCGGTGAGAAAAAATATGCAAACTAGAAGAAGGAGGATATAACATGAAAGTAAAAAGCACAAATTATAAAATCAGCAGATCCCTCCTGTATGTGGTTTTGCTCATTCTTACAGCGGTTATGCTGATTCCCTTTGCATGGATGCTGTCAGCATCATTAAAACTTGATAAAGACGTATTTATCTTTCCCATTCAGTGGATTCCAAAAAATCCGCGGTGGATGAATTACATTGATATCTGGACGAAAATCCCACTTATGACCTTTGTGGGAAATACCGTAAAGATTACATTGATCGTAACATTTCTCCAGCTTTTAACCAGCAGCTTTGCTGCCTATGCATTTGCAAAGCTGAAATTTAAATACAAAGATACCCTTTTTATGGCCTATATTGCCACCATCGCTGTTCCGTGGCAGGTTTACATGGTTCCCCAGTTCATGATGATGAGAAATTTCGGACTGAATGATTCCCATCTGGCGATTATTTTCCTTCAGGCGTTTTCCGCCTTCGGAGTATTTATGATGAGACAGTTCTATCAGGGAATTCCCGATGAATTGTGTGAGGCGGCAAGAATTGATGGTATGTCAGAGTATCAGATTTACTCTAAAATCATGCTTCCGTTGTCAAAACCGGCGCTGTCTACGCTTACAATCTTTACTTTTGTTAATACCTGGAATGACTTCTTAGGACCTTTGATCTATTTAAAGACGGAATCCAAGAAAACACTTCAGTTAGGACTTAAAATGTTTATCAGCCAGTACAGCTCAGAATTTGGTCTGATTATGGCAGCATCAGTGCTTTCCTTAATTCCCGTATTAATTGTATTTTTATCCCTCCAGAAATATTTCGTAGAAGGAATTGCAGCTACCGGCGTGAAAGGTTAAACAATGGAAATAATAAAAAATTTCGTGGACAATATCCATAACGGGGATTATAAAAGGAACTATAGAATCCCCGTTATACAAGAGGAAACCTTGATTTTCCCAGGAGGAAGAAGAACCCAGACTTTAAACGGGGAATGGAACTTTTCTGTGGACCAGTACGATAACTGTTTAAGAGCAAAGTGGTTTTTAGAACAGGAAATAAATGATGAAGGGCGCAGCATCCCTCTTGATTACGCCTTTGACGACTGGGAAAAAATCAAAGTACCGGGAGTATGGAATCTTGCAAAACCGGAATATTTTTATTACGAAGGACCGGCGGTATACAGCCGCCGGTTTTCTTTGGAGGAAGAAAACAAAGGGCGTGTGTTCTTACAGTTTGGTGCCGTTTCCTATGAAGCCAGAATCTTCTTAAATGGAACATTTCTTGGAATCCATAAAGGAGGTTCCACACCCTTTTCCTTAGAAATTACGCCTCATTTAAAGGCGGAAAACAGATTAATTGTGGTAGCGGATAATACGAGAAGAAAAGAGCAGATCCCCAGTGAAAATACGGACTGGTTCTTATATGGCGGTATTTACCGGGATGTTTCCCTTCTTTTTGTACCCAATGTCTACATTAAGAATATGAAAGTAAGTCTTGTTAACAGGGAAACCGGAGCGATTGAAGTTAAGGCTCTTATTGAGAGTGAGAAGAAACTGACAGATCATACGTTGACTTTTTTAATTCCGGAACTTAACATAGAAGAAACCGTTCCTGTAAGTGGAGACGGTACCTTTACAAAGATCGTCCATGCACAGAATTTATCCCTTTGGAGTCCTGAGAATCCCAAACGCTATGAGGTGATTCTGGCTTTGAAGGAAAAGGGAGAGGCAAAGGATGAGGTGACGGATGTCATCGGCTTTCGTACCATAGAGACAAGAGACGGAAAGATACTGTTAAATGGCAGACCCATATTCTTACGGGGAGCCTGTCTTCATGAGGAAACCCAGGTACATGGGAAAGCGGTAACAAAGGAGGATATCCGGGAAGCATTTCAGAGAGCGAAAAAAATGAATTGTAATTTCCTGCGCCTCGCCCATTACCCCCATACCCAGTGGGTTTCAGAGATTGCAGACGAGGAAGGAATTTTGCTTTGGGAGGAGATCCCGGTTTACTGGTGGATCGACTTTTCAAACCCCCAGACCCTCAGTGATGCAAGAAACCAGCTATCAGAATTAATCTCCCGGGATTTTAATCGCGCCAGTGTTATCATCTGGTCAGTTGGAAATGAAAACCCGGATACAGACGACAGGTATCACTTTATGAAGTATCTGGCAGAGACAGCGAAAGAAAAGGACCCTTCCCGTCTGATTTCAGCTGCGTGTCTGGTAGATACCGTAAATTTAAGAATTGCTGACCGGCTGGAGAGCCATCTGGATGTCATCGGTTTTAATGAGTACTACGGCTGGTATGATCCGGATTATGAGAAGCTGACAGAAATTCTAAATGGTTCTAAGCCGGAAAAACCAGTGATAATCAGTGAGTTTGGTGCAGATGGCTACCATGCTGAAAATAAAACCGGTAAGTATGTCCGTGGCTCTGAACAGGAACAGGAAGAAATCTATAAAAAGCAGGTAGAGATGTTTGGTAAAACAGAATACATTCAGGGCACAGCACCCTGGATCCTGTATGATTACCGGACGCCCAAGCGGCTTGGCGCATATCAGAACGGATACAACATAAAGGGTCTGGTGACTGCGGACAGAAAGAGAGAAAAACCTGCATTTGCAGTGATGAAGAAGTTTTATGAGGAGGTAAGGGAAAATGAAGGAAACGACGGAGAAATTGTTTGAAAACAGGCCGGAGCTGTCGGCAGACCAGTGCCGCAACGCTTTGGACTTTGCTGTCAGACAGCTGAAGGATAATTTAGGGGAATTTACCCACTCTTTTAAAAAAGCATATAGTGAAGGCGGCTATTATAAGCCAACTCCCAATGTAAACTGGACCACCGGATTCTGGACTGGCCAGCTCTGGCTGGCATATGAGTGGAGCAGGGATGATGCTTTTGCCAAGGCTGGCAGCATTCAGGCAGAAAGCTTTTTAAAGAGAATTGAAGATAAGGTGGAAGTGGATCATCACGATATGGGATTTCTGTATTCCCCTTCCTGTGTGGCAGCTTATAAGCTGGTAGGAGATGAAACGGGAAAGAAAGCGGCGATCAAGGCAGCAGATCAGCTCATCAGCCGGTTTCAGCCAGTGGGGCAGTTTATTCAGGCGTGGGGACCTATGAACCAGCCGGAGAATTACCGTTTTATCATTGACTGTCTTTTAAATCTGCCTCTTCTTTACTGGGCATCCGAAGAAACCAATGATACAAAGTACAGAGATATTGCTGAAAAGCACATTCATACCGCCATTGCCAATGTTATCAGAGAAGATTATTCCACCTGGCACACCTTCTTTATGAATATGGAGACTGGTGAGCCGGATCATGGTGCAACCTGCCAGGGATACCGGGACGGGTCTGCCTGGGCAAGAGGTCAGGCGTGGGGAGTATATGGCTGTGCTTTAGCATACCGTTATACGAAACGAGAAGAATATGTAGAAGACTTTAAGCATGTGACTGGTTACTTCTTAGACCATCTCCCTGATGATTTAGTACCTTACTGGGATTTGGAATTTACAGATGGATCTGGGGAGCCAAAGGATTCTTCCTCTGCTTCCATTGCAGCCTGCGGAATGCTTGAAATGGCTAACTATCTGCCAGAAGGGGAAGCGGCTTACTATCGTTCCATTGCGAAAAAGATCATGGAATCAGTAGTGACTGGTTATGCGGTGAAAGAAGGAACCAAATCTAACGGACTGGTTCTTCACAGCACGTATTCCAAAAAATCTCCATACAATACCTGCACTCCGGAAGGTGTGGATGAATGCAATATCTGGGGAGATTATTTCTATTTAGAGGCGCTGATCCGTCTGTCCATAGACTGGAATCCATATTGGTAACAATCAATGATTGAAAAGAGGCGAATGTTCATGAAGCTTGAAACAAAAGAGGACTACAGACAGCTGATGTTTCAGCTGTTAGATCGATTAAAACCATTATACAGCAAAGGCTGTGCCAGACTGCATTTAGGAGACAGCGGTGTTACTTACCCTACAGTCAGCATGGAGATGGAGGCTTTCTCAAGACCCCTGTGGGCTTTGGTGCCCTTGTGGCTTGGGGGAGGAAAAGGCTTTGAAGATATTTATGTAAATGGTTTGAAAAATGGTACCGATCCACTCCATAGCGAATACTGGGGCGGTTTTAACGATTACGACCAGAGATTTGTGGAGATGGCTGCTATTGCAAGCGGTCTGATCTTTACTCCGGAAAAACTTTGGGAGCCCTTAGAAGAACGGGAAAAAGACAACCTGGCTAAATGGCTTTACGGAATTAATGAACACATCATTCCGGACTGTAACTGGCAGTTTTTTATGATTCTTGTAAATATTGCCCTGCAAAAGCTTGGCTATCCATACAGCAAAGAAAAGCTCCTGTCAGGTCTTGATAAAATCGAAAGCTATTATATCGGTGATGGCTGGTACCGGGATGGCGGTTCCAGTCAGAAGGACTACTACATTTCTTTTGCCATGCATTATTACGGGCTTTTATATTCCGTAGCTATGGAAGAGGAAGATCCTAAGCGGTGCAGCGAATTTAGAGAACGGGCCAAGATTTTTGCCAGAGATTTTATTTACTGGTTTGACGAAAATGGTGCCGCATTGCCCTTTGGACGAAGCCTTTCTTATCGGTTCGGAGAAGCTGCATTCTGGTCTG
>SVDT01000202.1 GCA_015057775.1 Paenibacillaceae bacterium | reverse complement strand
GGACGAAGTATTTATACCGGGCTGGAGAAAAATCTTAGAGTATGCCTGGAAAAAGGATCAGACCCGTGCCAGATATTTATTCACATTTTCGTTGAATCCAGACGGAACACCAAAGAAGCAGTATCCCATGGAAAAGATCCATAAACGCCATGGATACCGCTGGGTTCATCCGGTTCATGAAATATTGGAGTATAGTGGATCAGAGCCGGAAAAATCAGGCTGGGTGACGGGACTTGTATTAAATCATTACCCGGATAATTCAAAACCAAGAACCCAGTATCTGCCCCTTCTGGAGTTATCTGTAAAAGAAAATCCCTTTGATGACAGGGCCATGTTCTGGCTTGGCAGAGAATATGTATACCATGGAGATTATGACAAGGCCATACAAACGCTCAATAAACATCTCTCTATGCCCACCGCAAGATGGATGGAGGAACGTAGTGCCTCTATGCGCTTTATTGCCAGTTCCTATGCAGCAAAGGGCAATAAAAGAGAAGAACTGGTCTGGCTCTACCGGGCTCTTGCAGAATGTCCGGAGGTGAGAGAACCTTATCTTGCTTTAGCCAAATTCGGATATATGGAATCCAACTGGGCCTTAAGCTTTGCCATGGCTCTAAAGGGGCTGGCAATTAAAGAAAGTACGGGAAGCTATCTGGTGGACCCGGCAAGCTGGGGATATGCATTATACGATTATGCTGCAATCAGTGCGTACCGGCTGGGTATGTATGAGACAGCCGAAGAGTATGCAGACCAGGCTTTAAAAACAGATCCGGAAAATAAAAGGCTTCAAAGCAATCTCCTGCTGATTCAGCAAAAGAGCAGAAAACCGGCAGATAAGGAGGAATCCTGATGAGCGGTTTGAAAATCTGTGTTTATGCAATCTGTAAAAATGAAGCATCATTTGTAGATAGTTGGATGGATTCCATGAATGAGGCGGATCTTATTGTTGTCACAGACACCGGATCGGAAGATGATACGGTAGAAAAGCTAAAAGAGCGGGGAGCCATAGTCTATGTAGATATTGTAAAGCCATGGAGATTTGATGTGGCAAGAAATATTTCTCTGGATCACGTACCAGAAGATGTGGATATCTGTGTCTGCACCGATCTTGATGAACGGTTTGAACCAGGGTGGAGAAAACGGCTGGAAGAAGCGTGGGTAAACCATAAGCCCGTTAACAAGGGAGCTGTTGCAAAGACCGGCCGCTATCTTTACAACTGGAGTTTAAAGCCAGACGGAACACCGGATATACAGTTTTATTATTTTAAAGTGCATCAGCGTAAGGACTTCCGGTGGAAATGCCCGGTACATGAGTTTGTCCAGTACTGTGGAAAATCACCTCTGGAGACAATCTATATTGATGGAATGGTGTTAAGCCATTACCCCGATCCCACCAAATCCAGGGGCTCCTATCTGCCTCTTTTAGAGCTGGCAGTTGCAGAGACGCCGGGGGATGAGCGGATGCGGTACTATCTTGGCAGAGAGTATATGTATAAGAGCAAATGGCTGGAGAGCATTAAAACCTTAAAGGAGTATTTGCTGCTTCCCACTGCAACCTGGTGTGATGAACGGTGTGCAGCCATGCGCTGGATTGCCAGATCGTATTATCGGCTGGGCAAGATAAAAGAAGCATACCAGTGGTATTTTAAAGCCATTGCAGAGGTTCCTGGCATGCGGGATCCTTATGTGGAGTTTGCCAAAATCTGCTATGAGCAAAGCGACTGGCCCATGGCTTATTTTCTGACCCTGGAAGCACTGAAGATAAAAGAAAAATCAAGGACCTTTGTAAATATGGGGTATTCCTGGGACTATACTCCGGATGACCTTTGCGCCATTGCCTCTTACCGGCTGGGATTGTATTCTGAATCCCTGGATCATGCAAAAGCAGCTCTTTTTTTGGCCCCCGACAATGAACGTCTGAAAAGTAATTTAAAATTAATTCAGGCAGCCATAAAAGAATAAAAATAAATTCCCGAAGAAAGACACAGGTTTCAAAATGCCATATTTGTGTCTTTTTTTGGGAATTTTTTTAATTGTTTAAAATTTGACAAATATTTTACAGAAATTTAATAAACTTTCAGTAAACGTCAGTTGCAGATTTTATAAATACCGTGTATGCTAATCCATATTGAATGAGATTGCAATCAGAAAGGGGTATTACATGAAGGCACAAAAGAGTAAGAGATTGCAGGTAACTGGAAAGCTGGTTGTATTCGTCAGTGTCATGGTAATGTTAATTATATCCGCCGTGATGACCATTTTTTATATCAGCCTGGACCGGGTTTACCAGAACTGGATTGATTCCAGTTACGAAAGTTATGATTTAAATATTAAAACAGCGACTGAAAGTCTGGTCAGTGTGTTACAGGTTAATTATGACCGCTATAAATCCGGTGAAATTACAGAAAAAGAGGCACTGGACAATGCAAAAGCCATTGTCCGCAATACCCGTTATGACAATGGAAACGGATATTTCTGGGCCGATACTTCCACTGGTCTCTGTGCTATTCATATGAATCCGGAATATGAAGGAAAAGAGCGCTACGATGAGAAGGATCTGAAGGGAGAATACTATATCCGTGAATTTATTAAAAACGGATCCCAGCCCGGAGGTGGATTCACCAATTTCTACTTTACAAAACCAGGCCAGGAAGGCACATTTGCTAAACGGGCTTATACCATAAAATTTGAGCCATATGACTGGTACATCAGTACAGGAAACTACATAGACGACATAGACAGTGCTGTTGCAGGATATCACAGGGAAAAAATACTCAATATTATACTGCTGGCGGTTGTAGCCTTATTGATCTGCTTCACAGGTTTAATCATACTTGTCAAGTTCCTTCACAGGATTACAGCTCCATTAAGTCCCATATCTGAGCGGCTTAAACTGCTTTCCGACGGAGATGTTCATACCCCTCCCGTTGCAGTTGTGAAAACCGGTGATGAGATGGAGGTACTCTCTCAGGCAACCGATGAACTGATTGGGCAGATGAAAGAAGTAGTGGGTGATATTACGCTTCACTTGAAAAATATGGCGGCTGGAGATATGACACTTCCTGTAACCAGGGAGTATGCCGGAGATTTTTCCACCATCCATGATTCTCTGATTCTGATCTACAAGCAGTTAAACCGGACATTGGGCTTGATTCGTGAGTCGGCCGAGCAGGTGAATTCAGGTTCATCCCAGGTGGCAGACGCAGCATCAGCTCTGGCAGCCGGAGCGACGGAACAGGCAGGAACCATTGACCAGCTTTCTTCTGCCATAACAGAGATTACGGAACAGGCAGAACAAAGTTCGGCCCATATCGGGCAGGCTGCCGGTTATGCAGAGCAGACATTGGTTCGGGTAGAAGAAAGCAATAAGAAGATGAAGCAGATGCTTCGGGCAATGGACGAGATAAAGAACACTTCCGATGAAATTGCAAAGATTACAAAGGATGTAGATGCAATTGCCTCACAGACCAATCTTCTGGCGTTAAATGCTGCGGTAGAAGCGGCCCGTGCAGGAGAAGCAGGTCAGGGATTTGCGGTAGTTGCAGACGAAGTCCGCAGCCTTGCAGCAAAATCCGCAGAAGCTGCCAAACGCACTGCGTTGCTTGTAGAAAATGCAGCCCGGGCTGTGACAGATGGTATGGGGACTGCAAAAGAAAATGCCCAGATTCTGGCAGAGGTTATGGAACAGGCAAATCATGCCAAAGGGCTTATGGAATCAGTGGAGCAGTCCGCAAGAGAACAGGCCGTTGCTATGGTTAGTGTCAGCAACGGAATCAATGAAATCTCATACGTAGTCCAGAGCAATGCGGCTACAGCAGAAGAAAGCTCCGCTTCCAGTGAAGAATTGTCAGCCCAGGCCGCACTTCTCCAGAAAGAATTGGATAAATTTAAAATAATCCAATAAGATGTTGAATTAAAAACTGCCTTATGATACCATGGAGATGGTCAGTTATTTCAAATACAAATAAGGAGGCTTTTAATAAATGGATATTCGTTACTCTGCTAATCAGAAAGATTTTAAGCGTTACACAACAGAAGAAACAAGAGACGAATTTTTAATTGAGAACTTATACGTTGCCAATGAAGTGGTAGCTGTTTATTCCCATGTTGACCGTATGGTAACACTGGGCTGTATGCCAACAACAGAAACCGTTTCCATTGACAAGGGAATTGATATCTGGAAAAACTTTGGTACAAGCTTTTTCCTTGAAAGACGTGAAATCGGTATCTTCAACATCGGCGGATCAGGAAAGATCAAAGCAGATGGAGAAGAATTCAGCATGGGATATAAAGACTGCTTATACATCACCAAGGGAACCAAAGAAGTATTATTCACCAGTGATGATGCAGCAAACCCAGCTAAATTTTATATGGTAAGTGCTCCTGCTCACAAGGCATGCAAGACAACCTTTATCCCGATTGAAAAGGCAGCTAAGAAGCCTCTGGGTGCAATGGAAACTTCCAACAAGCGTGTGATCAACCAGTTCATCCATCCGGATGTACTTGAGACCTGTCAGTTATCCATGGGTATGACTGTTTTAGATCCAGGCAGTGTATGGAACACCATGCCATCTCATACTCATGAGAGACGTATGGAAATCTATATGTACTTCGAGATTCCGGAGAACAATGTAGTATTCCACATGATGGGCGAAGGCAATCAGACCAGACACATCGTTATGCAGAATGAGCAGGCAGTCATCAGCCCATCCTGGAGCATCCATTCCGGAGCAGGTACAAGCAACTATACCTTCGTTTGGGCAATGGGCGGCGAGAATCAGGCGTTTGATGATATGGATACCATTCCTACAACTGAATTAAGATAAGATTTGATTGGACAGGCAGATGCTTTTTACAGGAGCATCTGCCTTTTTTTACTTTTACGAAGGTTAATCGGGAAATGGTGTGAAATCTCTGTGAAAATGTAGATATTCCGCTATCAATTTGGTACAATATGTTTCATAAATACAGGAAAACAGTTGAGATCTGATTTCGGGAGGTTTTTATGGAACAGTTAAAAATATTAGTGGTAGATGACGAAGCCAGAATGAGAAAGCTGGTAAAGGATTTCCTCAGTGTAAAAGGATTTACCGTTGTGGAAGCATCAAACGGTGAGGAAGCAGTAGACATATTTTTTGAGCAGAAAGATATCGTACTGATTATTCTGGATGTGATGATGCCGAAGATGGATGGGTGGGAGACCTGCAAGACCATCCGTAAGTATTCCCAGGTTCCGATTATTATGCTTACAGCCAGAACAGAAGAGAGGGATGAACTTCAGGGATTTGATTTGGGCGTGGATGAATACATTGCAAAGCCATTCAGCCCCAAGATCCTGGTTGCCCGTGTAGAGGCCATATTAAGGCGCAGCAATGCTGTGAATACGGATTCGGTTGAGATTGGCGGTATCTGCATCGATAAGGTGGCACATCAGGTAACCATTGATGGAAAAGATATTGAATTAAGCTATAAAGAATTTGAGCTTCTGGCATATTTCCTGGAAAATCAGGGAATAGCTCTCTCCAGAGAAAAAATTCTTAATAATGTATGGAACTATGATTATTTCGGTGATGCAAGAACCATTGACACACATGTGAAAAAATTAAGAAGCAAGATGGGAGAAAAGGGAGATTACATCCGAACCATCTGGGGAATGGGCTATAAATTTGAAGTGACATAATCGTTAGAGGTGAGTGAATGAAACATTCCATAAAGGCACGTTTTGCCATCATATTTGTCTGTCTGATGGCGTTTGTTCTTCTGACCACCTGGTGTGTGAACAACTGGTTTTTAGAGGGATTTTACACCAGAGCCAAGGTTCGTATACTGGAAATGGCCTATACAGAGATTGATCAGGTAGTAGCCCAGGCCAATGAAAGCGGAAAAGGAATTATTAATTATTACCATGATTCCTATGATCCTGATTTCAAAAATGAGGGACCCGTGCAGAAGATGTTTCGGACCATGGGTGAAAAATATAATTTAATGATGATTTTAATCGACAGTACAACAGACGAATATATGATGTCTACAAGTGGTGACCGACAGTTCTTAAAAAACAGGGTAGAGGATTATATTTTTGGCAAAGATATGCCCCAGGCCAGAGTATTAAAAAAACATAATAACTATATTATACAAAAAACTTATGATAAACGTTCGGATTCTTATTACCTGGAGAGCTGGGGGTATTTTTCAGATAATAAAACTATATTTCTAATCTCCATACCGCTGTCGAGTATCAGGGACAGTGTGGCTTTGTCAAACAGGTTCCTGGCATATGTGGGGTCTATGGCTTTGATTATAGGTAGTTTGTTTATTTATTTCACCACCAAACGAATTACAACACCCATTCTTCAACTGGCGAATTTGTCAGAGAAGATGTCCGGTCTTGACTTTGAGGCAAAATACACTGGTGATGAAAAAGATGAAATCGGTGTCCTGGGGAACAGCATGAATCAGTTGTCTGACCGGCTTAAGGATACAATCGGACAGCTTCGCAGTGCCAATGAAGAGCTGCAGAATGATATTGCGGAAAAGGTAAAGATTGATGAGATGCGAAAGGAGTTTATTGCTAATGTGTCCCATGAGCTGAAAACACCCATTGCCCTTATTCAGGGATATGCGGAAGGCTTAACGGAGGGAATGGCAGAAGATCCGGAGAGCAGGGATTATTACTGTGAGGTGATAATGGATGAGGCTAATAAGATGAACAAAATGGTTCGTCAGCTGCTGAATCTGACGGCTCTGGAATTTGGCAACGACGATTTACAGTTGGAATGCTTTGATTTGACGGAGCTTATCCGCGGAGTGATTGGATCTGCCGGAATTTTAATCCAGCAAAAGGAAGCTAAGGTGAAATTGGAGACTTTTGATACCATTCGTGTTTATGCGGATGAATTTAAAATAGAAGAAGTGATCACCAATTATTTAAATAATGCACTTAATCATCTTGGCGGAGACAGGGAAATTATTATCACTGCTGAAGAGAATGGGAAAGAGGCGCTTGTAACCGTATTTAATACGGGACAGAGTATTCCGGAAGAAGATTTACCGAAGCTATGGACGAAATTTTTCAAAGTGGATAAGGCTCACACCCGTGAATATGGTGGCAGCGGAATTGGTCTTTCTATTGTAAAGGCGATTATTGACTCTCATAAGAAGTCCTGCGGTGTGAGAAACGTTGAGGGCGGAGTGGAGTTCTGGTTTACTCTGGATTGTTATCAGGAACAGGGAGTATAACTTATCAGTTTCATAAAAATGCCGATATAATAAGTGTTGAACCATAATTTCTTAAAACATGTGATGTGAAAGGAGAAAGATATGGATATTGCAGCAATGAGTATGCAGTTAAGCTCTTCTAGAATTCAACAGAGCGCCGGATTAAGCGTTGCAAAGAAGGCAATGGATAACCAGGAAACGCAGGCAGCCGATCTTTTAAAGATGATGGATGCGGCAGTCCCAAATCAGATTAAGACAACTGGTTTAGGACAGTATGTTGATGTAAGAGTCTAAGAGTAAAAAGTGAAGGAGCAAAACTGGTTCATTGGTTTTGCTCCTTCACTTTTTTATTGGCCATGATAATATGAGTGGTTAGCCCTATTTTTCGCACATTAAGAAATATTGGTCCAGGT
>SVDT01000201.1 GCA_015057775.1 Paenibacillaceae bacterium | reverse complement strand
AATTTAGGTGGTAACACGGATTGTATATTCGCCCTAAGCGTATGAACGCTTGGGGCCTTTTTTTATGCAAAAATCAAGAAAGAAGGAAATTATCATGAGGAAATTTGAAAAATCACAAAAACTGGATTATGTGTGTTACGACATCAGGGGACCGGTTATGGACGAAGCAAACCGAATGATCGCCCAGGGAGTCGAGATCTTAAAGCTGAATATAGGAAATCCTGCTCCATTTGGTTTTCGCGCCCCAGAAGAGCTTTTAATGAAAATGAACAGTAATCTGGTCCATACAGAGGGCTACTCCGATTCAAGAGGGTTACTCTCTGCCAGAGAAGCAATAGTAAAGTATTGCAGGAAAAAAGGAATTGAGGAAGTGGGAACAGATGATGTTTATACAGGAAATGGGGTCAGTGAATTAATTACACTTTCCATGCAGGGCCTTTTGGACTCTGGTGATGAAATCCTGGTACCTTCACCGGATTACCCCCTGTGGACCGCCTCCGTTACACTGGCAGGAGGTACAGCAGTTCATTACATCTGCGATGAAGCGGCAGACTGGTATCCGGATATCAATGATATTAAAAGTAAGATCACAGAACGAACAAAGGGAATTGTTGTAATTAATCCCAATAATCCTACAGGAACCCTTTATTCCAAAGAACTGCTGGAAGAAATCGTTAAGCTCTGCCTGGAAAATGGTCTCATAATTTTCGCGGATGAGATCTATGACAGACTGGTTCTTGACGGCCTTGTCCATACATCCATTGCTTCACTTGCTCCGGATCTCCTTACGATTACGTTTAACGGTCTGTCCAAGTCCCATTTAATCGCTGGATACCGCTGCGGCTGGATGAGTCTTTGCGGCGACAAATCTTCTGCAAGGGGATATGTGGAGGGAATCAATCTGCTGTCTTCCATGAGGCTGTGTTCCAATGTTCCAGCCCAGTCTGTTATAGCTACAGCTCTTGAGATGGAAGAGGAGACAAAGAAACTTCTGGTTCCCGGCGGCCGTATTTACGAGCAGAGAGAATACATATATGAGGCATTAAACCAGATTCCAGGTATTTCAGCAACGAAACCCAAAGCGGCTTTTTATGTATTTCCTAAGATTGATATAAAACGGTTTGGAATTTATGATGATGAAAAGTTTGTTCTGGATTTCTTAAGAGATAAAAAGATTCTTCTTACCCACGGCGGCGGCTTCCACTGGGAGAAACCAGATCATTTCAGGGTAGTTTATCTGCCGGAGATGGAACAGTTAAAATCTGCATGCAGCAGATTAAAGGATTTTCTTACTTATTACAGACAGCAATAGGAATAGAAAAAGGTCCTGCAGCATCTTAGCCTGCAGGACCGGTATTTACTTAGAACTTCTCATGGTCTGTGTCTCATAGGTTTTAAACTCATTATTCCATGACACAAACCGGGGATCCTGGCGGTGATCGGTCAGGAGGTTTAAACCAGATAAGTAACTGCCCATATAGGCAGAAACTTTTTTTGCTCCGTAATAGTTGATATGATCTCCGCCGTCTCTGGTATCCGTGTTCCAGTCAATGGATAACTGGTCTAAAGACAGGTTAAGATCGATATAATCCAGGTCATTTTTATCAGCAAATTGTTTCACTGCATTATGTTTTGCATAAGTCCAGCATTTTGGAGAAGGAGAGCTGTATAAGACCAGCCGGATTCCTTTTTCCTTACATAACTGGCTGATTTTTGTCAGATACAGATAGGGCTGATCCTGTATTACCTCAACCTCATCCGTCTCTTCTGTGTAAGGACCTCCTATATAAGGTTTGCTGTTACTATTATATTGATAGCCCTTATATGCAGGAGATGGTTTTTCTGCCATATCAGCGCTTAAATTTTTTAACATATAGAAATGGAAATATCTCCAGTTATTATGATACTGGTAAATAGGGAATATCTTTTTCGTTTTATCATCAACAATTGTTTCCAGAGCATTGATGTATTTAAAATCCCGAAAACAGGCATTGGTCTCCAACAGCACAACCTTTGGAGACTGTTTATTTAACACCTTTTCCAGAAGATAATAGGTATCCTGAAGTCTTTGTGCGGGTACGCCTAAGTTAAAACCAGTATATCCGTAAGTATTCCAGATCTCCAAAGGAGAGATGCTGGTGGAACTTTCACTGTCTCCGATGGATAAGTATCCGATGGTATTTTTTGGTTCTTTATAGATTCCTCCGGCTTTTTTATAAAGTCCTCCTGCCCCGGTGTTTGCTGGAAGGAACAGAAAGGACATGATATATAAAAGAAGCGTAAGTCCGGTAATAAAGGCTAATGTTCTTATTTTGTTTCCTGCATGCATTCCGTCACCTCTTAAAATCCGGCATAGATCAGTTTTGCCGGTATATATCCGTCGCCGTATGCACCGAGGACGATTACAAGTAGAATCGCACCATAATACAGAGTCCATCGTACCGGAATTTTATATCCGGATATTTTATCTCTTATGGAAATTCCACGTTCGTGAATGATACCAACTGTCAGTACTGCCAGAAAGCCTAAAAATACGGCTGTATAATCTGCTAAAGAAAGCCCAAGCTGCAACAGAGAGCCGTTGGTCAGTACCTTTGTGTTAAAGTCAGTAAATATAGACTGAAACATGGATAAACCGGCGGTCATGGTTTCCGCCCGGAAAAACAACTCACCGATGAAGACGATGATTAAAAGCTTCACAGACTGGAAAATCCGGTATAACAGATTATTCCGGTTGATCTTTAAGCGTTCAGCGGCTTTTATTACATAAGGTTCCGAAAGGTTTTCCAGTAAAATCAGAACAAAGTAATACATACCGAAAAACAGATAATGCCAGCCTGTGCCATGCCAGAAACCATTGCAGATCCACACACCAAAAAGTGCCGGAGCGGAAGCAACCACCTGACCCATATGCTTTCCTAATTTTGCTCTGGAATTTTTTCCGAATTTCTTTACCGGAGCGGTTAAAGATATGGGATAAAAGATATAGTCTTTCAGCCAGGTACCAAGTGTAATATGCCAGCGCCTCCAGAATTCGGAAGGGCTTTTGGAAAAAAATGGCTGCCTGAAATTTTCCGGAATCTTAATTCCAAAGATTTCCCCGGTTCCGATGGTCATGTCAATACAGCCGGAGAAATCTGCGTAAAGCTGAAAGGTATAGAGGATGGCACTGAGAATTACCACAATGCCTCCGTATTGTTTATAAGATCCAAAGACTGTCTCTACAAGCAGATTCAACCGGTCTGCAATAATCATTTTTTTGAACAGTCCCCATAATATTCTCTGAAAGCCGTAAGTAACATTTTTATATTCCAGAGGTTTACACTCAGTCAGAGCGTTTGCAGTCTGGGAATAGCGGCATATAGGACCTTCCATTAATATGGGAAAGAAGGTCAGATAAAGAGCCAGTCGGCCCAGATGGTCGTCAGCCGGAATTTTTTCATAATATACATCTGCCAGATAGGAAACAGCCTGTAAGGTATAGAAGGATATTCCTATGGGTAGAGCAAATTTCATGGCAGGCAGCAGGTTAGGATAAGAGACTGCCTTTAACAGATGATTGACATTATCACTGAAAAATCCGGAGTATTTCAGGATTACCAGCATGCCAAGCTGAATTCCCAAACCCAGCCACAAGATTCTCCGCCGTTTGACGGCACAGGCTGCTTTCAGAGATTTTTTCTCTTCCCCAGTTACTCCTGTTAAATCCAGATCCCTTTTACAGGAAGAAAGCCACAGACCAATATGATGAATGGAAACAGTGGAGATCAGGAGGTAAACAATTAATTTTCCGCTAAGGGAAAGGAAAAACAGCCAGCTGGCCGCCAGTAAAACTTTATACCGGTGGCGTCCCGGTGCCAGCTGGTAAAGAAGCATGACACCGGGAAGAAAGATGAACAGGTAAAGGATAGATGTATAGGTCATAGATTAATCCTCTTTCAGCCGGTTAATCATGCTCCAAATCGCATTTGCTGAATTAAAGTTAACAGGTATCATATCAGCCGGAGTAATGGAAATGTCAAATGCATCCTCAAGCTCAGGAATCAGTGAGAGAATGGAAAAAGAATCCAAAAGTGCATCGTCAATCAGTCTTGTTTCTGTCTCATAGTCAATCCCCGGGTTAATCTCATTTAAAATCTCTAATAATTTGTTCATATATTTATCCCCTTTCTGAATGAAAAAAATTTAACTGGTCGGTTGCAAAAGAATCTCTTGCAATCCGGTACTGCTCATGTTCTGAATAAAGAAGTACCAAAGGAAGATCACGGCTTAAGAACATGGACATTCCTTCCGTAGCGGAGTAAGCACCTGTTTTTCCAAAAATCAGGTGGTCACCCTGTTTTAAGCTTTTAAACGGGTACTGCCTAACCAGTACATCACTGGAAGTGCAGAGAGAACCACAGACGGTCCATTCCCCCACTTCACCATCCTGGCTGCCGTAATGTTTAATAAAAGGTTTTTTCATAGCCAGCATCTGTCCGTAATAGTTCAGTTGATGAATACCTCCGTCAACGATGCAGTAAGACTGGTCATTGTTAGTTTTTAAGTCTACTACGCTGGTTGCATAAACGCCGCAGGATGCGGCGATGAAACGCCCCATTTCCAGTGTAACCTGCCCTTGGAAGGACAGATGCCCAATGGCTTTTGACAGGGCTAAAAGCATGGCTTCTTCCTCATCTTTTTCCCCTTCAAAGTAGCACACCGGAAGGCCGGGTCCGTATTCCAGTTTTTGTACTGTAAACTGATACTGATTCTGTAAATCTGCACAAAGCTGGTCCAGCATCATTAATTCACTTTCAAGCTTTGCACCTGATTTTTTCTGGGTGCCTGAAAAATACTGGAGACCTAAAATCTCCACGTACTCACAGGTATTTTCCATGATAATGCGGCGTATGGATGACTCATCCATTCCAAACTGATTTCCGCTGGTGAGACGTAAAAGCACCCTGATTTTTCGTTTTTCTTTCAGAGCACAGGAGGTAAGAATCTTCCAGTGTTCCCTGGATTCCACGGTAAAGATGATATCTTTATATTTGGATATGGCATATTCCATATCCTCCTGTTTCTTATATACACCTGACATCACAATCCGTTTTTCATCAATCCCGGCCCGTTCACAGATGTGAAATTCTCCTGGAGAGCAAACTTCAAAATAATCCACATGCATCTCCATATCCTTTACTAAAAACGGATTTGCCTTCATAGCAAAACAGATCTGGGTTTTGGGCGGGAGTGCTGATCGTATGTCCGCTATTCTGTCTGCAAGAATGTCTGTGTCAAACAGATAAAATGGTGTTTTATAATTTTTAAGTGCAGTCTTGAGTTTTGATTCATTTACTTCTGATTTCATAAACACATCTCCAATAATTTTTTTCTGTCCATCTTACCGTTTGCAGTAACGGGGATGTGAAGTACGGGAATGCACAGGTTGGGAATCATATAGGAAGGGAGTGTTTCCCGCATGCGTTTTAGCAATTCCTTTTTATCTAAATCCCCGCAGTAAAATGCAGCAAGGCGGTTTTTTTCACTGTCAAATGCACAGCAGGCGCGGCTGATTTCCGGATAGCTGTTCAAAATCAGTTCAATCTCCTCCAGTTCAATCCGGTGTCCCATGTGCTTAATCTGAAAATCCTTGCGTCCGGAGAAACAAAGTTCACCGTGACTATTATAAAAAGCAAGATCTCCAGTCCGGTAAATGGTCTCAGGATAGAGATCATTCAAGGGATTTTGAACAAATGCTTTTTTTGTCTGCTCCGGATTGTTATAATAACCCAGGGCAAGAGCGGTTCCTGCCACGCAGATTTCTCCGATTTCCCCTTCGGATGTAATAAGTTCATCATCTGATCCCAGGAGAAATACATGTTCATTGGGAAATGACGTTCCAATTGGTATTTTCTCTTCCGGTTCAAATACTCTTAAAACAGGATAATACGTACAGTTGCAGGTGATTTCAGTAGGCCCGTAAAGATTAACGAATCTGGCATTTGGAAGGTTCTTTTGCCAGATAGCCAGGTGGCTTGCAGGCATGGCCTCACCGCTGAATAAAACCTTATTTACATGGTCTGGCACTTTGTAAGTGAAGCCTTTTAACTGAGTCACCATACAAAGAGCTGACACAGCCCAGATCAGTGTTGTAATCTGATACTCGCAAAGGCAATCCAAAAGCATGGTGGGAATAGAAAAATATTTTTTTGGTATCAGAACAATGGAAGCGCCGGTTTTAAAGGCAGAATAGAGGTCTTTTACCGATACGTCAAAGTCCAGAGGCGCCTGATTGCCAAGTATATCATCTGTTGTAATCCCAAACAGATCAGGGAAATATTCCATAAAATCAATCACAGAACGGTGGCTTACTAAAACGCCCTTTGGAACTCCGGTAGATCCGGAAGTAAAGTTACAATACAATGGCTGAGTATCCAGTGATTTCTCCCTGACCGCTTTTAATCGTTCCGGATCAGCGGGGGCAGAAATAAGTTTATGGTATTCCAAAATGGTGCCTTTAAAAGAAATCTGTTTCAGTTTTTCGTCTGTCTCCGAAAGAGTGATAATGCAGTCTGTTTTTAGTACATCAAGAATCTGGCCGATACGTGCAACTGGCTGGTCGGGACTTATGAAGGTATAAAAACAGCCGGCATAGACGATTCCCATAAATGAGGTCACCGCTTCCACACATTTATCCATAAAGACCACAACAGGCTTTCCTGTTTTAGTATGCTCGGATAAAAAACTGCCGATTCGTTTTGCCCGGTCATAGAGCTCTTCGTAGGTACAGCTGGTTTCCGGATCAATAACTGCCTTTTTTTGAGGAAATTCTTTTGCAGAATGTTCCAGATATTCTAAAATATTATTCATGTTTGTGTTTCCTTTCCTGCCGGTTTAATGGGAAAAGTGGCGCAGGCTGTAAAAAGTGTTTCCGTAGTGAGAATTTCTAAACTCCCATCCATCTGCTGGGCAATTTTTCTGCATGTTTTCAATCCGATATTCGTACTTTCCTGAAAGACCAGGTCAGTCCGGATTTCATTGGTAATGCTGATGATTAAATTGTCACCGTCTCTGCCACCTTTTACGACAACAGGAGTGCCGTGACCAGCATATTTTCTCACGTTGGA
Source organism: Paenibacillaceae bacterium (assembly GCA_015057775.1). Lineage (GTDB taxonomy): Bacteria > Bacillota > Clostridia > Lachnospirales > Lachnospiraceae > Lacrimispora. The sequence continues at coordinate 582 of SVDT01000201.1, read as the reverse complement.
AAAAAGGTTATCAAAGAGGCGTTTTAAATACTGAATATCAATTAAAATGCTGCAGGGTTCATTCATAAATTCAGTCTGTACTTCAAAACCAAGGCTGTTTAAGTTAAATACATGCTCGCTTAACAGCTGTTGAAGCAGAATTCTTGCATCAAAGGTTTCCATATTCATAAGGATGGTATCCTTACCAAATACAAGGAAGTACTGAAACAGTTTATCAGATAAATCTTTCAGCTGAATTGATTTTTCCTTACAGTTTTTAATGTATTTCTCCAGTTGCTCTTCAGAATGGTAGTCTTTGGAATCTAAAATCTCAAGATATCCGATTAATGAAGTTAAGGGTGTGCGGATATCGTGGGACATGGAGGTAATCAGCTCGCTGTTTGCTTCCCAGGCATCCTTTTCACTTTTATATCTTGTGATAATGGAATTACGCATATTGTCTGCGTTTTTAGCCAGAAGTGAAATTTCATCATTTCCTTTATGAAAAATCGGCTGTTCCAAATTACCCTGTTCAATTAAAGATACTTCTTTTGACAAAAGAACAATCCGGTCAATGATCCGTCGGTTATAAAGGATAATAAC
>SVDT01000200.1 GCA_015057775.1 Paenibacillaceae bacterium | reverse complement strand
CTCAATTTTCTCTGCCGTACACAATAACCGGTTTGAAACTGCTCTTTCCTGCGTCATTTTAAACAGTCAGCCTAACAGTGAAAAGGACCTGGTAAGCGAATACTTTGACCAGGGCTTTCGTGAATACCTGGGTCTGACCGACGAGACAAAGATTGATGTGGACCATTCCATGTCCATAAGTTTTGACAATTCCAATATGACTGAATTTACCTACGCAGAGCTGGCTAAGCTGTCTGCCCTGATCTCCAGCAAAGAGCTGGACGTAATGATCGCAAGAAAGGACAGTATCGACCACTTTGGTGAGATGGGCGGCTTTTTAGACTTAAAAGAGGTTCTTCCCCCTGACGTCTACGACCAGGTAAAGGATCAGCTCTATGAGGTTACCAATTCAGAGACTGGCGAGACAATTGCCTGTGGGATTAAAATCGGTAATACGGATTTCCTGAAGAAGACAGGATTAACCATGAATGATCCGATTTTAGGCATTATAAGCAATTCCACTCGTACAGACACTGCGGTGAAGCTGATCCGCTATGTGTACGGCCTGTAAGGTGAAATCCCAGGTTTTTTAAAAGATTGACAGAGGCGCGGTTTTCGTCCAGAACTCTGGCGTAGATCCTGTCTGTCAGAGAAGAGGCGGCATATGTTAATATCGCCTGGCATGCTTCTTTTGCATATCCCCGACGCCTGTAAGGTGTAAAAATATGATATCCCAGTTCCAGCGGGGTATCATTTTTTTTCATGAAGGAGTACAACTCCTCATTTTCCCCAGGATCAAAATTAAACAGCCCTGCTTTTCCAACAATGACCTTTTTTTCTCTGTCATAAAGAGCCCATATTCCATATTCATAAAATCCATACTGCTGCCTGATATAGCTTTCTAATGAGTCTCTGCTATAAAAAAGGGCTCCCGCCTCTCCTCCATCCGGCTCATTTGGAATTTCATCTGCGTCACCAGTCACAAACTCCCGGATCAGCAGACGTCTGGTGTCTGTAATATTCCAGGGCATCCCCTCTTTTCTCCGGACCACACGTTCTAAAAGTTCCGTTGTAATATCCTCATAAGATTCCACCAGATAGGACGCCGGCGAGAGACACTGGTCCGTCCGATTTCGGTCCCATAAACCAATAACAGCCCTGCCTTCTGCAAAAGCAGAGCGCAGGGCTTCATATTCGTCTGATATGGTAACCTGGAAATTCTTCCCTTCAATGGCAATCTCCCGTTCCCACACCATAATTTATAAAGTCTCCGGTTCCTGATACTCTTCTCCGAAGGTATCTACTGACATAGACTGTATCTTCTGTTCAGCCATCGGACGGTCGTTGTAATCGGTTTTCACGTCTGCAATCTTATTGACAATATCCATGCCTTCGATTACTTTTCCAAATGCAGCATAAGCGCCATCTAAATGAGGAGCTGCCTTATGCATGATAAAAAACTGTGAGCCTGCTGAATCCGGGCTCATGGCTCTTGCCATGGAAAGGACTCCCTCAGAATGCTTTAAGGTATTGGAAACTCCATTCTGGCTGAATTCACCTTTAATGGAATATCCAGGGCCGCCGGTTCCGGTTCCCTGTGGGCATCCGCCCTGAATCATAAATCCGTTGATGACTCTGTGGAAAATCAGTCCGTCATAGTAGCCTTTTTTTACAAGACTGATAAAATTATTCACTGTATTCGGTGCAATTTCAGGGTAAAGCTCAGCTTTTATCACATCACCGTTCTCCATTGTAATTGTAATAACAGGATTGTTCATGTTTTTTCCCTTTCTTGTTTAAAGTTTAACATATGTGTGTATTTTATCAAATCATTAAGTTTTTGTCTAGCTGTTCATACTTTGTTTCAATTTCATTCAAAAATCTTTTACACAAACAACATGATTTCTTCACGTTTCATGGTTATACTAAAAATGTAAATTAAATATGTTTATAAGATTTTTTTCATAATACTTGAGCTGATAATTCCGTTATCAGCTCTCCTCCCTTTTTGAAATAACTTTTAAGGAACTGCCGGCCTGGCAGTTCCTTTTTATTATTCCCTTTGGAATTTGACGTATTCATCCCAATTGAACCGGTTGCATGATATCCATATTATTTTCAAATAATCCCGCCACACAAACCTGGAGACTATCATAGGTTTTAAAATAGTACTCACATGTTGCAGTATTTAAAAATGCCGTATACTTTGTGTAATCATAAGACCCACGGCTTGTCATGACTGCTCCTTTTGGTATCGTCACCCCTTCCATGACGTGAAAACAGGATACCACAGCTTCTTTCCGATTTTGGGGAACTGGAAGAAATGATTTTAAAAATGCTGTACGGACAAAACGATCGGGAGAGGTAAAGCCACCTGGAAGTGCTCTTGTTCCTCCAGCCTGACCGAATGGAGTAAGCTTTATGCCGCTCCAGCTGACTTCTTCCAATTGGTCAGGGCTTGCCTCCATATAATTTCTTAAATTGGTCATATGCCAGGGAAGATCCGGACTATTTGCCAGAACACCCATGGGATTATCAAAAATAATCAGTCCCTTACCAGTTAGTTCAATTACCACACTGGCACCGGCCCGGTCTGTTGCAATCCAGTGAAGAGGTGCCGCCGATCCTGTAACCGGGTCTTCCATTCCAATGATGGAAACCTGGGCTGCCAGTGTTTTTAGTTCCTGAACTGATCCGCATTTTCCTAATATATAATGAAGAAATTCAAAGGAAGCAATGGGAAACCGATTTTCTCCCTTTCCCATTTCTTCATATCTGGCATATCCTGCAAAGTAAAGAGCTGCCGCTGCAAATCCTCTTTCATTCACTCCGTCAAAGAATCCCAAAAGTCCGTCTGTCTCCTGCCCAATTCCAATAAAGCTATAATCATCCTGCATCCAGGAACCGGTGAGAGCATTGATCCATTGATAGCTTTTAGGAACTCTGAAAAAGTGAGGATCTATTTCATAGGAAAAATCCATATTTCTTCCGAAAAAAACTTCCCCTTCTTTCGTCTGCAATGTCATAGCCGTACACATTGTCATTCCCCTGGTTTTGATTATTTAATTATATATATGGCTGACTGTCCGATTTATGATGATATAGATTCAATTGCTTCTTTTAATTGGGAAATACAATCCACGGGTTTTAAGCACGTTCCGTTTTTACAGAGATAAAACTGGCTTTTTTCAGAATCTACGGGATAATCCTTTGTAAACGGAGCGATTTTTGAAAGAAGCAATTCATTTTCCGGATTTTTAAATATAATCTCAATATCCATGAGAACTTCCCTTTTTAAACCGGCAAGTTCGTTCTCGATTCCCGGCTGAGACGAGACTGCAACTAGCTGTGTATGAGAATAAAGAACCGTCTGAAACGCCAAAAGTGTAAAACTATGATTCGCCGGACTGGTCTGTGTTTCTCTTCCCATCCACTTTAACTGCTTATTTAATATTTCCTGCCATGTAATTTCACCGGTTAAATGATAAAGTTTCCCTATCACGTATGCAGCCACAGAATTGCCTGAAGGCAAAGCACCATCATACAGTTCCTTGGGGCGGCTGATCAGTTTTTCTCTGTCATGTGCATACATATAAAATCCGCCATTTTCCTCATCAAAAAATAAGCTGACCATCTTTTCACAAATACTGACTGCTTTTTGAAGATATGATATCTCAAAGCATGCCTGATATAGTTCTAACAATCCGAACGCGTAAAATGCATAATCATCCAGTTGACCATCATGTCCGGTTTCTCCATCCCGGTAGCGGATAAATAGTCTGCCTTTCTTGTCCGTCAGCGTTTCTTCAATAAATGCTTGTGCATTTCTGGCTGCCTGTAAATATACTTCCTCCAAAAGAATCTGATACCCCTTTGCCATCCCTGCAATCATCAGACCATTCCAGGAGGTCAGAATTTTGTCATCTTTATGAAGTTCCGTCCGCTTAAGACGATAATCATAAAGCTTCCTGCTAAGCGCGATAATCTTTTCATCTTTTTTTTCATAATCATGATTATTAATGAGATTTAAGATATTTTTCCCTTCAAAATTTCCGTCTTTTGTAATTCCAAACCACTGACAGTAAAATGGGGCATCTTCTTTTAGAATTTGTGTGATTTCATCCCGGTCAAAAACGTAGAACTTTCCTTCTACCCCTTCGCTGTCTGCATCCTCTCCACAATAAAATCCACCATCTTTATCAGTAAGGGTTTTCATAATGTAACCCAATATTCCTCTGGCTGCTGACTGGTAAAATGGTTCTCTGGTTATTTTATAAGCTTCCAGATAGGCATAAGAAAGCAGGGCATTATCATAGAGCATTTTCTCAAAATGAGGAACCAGCCACTTTTCATCGGTAGAGTAACGGGAAAACCCTCCCCCAATATGATCGTAAATCCCACCCCGGTACATATGCCTTAAGGTTGATTCACATATCTCTCTGGCAGACTCATCCTTTTCATAGATGGAGTGGCGAAGGAGAAAAATCAGATTATGGGGCATGGGGAACTTTGGGGCTCTCCCAAAACCACCCCATTTTTTATCATAGGAACGCTTTAACTGCGCGGCAGCCGTTAAGAACAATTCCTTACCGGGATCATCCTTACTTCCCCCACTGTTTTTTTCCTCTCCATTTAGATACCGGGTTATTTCTTCTCCGGCCTGCAGCACCTTTTTCCTGTCATTTTTCCAAAGGCCGTCTATGGCATTCAAAACCTCAATCAGTCCGGTATTTCCCCATCTGCTGTGTTTTGGCAGATAAGTGGCCGCATAAAAAGGCTTCTGATCCGGAGTCATAATAATTGTCAGAGGCCAGCCGCCTGAGCCTGTAAGTGCCTGGCAGACCGACATGTAAACCGAGTCAATATCAGGCCGTTCCTCACGGTCTACTTTAATAGAAACATAATTTTCGTTTAACAGGCCTGCCACCTCCTGATCTTCAAAGGACTCATGAGCCATGACATGGCACCAGTGACAGGTAGAATAGCCGATGGATAAAAAAATTGGTTTGTCTTCCGCTTTTGCTTTTGTAAATGCTTGTTCACACCAAGGCCACCAGTCCACTGGATTGTAAGCATGCTGAAGTAGATAAGGGCTTTTTTCATGTATTAATCGATTGGATATTTTGCTTGTTGTCATAGGGCATTACCTCCTTAAATAAAGATACAGCCTTATTATACCCACTAATATAAACAAATGAGATCCTTTACAAATATTTCTTCATTTGTAAATTGAATTTTATTATTGTTTAAAAATCCATCTAAAGATTGGATTGTCTTTTCGATAACCGAAATTTTCCATTTCTTGCTTAAATCCTTTTTAAAACTTATATAAATTTCATTTTTTGTTGCTTCATATACGATTGAACACAGAGTATTCTCCTGACTGGTTTTCCTTAAAGCTTCAAAGGCTTCATTTATGCCAAAGCCATGAATATTATTCTGAATATATTCATGAGCACAAATATATCTGTCAGCTCCAATCCCATACACTTTATCATAATTTACTTTTTTAAAATCCCCGTTTGGGAAATTAGTCATAATAATAAGGTCTTTGTGAATTGGACTTATTATATTTGTTTCATTTCCTTCTTCCAGAATAAAGGCATCACCAGTTTTGTCAGCAATAATAGTATGTAACCCTAAATCTGGATATAATGGATTTCTAGGATACGAGATTACTCTTTTATTAAGTATGTCATAAAATTCAGATGCTTTTCTTGTTTTTTTCAGCGCCTCATCAAACGTATCAAAAGCAAACCAATCATTTTCGTTACAGCTTGATTTAAAACCTGGGTTATATTGGACTGCCTGAGTACAAATAAAAAGACCTTCACTATTAAAACCAGCAATATCCCTGTATTGGTTATTTACTAAGGCCGAAAAGAAAAACAAATTCCTATCATTATAATTACTGACTTTCAGTTTTAAGTCAATATCTTCAGTATCAAAATTCATACCATAAATAGCTTTTTTTTGACTGTATACTGCAAAACTTGTACACATTTTGGGAACCCTCCTTTATATATCTCATTTGTTTACCACTTTTTTAACTCCATCCATATGATATCACCAGACACCTCGATGGTTCAACCTGCAACATGATTCAGAATCAAAAATGTGCCACTTAAACTTATATTTCAGAACCCTGCCCTTATAGATGTAATAAGGAGCAGGCATTTCGCCTGCTCCCCTATTGCAGTATTATACTGCAGAATACGTGGGACTACCATTTTCTATTCCGGTACTCTCACTTCTTTCATTAAAAAAATAAGCGCAATAATATTTGGAATTGCCATCAGCCCATTCCAGATGTCTGAAAATTCCCAAACTGTCTCAAGTTTCGCCAGGCATCCCACAAAGACTGCACACAGATAGAGAAGTGTATAGATCTTACCTCTTAAAATACGCTGCAGCAGATAGAGAATGTTTCGCTTTTTCAGGCTTTCCGCCAGATATCCCGCAGCCTGCTTTCCAAGATAATACCAGGCAATTATAGTTGCAAATGCAAATACCAGCATGGAACCGGATACTACATACTCCCCAAGTCCACCCAGTCGTTTAGAAAAGCTGAATGCGGTAAGGGCCGCACCGTCATAGCCGGAGCCTGCCGCGTCCCCTTCTGTCATACACAAAATAACAAAGGCGGTCATGGTGCAAATAATAATCGTATCAAAGAAAACTTCAAACATTGCCCACATTCCTTGTTTTTCAGGCGTGGTATTTTCCGCTGCTCCATGTAAAACAGCCATACTGCCAAGACCGGCTTCATTGGAGAAAACACCTCTTGAAATGCCGTATTGAAGGCTTTTACTGATTCCAAAACCAGCTGCTCCTGAAAATACAGATACAGGCTGAAATGCATCCCGAAAAATAACATGAAAAATATATGGAATTTTATCATAACAGGACATAATAACAACCATGGAGAACAGCATATAAATTCCGGAGGCAATGGGAATCATACGTTCCGAAACAGAAGCAATCCGGCTGATTCCGCCTAGAATAACGAGGCACACCAGTCCGGTCAGAAAAATCCCCACCAACCCAGTTGGAACCTGAAAGGAGTATTTAAGCGTTTCCGCAATGGAGTTAGACTGAACCATACTTCCCATGCCAAGAGATACCATGATGCAGAGAAAGCTGTAAATCATACCAAGCGCCGGCAGTTTCAACCCTCTTTCCAGATATACCATAGGCCCGCAGACCCATGCTCCGTTCTGATCTTTGTAACGGTACCGGATTCCTAACATGGTTTCTGCATATCCTGTCATCATACCGATTACAGCAGATACCCACATCCAGAAGATGGCTCCAGGTCCTCCGGCTGTCAAAGCAGTCGCCACACCCACAATATTTCCAGTCCCTATTGTTGCTGCAAGAGCTGTACAGGCGGTCTGAAATCTGGTCACATCTCCTTTGTCTCCCTCTTCGTCTTCCTCCTGTATGCTCCCAATGGTCTGTTTCCACCAATAAGCAAGCTTTCTGATTTGAAAAAATCCGGTTTTAACCGAATAAATGATCCCAATTCCCAGAAACAGGATTAACAGCCAGGGTCCCCATACCATTTCGTGTATGTAATGAATCATTCCTTGTGCTCCCTTATGTCCTCTTTATCACATATTCGTGCCGGAATGATTGTATGAAAATTTCCATTCATTTTTATACAAATTTAACTTTACTATGATATAATCTTACTATGTGCTTTATTTAAACAACTAACGCGAGGTGAACAATATGCCCGGTTTTACCACCCATTACTTATTAGGCGTTAAAGCATACAA
>SVDT01000199.1 GCA_015057775.1 Paenibacillaceae bacterium | reverse complement strand
CATGGGATATCATCTCCTCTTCCCATTCGGGTTTTAACCCTTTTCCTTTACGCACGCTCTCCATGATAGAAAAGGATAAACCTTCTTCGATCCCCATGGAGATTAAATATATCATAATATCATCTCTGGTACATATGGCTGTCTGAATGGTAGCCTTCCCTTCCTGAATAAGGGCCTGGGCGTTACCAAGCCACACATCCGTACCATGAGCAAGTCCTGCAATGCGGACAAGATCAGAGAAATATTTGGGCTGGGTGTCTATTAACATCTGCATGGCAAAATCAGTACCAAACTCCGGTACTCCCAGCGCTCCCAGCTTACAGCCGCCGATATCTTCCGGCATAATTCCAAGTGCTGATGTGTCCTGGAAAAGTGACATGACTTCTCTGCTGTCCAGAGGAATGTCCTTTACTGGATCAAAGCCGATTAAATCCTGAAGCATACGGATCATGGTCGGATCGTCGTGCCCCAGAATATCAAGCTTTAAAAGGTTGTGGTCGATGGAGTGATAGTCGAAATGGGTAGTTACCGTCATTGTAGTCATATCATTAGCCGGCCTTTGTACCGGTGTAAAGGAGTAAATCTCCTCTCCATGGGGAAGAACGATAATTCCTCCCGGATGCTGGCCAGTGGTTCGTCTCACACCCACGCATCCCTGAACAATCCGGTTAATTTCACAGTTCCGTTTTCTCACTCCATGTTCTTCGTAATAATTTTTCACATAACCGAATGCCGTCTTATCTGCAAGAGTACCGATAGTTCCTGCACGGAATGTCTGCCCTTTCCCAAAAATAACTTCTGTATAATCATGGGCCTTGCTCTGATATTCTCCAGAGAAATTAAGATCGATATCAGGCTCCTTATCTCCCTTAAAACCAAGGAATGTTTCAAATGGAATATCAAAACCATCTTTTGATAATGGGTGCCCGCAAACCGGACATATCTTATCTGGCATATCGCAGCCAGCCATTCCTGTAAATGCCTTAACTTCTTCTGAATCAAAATCATAGTAGTGACAGTTCTCGCAGTAATAATGAGGACTGAGAGAATTTACCTCTGTAATTCCCGACATATAGGCAACGAAAGAAGATCCAACCGATCCTCTGGATCCCACCAGATAACCATCTTCGTTGGATTTCCATACCAGCTTCTGTGCAATGATATACATAACCGCAAAACCATTGGATATAATGGAATTCAACTCTCTCTCCAAACGTTCAGTAACGATCACAGGGAGATCCTGTCCATAGATGGCATGAGCTCTGTCATAACAGATTTTTCTTAAATCTTCATCTGAATTCTCAATGACAGGTGCACATTTATCCGGCCGTACAGGTGAGATCAGTTCACACATGTCCGCTATTTTTCTGGTGTTCTTTATCACTACTTCTTCCGCCTTGTTAGGGCCTAAATACTCAAACTCCTGAAGCATCTCCTCCGTAGTCCTAAGATATAAGGGAGCCTGGTCATCGGAGTCTTTAAAGCCTTGTCCAGCCATAATGATCCGCCGGTAAACCTCATCCTCCGGATCAAGGAAATGAACGTCGCAGGTAGCGCACACAGGCTTTCCAAACTGTTCCCCAAGGGTTACGATCCGCTTATTAATGTCAATTAGATCCTGCTGTGTCTTTACCGTACTCTTTTCGTCTCTTAACATGAATGCATTGTTACCAAGGGGCTGTATTTCCAGATAATCGTAAAAGTTTACAAGTTTGGCTATTTCTGCATCGGGAACACCTCGCAAAAGAGCCTGATATAGCTCTCCTGCCTCACAGGCAGAACCAATAATTAATCCTTCTCTGTACTCATTTAAAATGCTTTTGGGTATTCTCGGTCTTCTGGCATAAAAATCGATATGAGAGCGGGATATCAGGCGATATAAATTAACCCTGCCCACATCATTGGCTGCAAGGATGATCACATGGTAGGTGGGGAGTTTTTTAATCATATCCGCCGACATGGCACTGAGTTTGTTTAACTCATCTAACGATTCTACCCCCCGCTCTCTGAGCATTTTTACAAATGCCGCAAATATCTCTGCTGTACATCCTGCATCATCAACCGCCCTGTGATGGTTCGCCAGGGAAATATTTAAGGCTTTGGCCACAGTGTCCAGTTTATACCTGTTTAAACTGGGTAAAAGAAGCCTGGATAGTGCCACGGTATCAATTACCGTTGGGTTAAATTCCAGCTGAAGCTGCTGAGCATTATAAGAGATAAAGCTTACGTCAAACGAAGCATTGTGGGCTACTAAAACAGAATCGTTGCAAAACTCCAGAAACTGGGGGAGAATTACATCAATCTTTGGATGAGGAAGCACCATACTGTCATTGATGCCAGTCAATTGTTCGATCTCAAAAGGAATTGGTACATCAGGATTTACAAATGCGCTGAATTTATCTTTAATTTTTCCATCTATCACCTTCACTGCACCAATTTCTATAATCCGGTTTCTGGATGAACTGAAACCCGTTGTCTCAATGTCAAAGACCACGTAGGAATCCGAAAAGGTCTGATTCCTGGAATTTTCAACCAGCTGCTTTAAATCATCAACCAGATATCCTTCCACTCCATAAATGACTTTAAATGTATCACCTTTATCAAGGGCATGGTTTGCATCCGGAAAGGACTGTACACATCCATGATCCGTAATTGCAAGTGCTGGCATTCCCCATTTTTTAGCACGTTTCACAAGATCTTTTACTTCAGAAACACCATCCATGTCACTCATCTTTGTATGGCAGTGAAGCTCCACCCGCTTTTCCAGACTGTTGTCCGATCTTTTCCCAGTAAAATCTTCTGATTTTTTAATACCCACAACAGATCCCAGGGTCAGTTCCCCATCAAACTTATCAATGGTTGTAACTCCTTTTATTTTGATGAAGGTACCTTTTACCACTGCATTTTTTAGATCATCCAGCTGTTCTTCCCTGGCAAACATCTTCACTGTAATCGTATCCGTAAAATCTGTTACATCAAAAATAATAATGGTCTTGCCACTTCTTAATTCCCTGCTGTCCGTCATAATAATCTTACCACGAACCACGACTTCTCCGATTTCCCCATCAATCTTTTCAATTTCCATGGTTTCTTCTTCAAAATCTCTGCCATACAAAACATCTGGATTATCAGAACGGCGGCCATTATAAGAATTCTTCCGGTAATCTTTCCATTCCTTTTTTCCAGAGTCGGACTCTGCTGCTTTACCGGATTCTTTTTTATCTCCTTCTTTTTTACCACCCATGCGTAGTGTGGCTGCAGGAGGCTGGGCTTCCTGTGTGAAGGGCACTTCATCAGAATAAGTAGCTGCCAATGCATCCAGTGGGCCATCTGCCATGGAAGGACCGCCATATTCGTCTGCCTGGCTTTTTTGCTGCCCGGCAAATGATGTTCTGCTAACAATTTCCTCTACTTCCCTCTGCATCTGAAGCTCTTTTTGCTTCGCCAGGACATTCTCCTTAGGCTCAATAAATTCATACTGAACTTCAACAGGCAGGCCGCATCTTTCGTGAAAAATCTTTTCCAGCACCCGCTTTAACTCGCCGGCTTTTTCATGGGTTACAATGGTATCTTCCACTGTCATCTTCAAAAGATCCGGTTCGGGAAACTGGCACTGTGCCTTCCGGAACATATTATACTCAATGATGCTGTAATTTTTAAGTTCCGCCAGAAGACTTTCCCGATAGATCTTTAACAGCTTCTGCGGCGTATACTGTCCTGATAGGCGAAAACGTTCAATGATTTTAATCGTGATCTGCTTGGAAGGAAACAACTGTTCTTTGATTCCTTTTTCCAGGCTGTATATATTTTGCTTGTGTATCAGTCTGGGACTGATTAAGTAAACACGAATAGAGCTTCTATCCCTGTTTGATGTGACCTTTTCCACATCTACCAGATTTAAAAGCTCTTTTAATTCGTCAGTAATATGTAAGTTTGGAAAAACTTCCAAAAATTTCTTTGCCATTCTATCACCTATTGCATTTTCATAAGTTCTTCCTGAAGGGCGCTAAGAAGTTCTTCTTCCGGAACCTTTCTGATTACTTCTCCTTTTTTAATAAGAAGTCCCTCTCCGATTCCACCGGCAATTCCAATGTCAGCTTCTCTCGCTTCACCTGGTCCGTTTACCACACAGCCCATTACTGCCACCTTAATATCCAGATGGTCGTAAGCAGAAACCATATCTTCTACCTGATTGGCCAGGGAGATTAAATCAATTCTGGTTCTGCCGCAGGTGGGACAGGATATTACCTCCACCCCTCCCCTTTTCAGACCCAGAGATCTTAAAATGGTTTTAGCTGCCTTTACTTCCTCAAGCGGATCACCGGTAAGAGACACACGGATGGTATCACCAATTCCCTTATGAAGAATAATACCCAGCCCAACGGAAGATTTAATGGTTCCAGATATCAGGGTTCCTGCTTCTGTAATACCCACATGAAGAGGATAATCCGTTCGCTCTGCGATCAGTTCATGGGCCTTGACACACATAAGTACATCAGATGATTTGATGCTGATTACCAGATTCCCATAATCCATCTCCTCGATCATACGCACCTTATTTAATGCGCTTTCCACAATTCCCTCTGCAGTAACTCCTCCATATTTTTCAATGAGATTTTTTTCAAGGGAACCGCTGTTAACTCCCACACGAATGGGAATCTGATATTCCTTTGCCTTATCCACAACAGTTCTTACACGATCCAGAGAGCCTATATTGCCCGGATTAATCCGGATCTTATCCGCTCCTGACTCGATAGAAGCAACAGCAAGCCGATAATCAAAATGAATATCGGCTACCAAAGGTATACTGATCTGCTTCTTAATCTCCTTAATAGCTGCCGCCGCTTCCATATCAGGAACAGCAACCCTGATAATATCGCATCCTGCCGCAGTCAGCGCATTTATCTGATTGACTGTTGATGCAACATCCTGAGTTTTCGTATTGCACATGGATTGGATCAGAACCGGATTGCCTCCACCGATGACCTTGTTTCCGATCTGAATTGTTTTCGTATGATCCCTGTTCATAAGCTCCTCCATTTATACTTTATCAGGTGAATCTGCTGATATCATTAAATACTACAAAAATCATCAGCGCCATCAAAGCTGCCATACTGATCATGTTTACCAGACCCTCTTTTTCCGGATCCATTCGTTTTCCACGTATTGCTTCTATTATTAAAAACAGCAATCTCCCACCATCAAGTGCTGGTATGGGGAGCAGATTCATCACACCTAAGTTGGCACTTAAAAGAATACACATACTTATAACATTCATAAGCGCTGCAACTACACTGACAGTAAGACCCGCTTTTACAGAATCATCAATCATAACAACGATTCCTACCGGACCGCTCAAATCATTGACACTGGCCTTTCCGGTAAACAGCATACCAAGGCTCTTAACAGTCAGTTTTACATCATATTCCATCTCCATATATCCATGCTTAACCAGATCACCGGCATTTGCTGCCTTTTTGTTTTCAGGCGCAATTAATATACCAATCAGATATTTTTTACTCTCCTCTGAATATTGGGGAGTAACAGTTACAGTCTGGATTTCCTGATTCCCTGTCTGAGGATCTGTTCTTGAAAATTCCACCTGATTCATCTTATCATCCGGTTTCATCAGCTTATAAAGAATATACTCCTGATACATGGAAACTTTCTCTCCGTTAATTTTTAACAATTTATCTCCGGAGCGCATTCCTGCTTCATAAGCAGGCGAACCTTCTGTTACTTCTTTTATATAAGTAATGTCATATCCACTCATACCTACCAGAACCAAAGAAAGTAAAAAGGCAAGAATAAAATTAAAGATGGGCCCTGCGGCAATAACTGACATTCTTGCAGGAATGGATCTATTCTGAAAAGCCCGCTCATCAGGATTTTCTTCATCCTCTCCCAGCATCATACAGGATCCGCCTAAAGGAAGCAGTTTAATGGAATAGGTTGTTTCTCCCTTTTTAAAATGCAAAAGGCGGGGTCCCATTCCTATGGAAAATTCCACTACTGCGATTTTGTTCATTTTTGCAAATAAAAAATGACCTAATTCATGAATTAAAACGATTAAACCGAATACCAGAATTGCTACGATAACACTGGACAATTTACCACCTGCTTTCTATATATTCATAAGCTGCAGCCTCTGCTTCAAGAATCTCTTCCACAGTAGGATTCTCTTTTACAGTATGCCCGTTCATCGCTCCCTCTATCATATCTGTGATAGTAAGATATGTAATTTCTCTGTTCAAAAATTTGGCAACTGCCTTTTCGTTAGCAGCATTAAAAACAGTCGGGAGCGTTCCACCGGCACATCCGGCCTCATAAGCCAGTTTCAACCCCGGAAAATTAACAAGATCCGGTTTTTCAAAATTAATTTGACCAATGGACCAGAAATCAAGACGATCTCCTTTTAAATATCTTCGTTCCGGATAATAAAGTGCGTATTGAATCGGAAGCTTCATGTCCGGAGTTCCCATCTGAGCCATAACTGCTCCGTCTTCAAACTCTACCATAGAATGAATGATGCTTTTAGGCTGAATCACTACCTGTACCTGATTCATTTGAACACCAAACAACCATTTGGCCTCCATGACTTCAAGCCCTTTATTCACCATGGTTGAAGAGTCTATGGTAATCTTTCGACCCATCGCCCAGTTTGGATGGTTAAGTGCATCCTCCACTTTCACATTCTTTAACTCTTCTTTTGTTTTACCACGGAAAGGACCACCGGAAGCAGTCAGAAGTATCTTATGGACAGATCCCTTATTTTCTCCATTCAGACACTGAAATATAGCACTGTGTTCACTGTCTACTGGAAGAATCCTGACACCCATTTTCTTTGCGAGAGGCATAATGATGTGACCGGCAGTTACCAGAGTCTCCTTATTGGCAAGAGCGATATCTTTCCCTGCTTCCATGGCCGCAATGGTGGGCCGGATTCCTATCATTCCAACTACTGCAGTGACAACAATCTCTGAAGTTTCTTCCACAGCAGCCTCGATTAACCCCTCCATACCGGAAACAACGCGAACTGGAAGATCTCTTACTGATCTTTTCAGTTCCTTCGCTTTTTCTTCTTCGAAAACACAGACTATTTTGGGACGGAATTTTCTGATTTGTTCCTCCAACAGGCGGATATTGCTTCCTGCAGCCAAAGCAGTCACTTCAATGTCGCCCTGGTTCTCCACCACCTCCAAAGTCTGCGTCCCAATGGATCCTGTTGACCCAAGGATTGCTATTTTCTTCATCTTATGCTGTATACTCCTTTTCTTTTCCTAAATTTCGATTTAAGGTAATACTTTGTAAGGCTCTTATCGAATAAACGTAACCACAAAATAAATAACAGGGGCAGTAAAAAGCATACTGTCAAAACGATCCAGTATTCCACCGTGCCCTGGTATGAGTTTTCCATAATCTTTAACCTGATGATCCCGCTTTATGGCAGATGCAGCAAGATCACCAACAGGTGATATAATCGCGGCAAATGCACATGCAAGAGTACAGGTAATCTGCGGATAATCAAGTACAGTCATTGACTCACCAAATATTGTGGCATAT
Organism: Paenibacillaceae bacterium; assembly: GCA_015057775.1. Lineage (GTDB taxonomy): Bacteria > Bacillota > Clostridia > Lachnospirales > Lachnospiraceae > Lacrimispora. Next base: position 306 of record SVDT01000199.1, on the reverse strand, counting down.
ATAAATCCCAGAAGTGAGGCTCCTAAAATACCGCCGATTGCTCCCTCTATGGATTTATGAGGACTGAGTACAGGTGCCAGCTTATGTTTTCCAATAAGATTTCCAACACAATATGCGCAGGTATCACAGCCCCATGAACTTAAGAACACCAGCCATACCAGATACTTTCCATCATTCATAGTACGAACCTGGTATAAATAGGACAGCATAACCGCCACATAAAAAAATCCAAAAAACGCACCAGTCACTTCCTCTGTTTTATATTTTGGAAAAGCAAAAACATAAAAACATAAAAGAAGCATCATG
>SVDT01000198.1 GCA_015057775.1 Paenibacillaceae bacterium | reverse complement strand
ATATCACATATCCCAGGTAGTAGCCAGACAGCTGGAATAGAGATTTCATATCAGTTTCCCTGAAAATGAAGTTGCCTATATTGCCATTCATCTGGCGGGTAAGAAAATGTTTTTAGAGGAAGAAAATGTAGAAGAAAATGTGATTATTACCCAGGAAATCAGTGATCTGGTAACTGCCATGCTGGAACGGGTTTATGATTTATTTAAATTTGATTTTCGCAGTGATTTAGAACTGAGAATGATCTTAAGCCAGCATTTAGTCCCATTAAGTGTCCGCATCCGGTTCGATATGGATATGAAAAATCCAATGCTCCGTGATGTAAAGGAAAAATTCTGTCTGTCCTATACCATGGCTTGTAACGCGGTTACAGTTCTGAATGAACACTTTAAAGTATCTCTGTCAGAGGATGAGGTGGCATACTTTGCATTCGCTTTTGCACTTGCCCTGGAACGCAGGAAAACCGAAATCAAAAAAAAGAATATCATTCTGGTCTGCTCCTCCGGCAGAGGAAGTGCCCAGCTTTTGCAGTATAAGTATAAGAATTCATTCAAAGATTATATCGATGAAATCATTGCCTGTGACGTGGGAAGTTTATACAAAATGGATTTTTCCAGATATGACTACATCTTTACAACTGTCCCAATCACCGTTTCGGTTCCCCTGCCCATTCTGGAGGTAGAATATTTTCTGGGCGATGAAGACATTGTAAATGTGAAGAAGGTTCTTTGTGGCCAGAAGACTTCCTCTGTATTAAACTACTATGAACGTGATCTGTTTCTGACTCATTTAAAGTTCAAAACAAAAACAGAGGTTCTTCGCTTTATGTGCCAGTTTGTGATTGAAAAGAAGAAGCTTCCCCAGGAATTTTATGAGTCGGTGCTGCAGCGGGAGCGGATGGCAAAAACGGCCTTTGGCAATCAGGTGGCAATGCCCCATGCCTATAAAGCCATGAGCAGTGAGACCTTTGTCTGTGTGGGAATTCTGGACGAACCGGTGGAGTGGGGAGATCAGAAAATCCGGGCTATTTTCCTGGTATGTATTGCGGATAAGGACCATACCAGCGCAGAGCTGCAGCACTTTTATCAGCTGACTGCTTCCTTTCTGTTAAGTCAGAAGCAGATTCAGGAATTGGTGAAGAAACAGGATTATGATGCTTTTATTAAAGCTGTGATTCAGATGGAAGAGGAACATCCTATTTAAGCAGAGTAGATATAAATAACGATCATTTAAGAGACCGGTTCAAGGGTAAGTGTATCACCGGCAGTGATAATTTTGTAAATTCCAGCTTGCCCTGGAATATGAAAATATTTTTTCATAAGATGTTTTTCCGGTGCGTCACTTTCTACTATAACCAGATAATCATAGCTGCTTAACAGATTCATCATGTTTTCCTCATAAAATGCACAGATTCCATCTACATTTGGTGCATAAAGCATATATTTTCCTATATACTGCAGGTAATAATCCGTCACCTGGCTATCTGTATCCGAGGCATAGAATAAATATCGGTTCTCATCGGTTCTGCCGTCCAAATACCAACGATCTCCAGTAACCGTGTATACTTTATACGGCAGTGTATTTCTGTAAGATCCCTGGATGGACATCATTCCATTATACTCAGACATGAGCAGTGTTACAGCCAGAACAAGACAAAGAATGATTCCTTCCTGGTATCTAATTTTACTTTCTACGCTTTTATAGGATCGGTAGGCTGGCATATCACCGATCTTATAATAAAACGAATGCTCCATATCCACCGTAGCACAAAGGAGTAGTCCTCCCACAAAAAGAACAACGATACTGGAGGCATAACGCTCAAAACCAGCTAAGCGCATGGCTTCGTCAGTGGGCATAGAAAAAATATAAAGGGCAAGTATTCCAAGATAATACACCATAAGAATCAGATCTAGGGCAATGACTGCCTTCCAAAGATTCCAGCGTTTCTTTAGTACCGTGACTGCAAATATGCTGGAAATAATTGCCACAATGTTAAAAACAATTACTCCCATGGTCGGGCGGCTTGTTATATCAAAAACAGATTTCAGGAACAGGGAGATGATCTGTCTGACCTCTTCCGGGGTCTTTCCTCCATTCACGTTTTGAATGTTTCCGGCTGAAATATCAAACTTATTTTTAATTCCCTGGAATGCAACCTTCACATGCCAACTCCACAAAATATAAGGAATCATAGCTGTTCCTATTGAAAAAATGATCATCAGCCCACTTTTCCACAATGATTTTTCCCTGTTCTTAATCCAAAGATACAGCAGAAAAAGGAAGCCCACTCCCCCATATATAATTCCGGTATTTTTTACTATCATTAAAAGCCCTGCTATAGGCGCCATAAGAATACAAGCTTTCTTTATATTTCTCTGATATCTGTATGCAATGGCAAGGAGTACAAGAGCATAGACCGGAAGGAGGAAATCTACAAGCAGGTTTGTAATTCTTATGGTAACGTTAAACAGGGATAACAAGGAGCAGCCTGCTGCCAAAAAAGCATAGAGGAGAAAACGCTTCGTTTCTTCTATAATTCCAAACATGGCATAAAAGCAGGAAAATATCAGAATTCCCTGAGCCATCAGCATGACTGGCTGGGAATTTCCTGTAAAACGGCAGAAGAAATAAATAAACGACGAAGTACCCAGGGGATAATTTTTAAAATCAATTAATGCAGAAGAAGCATCCGGGAATGCATTGGTCGAAAGCATCTGCTTGATTACCAGTGCCCAGTGAGAAAAATTGTCATAATGGATCAGTCTGCTTATAAACAGCCCATGAAAAAAATATACGCTGCCTATGGCAAATGCCACACCAAACAAGGATAAACGGATTTGTTGATATTGTTTCTTGTCAATAATCCCATAAATGAAGACACCAGAGAGGATCGCTCCAATCACCAGTAAGATCACAGAGCCTGGAAAAAGATACCCTGCAAGTCCGAAAAAATAAACAGCGCAGCCAATTGCTGAAAAAACAAATACAGGAACAAATTCTGTCTGGAGCTTTAGCTTTGTTCTGGCAAACAGCATATATCCGGAAAGGGAGCAAAAAAGCAATACTCCCGTTATCAGCTGATAGATACTATTCATGCTATGCCTCCTTCTTATTGTTTATTGGTGTGTTATGACAAGTATCATGGACTTGTAAGTTGCTGATAATGTTATCGATTTCATTTGCGTTTGGGGTTCCATCTCCATTTTCATCCCGGTAGATGAGTCTGATAATATCATCGATTTCATCAATTTTCATCACCTCATAAAGGATCTGATCACTTTGCGTCTCTCTCATTAAATCATTTAAGTTATTAACCTTCAGAAGCTCTTCTCCAATATTGGGTATGTATTTTCCGGTACGTTTGAGGATTAATGGAATACCGTTTTCCGTAATATACGTAAACGTATCCTCCTGGAGTCCTTTGTCATTAAACTCAGAAACCGAAAAAAACTGGTAATTAAAACTGCATAGCCTGCAGGAGGCTCCGTTCGTAAAAACAATCTGCTTGTTCAGCCTGATTCTCGGTAACTTTCTCTTATCTGAAAGTTGCGGTGTAACACGTTTTTTTATGTTTCTAAGGATATCATCATAAGCGGTTATCCACATATCCATCTGCATGGGAAGGGTATGGGTTCTGTCGTAAATAATCTGCATATACTGACGCTTGTTTACATTGTTTATAGGTTTTACAGTTGCGCAATAACGCCAGCCGCTCTTGTATTCTTTGACATAAGTGATTTCCCCTTCCAGATTGGCACTGTAATAGGGGGTGTGAACCGTCATTTGCAGCACTTCGTTTTCCGGCAGGTAAATGGGTCTCTCCACCCAGAAAGCCACACCGTTCTCAGAAACATCCACGGTCTTAGCCTCATAGAACTGATTCTTGTACTGGACTGTAATATCCTCCTCCGCCAGAATCCGCTCGCTGTTTCTGTATGCAGGTCTTCCAAGCATAAAGAACATGGCATAACACAATGACACCATGTTGTAGGCGATCCAGAATATAATAATGCTGCTATAAAATAGCGCCCAGCCATATTTTCCATGCACAAATCGCACCATGGCAATGATGGACACAATCAGTAATATACCATGGGGAATGGCATAAACAACAAAGTCCCAGCCAACTCCGGTGGATTCTTTCTTTTTGTTCGTAACCTTGAATTTATTCTGATGGATATGAAAACTTTCAAGTATAACAGGAACAATCAGATACGGCATAAATATGGTGTCAATAATCTGGCTCCACTTCTGATTTCTGATATTACTTGACAAATATCGCATGGAGATACTATAAAAGGAATATCCGGGGAGCCAGAATACAAGAACCTCCCAGAAGCTGGTATTGACAATCTGAAAATCAAATAGTGCAAATAAAAGGGGTGACAGGATGAATACAAGCCTGTTAAAAAAAGACCACCAGTATAAATAGCTGTTTAAGTAGGTGATCCTTGCTTTTAAAGGCAGTTTTGGCGTATATATGGCATGGGTGTTCTGCAAACTATGTATGACCCCTCTTGCCCAACGTATGCGTTGCTTTAACATGCTCTTTATGGTCGTGGTGGTAAGCCCGGCCGCCTGTATCTCATCAGTTGCATAGGTAATATAGCCGGCCTTCTGTATCCGAATGCTTGTCTCAAAATCCTCTGTAATGGTGTTTATAGGAAATCCGTTTATTTCCACCATGGCTTTTCTTAAAATAACCGTATTGCTGCCCGTATAAGCAATTGCATTGGAGGCATTTCTCATAATGTTGACTTCCTTAGAAAAGAAATCCTGTTCATTAGGGATATTGCCTTCCGCATACAGATTAAACTGGAATAAATCCGGATTATAAAAGCTTTGAGGTGTCTGGATCAAACCGATCTTACTTGATTCTTCCAGTTCTTTTTCAGTTCTGAGCCTCCATGTACCGTTTTCCTTTATGTATACCGAAAGTAGAAAATACGGAACGGTTTTCATAAGAAATGTGTGCTGAGGAATCATATCCGCGTCGAAGGTTGCAATGAGGGGCGATGAGGTCTTACTCAGAGCATGATTCAGATTCCCGGATTTGGCATGTTTATTATCTGCCAGTCCCAAATATCCAACACCAAACTTTTTAGCCAACTTCTCGATCTCTTCCCGGTTTCCATCATCACAAAGATAGATATGCACCTTGGATTTATCAGGATAGGTCATAAACGTACAGGCATTTACCGTCTTGTACAGGAGTTCTTCCGGTTCGTTATGGGTCGCAATAAATACATCCACATCTGGATACGCTTCATCCGGGATTACCGGACATTCAAGTCGCGTCTTATTCATGCGGATTTTCTGATAGAACAGCTCAAATGTAGTAAATACGGTAACGGTTTCAGCCACCACAAGGAGAACACCAAATATCATATTAAGAATTCCCTGATCGTAAGGCAGTGTAAACAGGATGCGCCATCCTAAATAAATGGTCATTAAGACCATGGTAATAATAAATATAATATTTCTCTTTTTTTCTTCTTTATTCATTTTAAATTTCCTTCGATTGGAAGACCCAGCGCCGTTGGATATGATAGCTTAAAAAAAACAGACTCATATCACAAATGATTTTTGCTGCTTTTTCGTTTATTAGAAGTCTCTTATGCAGCAGGTATACGCTAACTGCTGATAGAAGCATAATAAGCACACTTAATGACAAATAGCGAAGTACTCCATGGATTCCAGTCTGTCTATCATTAAATACAAGATGTTTATTAAGCTGATAGTTCACTGATATGGAAATACTTCGTGCAACAGCTGTCGCACAAATGATTCGCAGAAAATCTTCTCCCGCAAAAAAAATCCGTAAAAAATCAAGCATCACCCATGCGATGCTTATATCAATGACCGAGCTTATGATTGACGAGTAAAAAAACTTCATAAAATTAGACAGGATGACACCCATGATCTTTAAGCTATCCACAACTGCATTAAAATGAGTTCCCTCATTCTCTTGTTCATAGATTGTCTGAATAGAGATGGTGCGAATGGGGATTTTTAACCGGATGCAGGTAATCAGTACCTGCATCTCATATTCGAACCGGCACCCCTTTATCCCAATCATATGATCCATAAGCGGGGGACCAAATGCCCTGAGCCCAGTCTGAGTATCTGGCAAGTAAATTCCATACAGCATTGCAAAGATTGCCGAGGTTATTCGGTTTCCAAATAAGGATTTGACAGGAATTCCTTTACTTTTGAAGTCACGTTCACCCAGAATCAGTGCACTGGGGTTCCCTATGGCTTCTTTTGCCAGACTATCTACGTCTTTCGAAGCATGCTGCCCGTCCGAATCCACAGTTGCAACGCACCCATAATCAGGCATTGTTTCTTTAATATAGTTGTAGCCCGTCTTTAGAGCTGCTCCCTTTCCAAGATTCACCTGATGCCTGAGCACAATACAGCCTTCCTCTTCTAATGTCTGGAACACCCATTGGTACGCTTTACCCGAGCCATCATCTACAACAACAATATGAGATAAACCATATTGTTTCAATTCCTTTATATAATTGAGTAATTTCCCTTCCGGCTCATAAGAAGGAATCAGAATTATGCTATTCATTTCTGTTTTGTTCATTGCAATCCTCAATTTTTCTCTATGTTAGTAGTCATTACTATAATATACACAGTGTACGGATTAAGTCAACTGTACTGAATGCAAGTGTAAGATAATTCTTTCTTGCCTTACGGCGAAAGGGATAGCTCTATTAACAGAGCTATCCCTTTATACCATTTATTGTTCTTAATTAAAACTCTTCATCTGAATACAGACTGAGTCCATTGGTTTCAATGACCTTTTGATACCAGTAAAAAGACTTCTTTTTCAGCCGGTTATAAGTCCCCTTACCGTAATCATCGCAGTCCACATAGATATAACCATAACGCTTCGACATCTGCTTGGTGGATTCGGAAACCAGATCGATACATCCCCAGGAAGTATAACCAAGACAATCCACCCCATCTTCTTCAATGGCATCTAAAATAGCCTTCATATGTTCCCTTAAGTAATCAATCCGGTACTGATCATCAATCGTTCCGTCTTCATTCACCACATCTGCAGCGCCAAGCCCGTTCTCAACAATAAACAGCGGCTTACGGTAGCGGTCGTAAAGATCCACCATGGATATTCGCAGCCCCGTAGGATCAATCTGCCAACCCCAGTCAGAAGCCTTTAGGTAAGGATTCTTAATGGCATTTATGGTATTGCCCGAGGTAACATTCAAATTAGAGGTATCTTCAGCCGCACAGGAGGAATTATAGTAAGAGAAGGAAACAAAATCCACAGGATGGGATTTCATGATTTCATCATCCCCGTCTTCTTTACGTATGGTAATCCCATTATTTTTAAAACGGGAGAGTAAGTAAGCCGGATATTCTCCAAACACCTGGGTATCACTATAACAATAGGTTCCCCGCATGGTCTGCTGTGCTTTTAATACATCTTCCGGCTTACAGGTATAGGGATAGTAGGTCAGCTTTGTCAGCATGCAGCCAACTAAAGAGCCGGGAATTATTTCATGACAGATCCTGGTTGCATGAGCAGATGCCACAAACTGGTGATGCATTGCCTGGAAGATTACCTCTTCAAAGTTCTGCCCTGGGAAACGGTCTTCAATTAATCCGCCAGTGGTATAGGGGTGACGAATCATGGAATCCACTTCATTAAAGGTCAGCCAGTATTTTACTTTATCCTGATACCTGGTACAGATGGTTTCTACATATCGTGTGAAAAAGCCGATAACCTCTCTGGAATACCAGCCCTTATAGTTTAATACCAGATTTAAAGGCGGTTCATAGTGAGACATGGTCACAAGGGGCTCGATCCCATATTTATGAAGCTCATCAAATACATCATCATAGAATTTAAG
>SVDT01000197.1 GCA_015057775.1 Paenibacillaceae bacterium | reverse complement strand
CAATTTCCGTGGCTCTCTTTAGATTCTCCAGAAAATACCGCTTCGTCTCTTCGCTTGAATCCTCATAATATACATCATAGCCTGCCAGCTGGATGATTCTGACCCCCAGATCATCTGCCAGCTGGATTGCTTTCTTCATGATCTCCATCCCCATTTCCCGTATCACAGGATCGTGGCTTCCAAGAGGATATTTGCGGTGCCCGCTTAAACACATGGTGCGAATGGGCAGTCCCACAATCTTCATGGTATTGATTAATTCCAGCCGTTCTGCCTGCGACATGGATAAACGGCTTAATTTTTCATCTGTTTCATCAATGCTGATTTCCACAAAATCATAACCTGCAGCCTTTGCTGCCTCCAGTTTTTCTTTCCATCCAAGCCACCCAGGCATGGACTTCTCATATAATCCAAGGGTATATGCCTTTTCCATAAATTTGCCTCCACGAAAGATGCAATCAACATGGACGCCCGGGCATTGTTCCACTATGATTGATTTAAAAATCTGACCGGTGGACTACAAACACTTCCACCCCTTTTTCCCTGATCAGATCCAGAGCTTCTGATGATGCTTTCTCATCGGTGATTAAATACTTGATTTTTTCAATCGGGCAGCTGACAAAGCTGCTGTTTTTTCCGATCTTTGTGTGATCGGCCAGGACATAGACATCCTGGGTCGCATGGCCTGCCATCATTTCATTGATACTGACCTCGTTGAAGATCTCCGTTGTCATGCCGTTTTCCCCGCTGATTCCGGAACAGCCGATAAATGCTTTCTTCGCGTAGATTGTCTGTAAATTGCGTAGTGCAAAATCTCCTACCATAGCTTCTTTTGGATAGCGCAGTTCACCGCCTGTCAGCACAACGTTTACTTCCTGGGAATGCTCACAGTGAATGGCTTTTCCGTTATTGGTAATGACAGTTACATTGGAACAGTTAATGTATTCCAGTATTTTTAATGCATTGCTGCTGGTATTAATAAACAGCGTATCATTATCGGTTACGAACTTCGCAGCAAATTCAGCAATCAGTCTCCGGTACAAGGAAACCTCATCGATAGGACTGCCGGAAGCAATGGCGCCTCCATGGGTGCGTACAAGAAGCTTCTTATCTTCTAAATACTGCAAATCCCTGCGTATGGTAATAAGTGATACCTCTAATGCTTCCGCCAGTTCATCTACCCGCACCCTGGGATTCTTTTCCATCAGCTCCAGGATGCGGCTCCTTCTGTTCTCAACACAAGCTCTGTCTTTTTTCATTGTTTTCCCTCTCAACTCATAAAGATATGATTCTTTATCCTCATTATAGCCTGTTCAGAAGCCTGTGTCACTTGTTTTATGTTCGTTTTGATTGAAATTAAAGAATTCCATTTTCCTTCATTTTTTGTTCCATCTCCTGGGGAGACATGATATTTCTAAGACCAATCACCAGAGTCCCTTTTTCCTGTGCCCCTTTAAACATGCTGACAAAATTCTGTGCGCAAAAGACAACATCGTACTGAGCGGCTGCCGTTTTTCCTTCCGATAAGGCGCAGTGATGAACTTTGGTGGGCTTTATACCCGCCTTATCAAGTACCTTCTGCATGGTCATTTTCATCATCAGACTGGAGCCGGCCCCATTGGCACAGCAAACCATAAAACTCATATTTTCTTTTGACATTTTCCTTCTCCTGACTATTATTTGATTCCTTTTAATTCTTTATAGGCTTCGTAATTTTCTGTAATAAGGAAATAACCTTTTTTATCCTTCCGGTACTGAATCTGGGGAATTGCCAGTAAAACAGCCACTACAATCAGTACACCGGCATAGCTTAAGAACTTCATGACTGCTGTCATAACCGGCCATACAACAGCCCAGTCCCACATACCTAAGTATCCGCCATAAGCTGCCATTCCAACCCAGCCTGCGATAATTGCTGAACCGAATACCTGACAGATACCGGAGAAGAATGGTAATAAAAGAGCTGCTTTAATTCCGCCTTTTTCGTTGGCAAATACGGCAATGGTTGCATTGTCAAAAAAAACAGGAACGAAACCGCAGATTACAAGAACCGGGCTCTTTAAAACAATCAGTGCGATGATTGCCAGAATCTGACCGGCAAAGCCTGCAAGGAAACCAAGAGGTACCGCATTGGCAGAACCAAATCCGAATACAACAGCACAGTCAACTCCGGGAAGGGAACCAGGAAGGAGCTTATCTGCAATTCCCTGGAAGGAAGCGGTCAGCTCAGTGACGAAGGTTCTGACTCCCAGCTGGAGGATTGCTAAGTAAACAGAGAAATAAAGGCAGGTCTGAATGACATAGAAGACCATGCTGGCGCCCTCTTTCATGAACTTTTGTTCCACCAGATAATCCCTTCCTAAAATACACAGAATTGCTCCGAAGAAAACGATCATCAGTATGGAGGTACATACCATGTTTTCATTGAATATGGACATGAATCCGGGAAGCTCGATCTCGTCAATCTTCTTAATTTCTTTCCCGTTTTTCTTTTTGCCAAACAGCTTTTCTGCCAGCCAGGTATTAAATGCAATGCCGAACATCTGCTGATGTGCCAGACAGAAGCCTGCGCCATCGGTCAGTTCCTGACAGGGCTTGATGGTTAAGTTTGAACCCACTGCCCAGTAAGCTCCAAGAATCAGTGCCATTACTACCAGGAGGGCAACATTATTGTTTAATAAAAACGGGCAGGCAAAGAGGATGAGCCAGTAAGCGGTAGCCGCCTGCTGTACCTGTACATGGCCTGTGGTAAACAGGGCTCTTAACTTGGTGACCTTACTGAAACGAACCAGAAGAATATTTACAATGAACGCGATTAATAGCAGAATCATGGCATTGCCGAATGCCTTGCCAAACACTTCTTCCACTCCTGCTGTTACCGCATTCTGCCCAAAGTAAGGGTCAATTACCATTGCGTTCATATTGAAACGGTCTTTGAGACCCACAAGCACAGGACGGAAATTATTGACTAAGCCCCCGGAACCCACAGTCAGAATCAGATAACCTACGATTGCCTTAATTACTCCTGCAAGAACATCATACCAGGGTTTTCCAAGCAGTATATAACCGATCATTACGATCAGACCAATCATAAAAGCCGGCTGCTGTAATACATTGACTGCAAAATACGACCAGATCTTTAATAAAATATCCATAAGAAACCCTCCCCATTATGAATCCAGATAATCGCTCTGGATTTTGATTAAATCCTCTGGTGAATTGGCACTTAACAGTGCTTCCACCGCCCCTTCATTCATTAACAGTTCCGACAGCCTTGTCATATTTAACAAATGCTGCTCCGGATTACAGGAAGCAAGGGTAAAGAAAAGCCTTGCATTCTTTTCCTCGTCCCCCGGTTCAAAACTGACCGGCTTATTCAGCTTCATAAATCCGATTGCAGTTTTGTGCACCCCTTTTGCACCTTCCTGGGAATGCGGCATGGCTACGTTTGGCATGATAATAATATAAGGTCCATATTTCCTGATGCATTCAATAATTTCTTCCTTATAATCTGCCTCAACGGTTCCATCCGCCTCTAAGGTCTCACAGCTCATCCGGACCGCATCCTCCCAGCTTGCCGCTTCCTCAGCGAATTTGTAATGCCCCAGTTCCACAAACTCTTTTAACAGCATGGCTAACCCTCCCCAATTGTTTACAAACAGGACCGAAATGGTATGTTCTGAGGAGCTTCAAAGCAATCCTCAAATCCCCTGGGGTGATGATAGGCTTTTTTCTCTCTGTCTGTTGGATAGACATATTTTCCGCCCACCTCCCAGAAGAACGGATGGAACCGGTAATCCAGACGGTCCTTTTTCATCTCATAAAGCACCCGGATTTCGTTGACATCAGCCATAAAGTTGCTCCACACATCATAGTGAATGGGAATCACCACATCACAGTTTAATGCTTCCGCCATGCGAAGTACATCACAGGAGGTCATCTTATCGGCCATACCTACCGGATTTTCTCCATAGGAGCCGAACGCCACATCAACCTTATGATCCTTTCCATGCTTTGCAAAATAGATGGAATAATGGGAATCACCGCTGTGATAGATATTGCCGCCTGGCGTTTTTATTAAGTAATTGACCGCCTTATCGTCCATATCGGTTGGGCAGATTCCGGTCAGTTCTTCTCTGTCCGCTCCGGTGGAATCCGTTGTTACAAGACAGGTTCTGTCAAAGGAATCAAGCACTACGATTTCCACATCCTTGATCTTTATGGTATCTCCCGGACGCACTACCTTACACCGCTCTTTCGGAACTCCCCATTTGATCCAGGTCTCCACCGATTTTAAAGGACCGATAAATGGAACCGGAATCTCATTTCCATTCTCGTCAGTGGTTGTCATCCCGCTTTGAATGACGTGAGCTGCATACTCCGCACTCATGTGATCCTGGTGATAATGAGTTGCTAAAACTCCATCCACCTTTTTGATGGCAAACGGATCAATGACAAAAGGTACTGCTCTTAAATTGGGCTGCATCTTCCTGGCACCGCACATATTAGCCATCTGATGACCTTCTGCCATCATTCCGTTTCCATGGGTACGTTTTCCATTTCCACACCATAAGTCGATGGTTAAATTACAGCCGCCTGGCGTTTTAAACCAGATTCCCGTACAGCCTAACCACCACATCGCCACAGTGCCGGGTTTTACTTCCTCGCTTTCAATCTCTTCATTCAGCCAGGTCCCCCACTCTGGAAACGTGCTCATGATCCATGATTCTCTGGTCGTTTCACTCACCTTGCTCATACTACCTTCTCCTTTGATCTTAATGGGTGTTTTATATGTTCGTTTTGTTTCTGTAATGCCATATTAACATGATTAAATTTGAATTTCAATAGGCATATATGTTCGTTTATTTTTTATATGATCGTTATTGAATTTTTGTAATATCATACAGATTTTGGTCGTTTTTTTGTGCATTTTTACATGGGATATCCGGATTTTTTCTCCACATAATAAATGGAAACAGGAGGTTAACCAACATGTTTCCAGATAAAATTTATTTTGAACCAGATTCTCTAAACTATGAGTTAGGCGGATTATTAAAAGAGAAATACAAAGATATACCTTGGATCCCCATTGAAAGCCATAATAAAATAGATGAACTGCGCACCCGGCCCAACAAGGATTTCCCTGAATTAAAACGGCTGCTGGTAATTGGAGTCAGGAAAACCCATAATTACGTTCCAAACCATAAAGTTTCAGATTATCTGGTTCCTTATACTTCATCCGGCTGTACTGCCATGTGCCACTACTGCTATCTTGTCTGCAACTATAACAAATGTTCCTATCTGCGCCTGTTTGTGAACCGGGAACAGATGCTGAATAAAATAATTAATCATCAGGCTAAATCCGTAAAAGACAACACTTATGAGATTGGCAGCAACAGTGATCTGGTTCTGGAAAATACAATTACCGGCAATTTATCATGGACCATTGAACAGTTTGGAAAAACAGACAAAGGCTTTTTAACCTTTCCAACTAAATTTAATCAGGTGGACCCTCTTCTTAATTTAAACCACGGTGGACGCATTATCATGCGTATGAGCGTAAATCCCCAGTCCATCATAACCAGGTTCGAACCTGGTACTTCCGGATTAAATGCAAGAATAACCGCATTAAACAAAATGTGCGATGCCGGTTACCGGGTTGGAATCCTCATTGCACCTGTCATTTTAACAGACGACTGGAAACAGCTTTATTCCGAACTGATTACAATTCTTTCCATGCAGTTAAGTGAAAAGGTAAAGCGGACTGCTCTGGTTGAAATAATTTTCATGACTTACAGCTTTGTTCACAATGCCATTAACAGTGAGGCATTTCCTGACGCAGGAAAACTTTATGACAAAGACTTAATGACTGGAAGAGGCAGGGGAAAATATTGTTACAAAACTGATTTAAGAGAAGATGGTGAGCTGTTTTTAAGGCAGCAGATGAATGAAAAATTAAAGGAAATGACTATTTTATATATTGTGTGATACGTGGAGACATTCGGCTTTCTTTGCAATGTTTTAAAAGATATGATATAATAACTTCGTTTTTATTCTAAAGATTAAAGAAGGAAGATAACCATGTATAACGATTTATTCTCCATCGGGGGCTTTACGATTCACGGATACGGTCTGATGATCGGCATCGGAATTGCCGCAGCCTACTTAACAGCAGAATATCGCGCCAAAAAAGCTGGGCTGGAACCGGATCACTTATTCTATCTGCTTATACTGGGAGCAGGAGGCGGCCTTATCTGTGCCAAGCTTCTTTACTACGTTACAATATTTGATGAGATCAGAAGTAATCCCAGGCTTTTACTTGATATCTCTACCGGATTTGTGGTATATGGAGGAATCATCGGTGGAATTGGTGCCGGATTTGTTTACTGCCGTATTAAAAAAATAAGCCCAATCCGTTATCTGGATCTTGTAGTCCCGTCAATTGCCCTGGCACAGGGGTTTGGAAGAATCGGATGTCTTCTTGCCGGATGCTGTTATGGGCGTCAGACCCCCGGACCTTTTTCCATTACCTTTCAGAGCTCTCAGTTTGCACCCAACGGAATTCCGCTGCTGCCAACTCAGATTGTATCCAGTGTTTTTGATTTTGCCAACTGTTTTGTACTGCTGGCACTGGCACGGAAAAATCCCCCTGCCGGAAGAGTCAGCGCTTTCTATCTGATTTTTTACAGCCTGGGGAGATTCGTCATTGAATTTTACCGGGGTGATTTAATCAGGGGTTCTGTTGGAAGCTTATCAACTTCCCAGTTTATTTCCCTGTTTGTAGCTCTTGCAGGTTTTATCCTTTTGTGGAAATCAGGCAGATATAAGAACCAGCTGTCATAAACGTGATCATCAGCCCGCTTCAAGGTCTAAGTTGTTTCTCTCTCAATAAGAGAAGCTTCAAATACTTTGTGAAACGGGCTGTTTTTTATAGCCCGTTGTACTTTGGCATGGGGAAGTCCAGTTCGTAACACCTGCAAAGATCAATGAATTCATGAATGGTCCTGGTTAAAAGCTTGTCTTTGTGATGGACGATATAGAAGTACCGTTTAAATTCCGCTCCCTCTATTTCCAGCTGGTAAACCAGTTTTTTCTCCAATGGGCCGGAAACCATGCGCTTTGGCACAACAGCAATTCCAAGTCCATGAATGACTGCATTAACCAGTGCGGTTGTACTCATCCCTTCCCAAACTGGCTTTACCGTAATACCTGATTTTTCCATCACCTCTTCAAACAATTCTCTGGTCCCGCTCCCATGTTCACGCAGGAGAAATTTTTGTCCGCTTAACTCTTCCGTTTTCAGCACCTGTCCCTGGTAATAGGGGTGACGGCCCGGAGCGATGACTGCAAGGGAATCTTCCATATAAGGCTCTGCAAGCAGGGAGCTTTCATGAACCGGCCGCTCCACCAGCGCAAAATCCAGTTCATTACTTAGAAGCTTCTGCTCCAGCTGATGGGAAGTTCCGATAAACACCTGCACTTCCGCTTCCGGATACATTGCTGAAAATTTTTCCACATAGCTTGGCATGAACTGGGAACCAATGGTGATACTTGCTCCGACTCGCAGCACCCCGATGGTATCCCAGTTTCTGATCCCTTTCTCCATATCATCAAGGAGGGCAAATATACGCTGGGCATATTCCAGAAACTGTCTGCCTGCCTCAGTCAGATAAAGCCTTCTGGATATGCGGTCAAATAACACAATCCCATAGTATTTTTCAAGCTCCTGTATGGCTACAGAAACCGATGGCTGGGTCATATATAGTTTTTTCGCTGCTCTGGTTATACTGTTATTGCATTCACACACAGTAAGAAATATGCGCAGATGGCGTATGGACATTGGGATACCTCCTGTTATTATAGCTAATATCATATGTTTTTCATAAAATTATACTATTT
>SVDT01000196.1 GCA_015057775.1 Paenibacillaceae bacterium | reverse complement strand
CATCATTTAGTTCGGCAAGAATAAGACGGAAAATCTGTACATGGCATAATTCATCTGCTATAATCCGGTTTAAGATGGCTTTGATGCGGAAGTCGTTAATCCACAGGCACTGCTGCTGGTATTTCCTGATTGCCTCCAGTTCGCCGTTTAAGGAATTGGCTACAAGAGCGCTGATATTGGTGGGATAACGGTTGCAGGCAGGAGTCCAGTATCTCATGCGGCCGTTTTGCCAGCTCCAGAGCCGTGGATCTGCTCCCAGCATAATACAAAGCTCACCGAAAATATTGAGATGGTGCATTTCTACTACACTGATTCTGTGAAAACATTCTGCAATATCGTAAAAATACCGTTTCGTAATCATGCTGTTGTAGACGTATAAGCTGATTGCGGACATTTCCGAATTACAGGCACCGATGTTGGAAAGCATGGCTGTGGCATAAAGTTCATTAGCAGTTACGATTTCAACATCAGGCCAGGGGGATTTGTCAGAAAAAACAAGTGCGGAAAGATCCATTTCTTACCTCCCATAGAGTCGTTCTATTTAAATATATCATCAGACAGAGGGAGTATGACTGAAATAAGCAAAGGAAAAAGAGAGGCAGTGATTGTATGAAGGACGAAAGAACGTTAAAAAAAGAACTGGAAGAATTTGTGCCCTTAAATAAACAGGAGGAAGCGGACAAAAAGCTGATTCTTAAATGCTTATCTGAAGGAGATCGTATTTTCTTCCGGGAAAATGAGGAAGCTCATATCTCTGCTTCCGGCTGGGTGGTAAACCAGACCATGGACCGTGTTTTAATGGCATATCATAATATTTATCATTCCTGGGCGTGGACCGGTGGTCACGCAGACGGGGAAAAGGACCTTTTGTCTGTTGCCATGAGAGAAGCCAGGGAAGAAACAGGAATTAAAACAGTGACACCGGTAATGGACCAGATATTTTCTCTTGAAGTTTTAACCGTAGATGGTCACGAAAAGAAGGGGTTATACGTCCCTTCCCATCTGCATTTAAACGTGACTTATTTACTGAAAGGTGATGACAGGGAGGAGATCAGAAATAAAGAAGACGAGAACAGTAAAGTGGGCTGGTTTTCATTAAATGACTGTCTGGAAGCGGTAAATGAGCCCTGGATGAAAGAACGAATTTACAAAAAGCTGATAGAAAAGATGGAAAAACTGAAAATTTAACAGAAAATTGGCATTTATTTTATGATTAGCTGTTTCTATTTTGGAGATTATGATTTATAATAATGGTATCTGAATGGATGAAGTTTTGCCAAATAAGACAGCGAGGTGTTAGATATGAAAATTGTTTATGCAATCGTCAGTTCCGATGATGGAAACCGGGTGACCGACGTTCTGAATGAGCACCAGTTCAGTGTCACAAAACTTGCCACAACAGGCGGTTTCTTAAAAAAAGGCAACTCAACATTGATGATCGGTACTGATGACGGACAGGTAGAAGAAGTCATTAATCTGATCAAGGATACCTGCGGAAAGCGCCAGAAAATTACATGCAACGTTCCTGCACCGAATATCGCGTCCGTTTCGGCGGGATATATGATGATGCCCATGACAGTCGAACTAGGCGGGGCTACCATATTTGTTACAGATGTAGAGCGTTTTGAGAAAATTTGATGTAGTGACAAAGGGATTGCACAGCAATCCCTTTTCGTAACAGGAGGAATGAATATGTCAGAAACCAAACGAGTATTTATCATTGTACTGGACAGTTTCGGAATCGGCGAAGCTCCCGATGCGGCTAAGTTCCACGATGAGGGAAGCAACACCCTTGGATCAATCGCAAAAGCAGAGGAATTTGATACGCCGAACTTAAAAAAACTTGGTATGTTTAATATTGACGGTGTAACAGCCGGTGAGAAAGAGAAAGAACCAGCAGGCTCCTATGGAAGAATGACCGAGCGGTCCCAGGGTAAGGATACCACCATCGGCCACTGGGAGATTGCAGGAATTATTTCCGAGGAGCCTCTTCCAACCTATCCGGAAGGCTTCCCTGATGAGATTTTAGATGAATTTAAGAAGCAGACAGGAAGAGGAATTCTCTGTAATAAACCTTATTCCGGCACAGATGTAATCCGGGATTTTGGAAAACAGCATGTAGAGACAGGAGATTTAATTGTTTATACTTCTGCAGACAGTGTATTTCAGATCGCTGCCCATGAGGAAGTGGTGCCGTTGGAAGAACTGTACCGTTACTGCAGGATCGCCAGAGAAATTTTAACAGGAAAACACGGTGTAGGCAGAGTGATTGCCAGACCTTTTGCCGGCGAATATCCTGATTATAAAAGAACGCCCCACCGCCATGACTTTTCCCTTCTTCCGCCAGCAAAAACCATGCTTGACTGTCTGAATGAAGCAGGTCTTGATACCATCGGAGTGGGAAAAATTTACGATATTTTTGCGGGAAAAAGCATTCAGAAAACCACTTCCATTGTTAACAATAACGATGGTATGATTCAGACCTTAAAAGCACAGCAGGATGATTTCCATGGCCTTTGCTTTGTCAATCTGGTGGATTTTGATATGGTTTACGGTCATCGTAACGACGTAAAGGGCTATGCAAGAGCAGCCACTGAATTTGATGTTCAGCTTGGCCAGTTTATGGAAGCCATGAGACCGGATGACGTTTTAATTATTACGGCGGATCATGGCTGTGATCCTGGAACTCCAAGCACCGATCATTCCAGAGAATATACCCCTATGTTAATATACGGACAGGGAATTAAAGCCGGAGTTTCCATTGGAACAAGAGATACCTTTGCTGATATCGCAGCGACGGTACTGGATTTGTTCGGATTAAAGGGTGAGATTGCCGGAACCAGCTTTTTAGGTGAAGTAGCAAAATAACAGGAGGTGTTTGATTGAAGCTGAATGATACGACGGTCAGGCTGCTGAAAGAGGAAGCTTATCGTGCACAGAAAAGGGCTTATGTTCCTTATTCCGGTTTTATGGTAGGTGCTGCACTTCTTGCTAAGAACGGAACTGTGTACCTTGGGTGCAACATCGAGAATGCATCTTTTTCACCCACCAACTGTGCGGAGCGCACGGCATTTTTTAAAGCAGTATCTGAGGGCGTGACGGAATTTGATGCCATTGCCATTGTAGGAAATAAAAAGGGGGAAAAGGGAGGCATCTGCGCTCCCTGCGGAGTCTGTCGTCAGGTAATGGCAGAATTTTGTGACCCGGAAGAATTCCAGATAATCCTGGCAGCAGAAGATGAGACTGTTATTTATACATTAAAAGAACTGCTTCCCCTGGGATTTACAAAGAAGGATTTAAATTCCGACTGAAAAAATGAGGGAGGTTTTAAGTAATATGAGGATGTATGATTTAATTGCAAAAAAGCGTAATGGTGAAACTCTGACAGAGGAAGAAATCCGTTCCATGATAGATGGCTATGTAATGGGAGAGATCCCTGACTATCAGATGTCAGCCATGCTGATGGCAATTTATTTTAAAGGGATGAGCGATACGGAAACAGCAATCCTTACGGATGCAGTGGCTCATTCCGGCGATATGGTGGACCTAACTCCCATTCAGGGAATCAAGGTGGATAAGCACTCCACTGGTGGTGTTGGTGATAAAACCACTCTGGTGGTGGCTCCCATTGTAGCGGCCTGTGGCGTTAAGGTGGCGAAGATGTCCGGCAGAGGACTTGGCCATACAGGCGGGACTGTGGATAAGCTGGAATCCATTCCAGGCATGAGAACTACACTGACTGAGGAAGAATTTTTCGAAGTTGTCAATACCACAGGTTTGTCTGTCATCGGGCAGTCTGGCAATCTGGCACCTGGAGATAAAAAGCTGTACGCGCTCAGAGATGTGACTGCAACCGTGGAAAGCATTCCACTGATAGCGGCCTCCATTATGAGCAAGAAGCTGGCAGCAGGTAGTGACTGTATCCTTCTTGATGTAAAAACCGGAAGCGGTGCATTTATGAAGACCCTTCAGGACTCTGTCACTCTGGCAGAGAAGATGGTGGCAATCGGAGAGCATGCAGGAAAGAAGACCATGGCTCTTATTACCAATATGGATATTCCCCTGGGCAATTTAATTGGCAACAGCCTGGAGGTAATAGAAGCAGTAGAAACCTTAAAGGGCAGAGGACCAAAGGATCTGACCGAGGTATGCTTAAATCTGGCTTCCGGAATGCTCTGGCTGGCTGGTAAGGGAACCGCAGAAGAATGTTTTGCCTTGGCAGAGAAAGCCATAGCGGACGGAAGTGCCTTAAACCGACTGGCAGCCATGGTAAAGGCACAGGGCGGAGATCCATCTGTGATCTTGGATCCCTCTCTCTTTGCAAAAGCGCCTTATGAAAGAGAAGTTAAGGCTGTGAAGAAGGGATATCTGGTGCATATGAACACGGAGCAGTGCGGAATTGCTTCATCCATGCTGGGAGCAGGAAGAGTGACCAAGGAAAGCGTTATTGATTATACAGCTGGAATTGCTCTGAAGAAAAAGGTGGGCCAGGAAGTGGAGGAAGGCGAAACCATTGCCGTGCTCTACACCTCAACTCAGGAATTATTTGATGCCGCTGAAGAGGAATTCTTAAAAGCAGTTACCATTGCCGACAAAAAACCGGAGGAGGAGCCTCTGATTTATGCCAGAGTTACCAGAGAAGGCGTGAAGAACCTGTTAGGATAGAAAGGATAAAACAATGACCGATTTAGAAATGTTAAGTTATGTAGACCATACCCAGTTAAAGGCGTTTGCCACATGGGAAGATATTGAAGAACTGTGCAAGGAGGCGGTAGAATATAAAACAGCGACTGTCTGCATTCCCCCCTGCTATATCAGCCGGGTACACAAGGAATTCCCTACTCTTGCAATTTGTACCGTAGTCGGATTTCCTCTTGGATATTCCGTAACAGAATCCAAGGTTTTGGAGACGAAAAAGGCCATTGAAGACGGAGCTGTGGAAGTTGACATGGTAGTCAATATCAGTGATGTGAAAAATGGTGAATATAAGAAGGTAGAAGAAGAGATAGCTGAACTGAAGAAAGCCGCAGGCGATCAGGTTTTAAAGGTGATTATTGAAGCATGCTATTTAACAGAGGAAGAAAAGATTGCCATGTGCAAGGCTGTAACTGCAGCTGGAGCCGATTATATCAAGACTTCCACCGGATTTGGAACTGGCGGAGCGACTTTGGAGGATATTGAGTTATTTAAAAAGCACATCGGACCAGATGTAAAGATTAAAGCAGCCGGCGGCGTCCGGACGCTGGAAGATCTAAGAGCCTTTATAGAGGCAGGATGTCATCGCGTGGGAGCAAGTGCAGCTGTAAAGCTGGCAGCCCAGAAGAAATAGAGAATCGTGAATAAGAGGAGCACCCAAAACTATCTGACAGTAAAAAAATACAGACAGTTTTGGGTGCTTATTTTCTGATAAATTAGTGAAATGCACAAATAACGCAGGGGGTACCCTTGGTTATATTTCACAAAAATAGGGGTAAATTCAAAAAACACTGACAAAATACTTGAAAAAGTGTTACACTAGTAGTATAGCGTTTGAATTTTTATTGTAACAGTGTGTTGGTATTCTGACAGGAGGAATGAATGATGTTTCAGGTAAATGATTTAGTAGTATTCGGCAGCCATGGGATCTGTGAGGTAAAGGAAATCGGGAATCTGCGTATGTATGAGGCAGATGAGGAGAGGACCTATTACACCTTGAAGCCTCTTTACGAGGAGCACCAAAGTGCCGTTTACACACCTGTTGATAACCGAAAAACAGCTATCAGAGCCGCTGCTACCAGGGAGGAAGCAATGGATCTCATCGATCAGATCCCCAGCATTGAAGCAATCTGGGTGTTGGATGAAAGAGAACGGGAATGCATTTTTAAAGCCATCATGCTAAAATGTGAATGTGCCGGCTGGATGCAGATTGTAAAGACACTGTATTTGAAAAAAAGAAAGAGACTTGCAGAAGGCAAAAAGAACACTGCAAAGGATGATTTCTATTTTAATAAGGCAGAGGATCTGTTATATGGTGAGCTGGCAGCAGCTTTGGAAGTGGATAAAGATGGAATAAAGGATATGGTAATGAGCCGTGTCTTTACAGATGTAACAAATTGAAAGAGCGTCCTCCCGTTTGACTGGGAGGACGTTTTCATTTTATTCGCCCAATGATTTTCTCAAATCTATAACATAGGTTTCTTGTTGTTTTTTAAGATATGACTTTACAAATAAATTCATAATGGGATTTGAGACTTCAATTTCTTCTGTAAATTCAATCTTTGTGCCAGATCCGTCTTTTGAAAAAATCCCAGTCCAATGTCCGTTCATATTCTTGTTTTTCATATCAAATTCATAGCGTTCATATGGATTTTTCAACGTAATGGTAAACTGAGTTTCAAATCCACCTTTCGTAAATTCAGTAAAGTTATTGCCATCATCAGATACTTCTATTCTTACTACATCACTACGCCAGGCATACGCTGTATTGTCAGTAACAATGTTCCAGACGGTTTCAATAGGATTACAAAAATTTGCTATCATAGTTGACTTCTTTATCTTTTCCACCTTCTTGTTATAAAAATTCACTTCTTAAAAAGTTTACCATAGAGATGAAATGGATACAAGCAAATCATTTGTTACCATTGTCAAAACTATTCCAGGGGAGGGTTTTGGGATCTGTCTTATCCTTTTTTATGAACCCATACCCTTAACAATGCAGACAAATAAAAAGTACATGGAAAATATAGCATTATTTAGCATTCCTTGTACAAAGTTGGATTAAATTTGACATTCCTATCATATAATATTACAAAATATGTTTTTTAGAACATACCACAATGGAAAAATGCCGTTTCATATACTTATGCAGTAACGCGGCATTTTATCCTTATTATGGGAAAATATTATGAGAGGAGAAATGTGTATGTATGAAAAAAAGAAAAAGATCTAGGGTACCGTCACGGACATTATACTGTTTTCAAAAACGAGTACTGGCATTTTTGCTTGCTGCGGCCATGATTCTGGCCAATGTAGGTGCAGACACAAATCAGGTGTATGCAGCCAGTTCATCGGAGTCCGTTACTTTCTCAATGGGGGGATCGCAGCTTATTAAAGCCATTGAAGACGCGATTGTCAATGGGGATGAGGTGACAGCAGAGGATCTGGATTTCACTAATGGTAAAATTGCGGAATTTAAGGAACTCTTTTTTGGAAAAGGTAAGATTTACGAAGCCTTTCCTGAACTTGAGGGGGAAGGTGTGGATGCACAGTTACGTGTGTTTGTCCGCATACCGGAAAATGCTGATGACATGTATATGGTAACCGGCGATGAAGAAATTGTTTTCTTGTACGTAAATAACGGAGAAAATACCATTAGCTGTTCCACAGAAATTACCAGGATGGATGACGGCGCGGAAAAGGTAAAAAAGACCAACCGCATTACGGTAAGGAGTTATGAATCAGCATTTGGTAAAGAGGAAGTAAATGTTGTTACAAAGCCAGAACAACCAACTGTAACGGGAGAAACAAAGGTTCCGGAAACAGCGACTCCTGCAGAGGCTGGGAAAGTAGTTGAGACTGCACCTGTAAAGGAAACTACGGCAGCAGAAGAGACTGTATCAGCACCGGAGAAGGTCACATCAGCACCGGAGGAAACCACAATAGCGCCACCGGAAATCCCGGCACAACTGCCAGAGGAGACCATAGCTGATCCGGCAGAAAGCCAGACTGAGTCTCCGGCAGAGGAAACAGTCAAAGAAGCAGCTGAGCCGGAAGAGATTACGGTTCCTGAGAGCAAAGTCTCTGAGCCAGTGGCTTCTATTATTCGCCACAATGCACCGATAGTTGCTGTCAAAGAAAATGGTGAGGCAACAAAAGCTTCAGAAGTCAGTGAGGAGACAGCAGCTGTTGATCCGGAGAATGTGAGAGAATC
>SVDT01000195.1 GCA_015057775.1 Paenibacillaceae bacterium | reverse complement strand
GGAAGATGCCGACTTACTGGAACGGACATAACATCATTCATTTTGCCGCATTTAAAAAACATATAGGGGTATATCCCGGTGAGGCTGCAATGGTGCATTTCGCAAATCGGCTGACAGAATACAAAACAAGTAAAGGCGCAATACAGCTGCCTTATGAAAAGCAGCTTCCGCTGACTTTGATCGCAGAAATCGCTAAATGGCTGCTTAAATAAGAGGTAGAGCATGGGGTTAGTGAACGTTATAATATTAAATATTTATTCGGTATCATTGCTGGTTGTAATCTGCTATCATTCTTCCAGAGAGAAAGAAAAAGAATCTTTGCAGTATAAGCTTTATACGATGATGCTGAAAATCACCATTTTTATGCTGGTTGTAGATATATTCAGCAGATTTGATGGTAAGTCAGATACAATGTATGCAGTAATAAATTATTTGGGAAATTTCCTGGTTTTCTTCCTGAATCCAATACTACCCTCCCTTTGGTTACTATATGTCCATGTCAATATATTTCAGGATGAGAAAAAAACAAGACGGTTAGTATTTCCTCTATTTGTTTATAATGCTGTTAATGCAGCTTTGGTAGTATTATCGCAATTTTATGGCTGGTATTATTATATTGATTCCAATAATATTTACCATAGAGGTCCCTTTTTTCTTCTTGCGGGGTCCTTTACCGTTGTCTTGATTCTAATTGCATTAATTATAATTATCGCTAATTCCAGGAAAATCAAGAAAAAACATTTTTTTTCACTTATGTTTTTTTGTGTACCTCCTCTTATGTGTATCATTTTACAAGTATTCTTTTATGGGGTATCACTGATGCTCAATAGTGTTGTATTATCCCAGCTGGTAATTTTTATAAATATTCAAAATCGGGATATTTATATAGATTATCTTACCGGGGTTAACAACCGCAAGATGCTTGATCTCCATTTAATGAAAAAAATCAGTGAAAGTACCGGAGAAAAGACTTTTTCGGCTATTATGATAGATTTGGATAACTTTAAAAATATTAACGATAACTATGGTCATGACGAAGGTGACAGGGCATTGCAGAATATTTCAACAATTCTTAAAAACTGTATCAGTTCCAATGATTTTATTGCCCGCTATGGCGGGGATGAGTTTTGTATTGTTTTGGAGACATCTGACAGAGCTGATCTGGAAGAGATTATACGCAGAGTGAATGAAAGCACGAAAAGATATAATGCCGTCAGCAATCTGCCCTATAAAATCGACTTTAGTATGGGGTATGCAATATATGACTACCATTCACATTTAAAATTAGAAGAATTTCAAAAAAAGATTGATACATTATTATACGAAAACAAACAGTCTCATAGATGAAAACCTGGGAGGTGCAGTTTATCCTGCAGATTGAACATCACTACTTTGTACTTGACGTGTAACTAAAAAAGCGCTATTATGTGAATGAATAATATTTAATTCATTCACATAATAGCGCTTTTGCAGAAAGGTATTAAATGAAAAAAGTCACCGCTTTTATAGGAAGTGCCCAGAAGAAGGCAACATACGAAGCAGTTCGTGAATTTGAGAGTAATTTAAAATCGTATCCTGAAATTGAGTTTGAATATGTTTTCTTAAAGGATTATCGAATTGAGTTTTGCAGGGGCTGCAAGCTGTGTTTCAATAAAGGAGAAGAACTCTGTCCCTTACTGGACGATCGGGATTTGCTGATTGATAAGATGAATAATTCAGACGGTGTTATATTTGCCACCCCTAATTATTCCTTTCATGTCTCAGCACCCATGAAAAATTTATTGGACCGGACAGCATTTTTATTACATCGGCCGTGCTTTTTTGGAAAAGCGTTTACATCTATTGTTACTCAGGGTATGTTCGGGGGAAACTCTATTATCAAGTATCTTGGCGATATGGGAG
Organism: Paenibacillaceae bacterium; assembly: GCA_015057775.1. GTDB lineage: Bacteria > Bacillota > Clostridia > Lachnospirales > Lachnospiraceae > Lacrimispora. The sequence continues at coordinate 6,026 of SVDT01000195.1, read as the reverse complement.
AAAATTTGGGGTATCGTGTTACAAAAGGCTGTGTATTAAATACCCTGGAGCCGAAGACAAAATCTGCACAGGAAAATAACTCACTGGAAATAAAAAAGGCTGCTGCAAGGTTTTATCGTGTGCTTATGCGTCAAGGGGCTCAGTCCCCGTCTTTGTTCCGCTTGATGATGTTTCGAATTTCAAGAACAAGAATGAAGGATATGCTTAGCGATGAATATTATGACTATCGGTATTACAAGTCAAAGGGATGGTTTGAATCGGATTATTATTACGATGTTACCTTAAAACCGTTTAAAAAGCTGATGGGGTGGATTTTTGATTTGACAGGACATCGGCTGGCGAAGCAGAAGTAGGAATTTGTCGATGTCTGATATATAAAATATGTTGGAGGACTACACATTGAAAGATACGAAAACAATATTATTTAAATGTGGAAAGGAACTGTTCAGCCGGAATGGGTTTAAGGATACCAGTGTGTCAGATATTACGAAAGCTGCAAATATTGGAACAGGTACATTTTATAATTACTATACCTCAAAAGAGGAGCTTTTCATGGTAATATATCTGGAAGAAAACGAAAAGCTGAAGAAAAAAATACTGAAATCAATCGACATGGATCAGGAACCGCTAAGTCTGGTTAAAGAATTGATGTTAATAAATCTAAAAGGCATGAAGTCAAATCCAATCCTGAAAGAGTGGTATAATAAGGACGTGTCTTACAAAATGGAGCAGTATTTCCGCGAACAGAAGGGGCTTAATCGCCTTGACTTCATGTATCAGGATCTTTTTCATGTCATTAAAAAATGGCAGGCGGACGGAAGGCTGAGGAATGATATTGACAGTGAAATGATCATGGCTATATTCACAGCAATCATTACAGTTGAGACCCATAAAGAGGAAATCGGCCTTCCGTATTTTCCTCAGGTATTGGATTATCTCATAGAATTTACAATGAAAGGCCTGACGGCGGTATCCAAAGAGGAAGGGAAGAATGAAAGTAAATGAAACATGCTGACGAAATAAATCTATGGGAGGTATTAATATGAGTACATTAATCGCATTTGCATCTAAATACGGATTTACGAAAACGTGCGCAGAGATTCTTGGGAAAAAGCTTGAGGGAAAGGTGGATATCTGTGATTTAAGAAGCAATCACCCCGATCTGACAAAATATGATAAAGTCATCATTGGCGGTTCAATCTATGCCGGGAAAATCAGAAAGCCAGTTATGAGTTTCTGTTCAGACAATCAAAACACCCTGAAAGATAAAAAAACAGGGTTCTTTATCTGCGGAATGGCAAAAGAAGATGATGCACAAAAGCAGCTTGAATCCTCTTTTCCAAAGGAACTATTGGCTACCGCCGCCGCAAAGGGATTTTTTGGCGGGGAATGCAATTATGACAAAATGAATTTCATAGAGAAATTTATCATGAAAAAGATAACTGGCTCTGATCAGAGTCAGTCTCGAATCGCTGAGGAGAATATAACACGCTTTGCTGGTCTGATGAGGTGAGTGAAACCAATGAAACATATTGCAATCATATCAGATACCCATGGTCTTCTGAGAGAGCAGGTCATGGCTGAACTGGATGCAGCAGATTGTATCATACACGCAGGAGACATTAACACCCCTTACATCGCTGACTATGTGCGGCAGTCAGGGGAGACTTATATGGTGCGGGGCAATAACGACATGGATTGGGCCAAAGATCTGCCCGCCAGTATTGCTGTCACCATTGAAGGTGTGAGATTTTTTATTGTTCATAACAGGAAAGATGTTCCCAAACGCTTGCCGGACGTGGATGTAGTGATCTATGGGCATTCTCACAAATACTCCTCTGAAGTTATAGATGGAATATTGTATCTTAATCCTGGCAGCTGCGGTAAGCGGCGCTTTCATTTAGAGATCACGATGAGCCGAATGACTGTGGAGGCAGGGCAGTATCAATATGAAAAGGTGATAATTCCCTATGACAATCGGGAAAATTAGAGAAATCGGAGGGCAGACCGTGAAGAAAGAAGAACAGGTCATGTCAGAACTTTGGGATTTATTTAATAAGAAGATGTGGCTTGACAGCTTTAAAATGAAAACAAGGCTTAAGGAGTATAATCCTTCAGAAGTACATTGTATCGAATACATTGGTGAAAACGAAGATTCCAATGTCACAAAACTTGCTGAGTCGTTTTATATGACAAGAAGCGCGATCAGTAAGCTGACAAAGAAGCTCATTGGGAAAGGCCTTATTGAAAGTTATCAGAAACCAGAAAACAGGAAAGAGGTATATTTTAGACTTACAAAACAGGGAGATAAGATATACAAAGTTCATGAGGAGTTGCATAAAGAATATAAAGAGCGGGATAAAATTGTATTTGATGGAATAACAGAAGAACAGTATGATAGTATGCTTGGTTTTGCGAAAAAGTTTAATCAACATTTAGATGCAGAGATAAAAAAGCTGGGTGTAGATATTACGTCTGGTTGGTGTGATAAATTATAACAGATGGAGAGGCAGCCCAAATTCTGAAAGAGTGGGCTGCTTTTTGCAATGCAATTATTGTTGACAAAGACTCAAAAAAGTATTATCATACCAATATGGGTCCCGGGACACAAAAAAATAAAAAAATATATTACAAACTCAAGAGGAGGAAGACAAATGAATATAATTGGAATTATCGCAAGTCAGCGAAGAGAAGGCAATACTGCTTTTATAGTAAACAAATTGCTGGAAGGAGCAAGGGAACAGGGTGCCAACACCCAGTCATTTAGTTTCAGCGACCTTGATATTAAACCGTGCAGGGGCTGTTGGGCTTGCCATAAGGGGGATCAGGGCTGCGTGATCAACGATGATATGCAGAAAATTTATGATACATTGGAATCTACAGATGTTATCATTTTAGGTTTGCCAATCTATATGGGTCAGATGAGCGCTCAGGGAAAGATATTCACAGACAGGCTGTTTGCACGTTTTTCACCACGGTTCTCTCCATTCTTTAAAGACAATACTGTTAAGAAACAAATGGTTCTTTCCTTTAACCAGGGAAACCCCGATGCAGATTTATTTAAGCCCTATATAAATTATACCAGCCAAATGTTTAGAACTCTGGATTTTGATGTAAAAGAGGTCCCTGTTGTTACTGATTTGCGTAGCGGTTTCATAAATGATAGAGAAGACTTATGCAGGGACTTAACGCATTTTGGCTCCAGTTTAGCAATGATTTAATTGTATTATCTTACAATTTGTCATACAATGATGTTAAATGCAAATAGATATGATTATAAATTGGGAGGTAGTGTATGAGACTTGAAAAAGCGACACCAGAATCACAGGGAGTCTCATCCCTGGCGATACTGGATTTTTTAAACAAGGTAAACGAACAGGGATTTGAGCTTCATTCATTTATGCTGCTTAAGAACGGTAAAAATATTGCTGATTGCTGGTGGAAGCCGTATGCGCCCCAGTACAGACATCAGTTGTTTTCCTTAAGCAAAAGCTTTACTTCAATCGCAATTGGACTGGCAGTAGACGAGGGTCTGTTAACAACAGATACGCTGATTGCTGATATTTTTGCAGCTGAAATGAAAGAACTGGGGGAAAAGACTGACGAGAAAATTAAAAAAATGACGGTAAAAAATCTCCTCACAATGGGAACGGGAATGACATATGAGAACTGGAACTGGGATGATGAGAACTTTAATAACATTCTGGGATTCTTAAGCTCCCATGTGAAGAATGAGCCTGGAAGCGCATTTTTTTATAATACCATGGCTACCTATATGTGTTCTGCAATTATCACAAGATTAACCGGGCAGAAGCTTGTGGACTATCTTATGCCCAGGCTGTTTGAGCCGCTGGGAATTGATCCGGTCTGGGAGGAAGATAATTTAGGGATCAGTTTTGGCGGCTTTGGGTTGAATATCAAAACAGAGGATATCGCCGTGTTTGGACAGATGCTTCTGCAAAAAGGTGAATACAATGGGCGGCAGCTGGTACCTGCAGCATGGATAGAGGAGGCAACATCCAAACAGATTAACAACGGCGACGAAGCTGATAATGACTGGGCTCAGGGTTATGGATACCAGTTCTGGAGATGTGTCCCCGAAGGAGTGTACCGCGGAGATGGTATGTATGGACAATACTGTATCGTTATGCCTGAATATAACTGCGTTATCGCTGTAACAAGTAATGCAGACATGGGTAAATTTATGAAATTGATCTGGAGTGACCTTCTTCCGGCACTTGGAGGGGAAGGGGTTCTGCCCCAAAGTGATGATTACAGTAAACTGGTTGAGTTTGGGGCAAACCAGACACATCTGAAGGTGAATGAAAATGCAGATCCTTATCCTGTATTCCGGGCTTCCTACCAGCTTTCTTCTGATTCGGAAGTAGAGATAGAGCTTAATATAAAAAAGATAAGATTTGATTTCGAAAACGGTGAATGTCTGCTTGCTCTTTATAACGGTGAAAACTCGCAGCCCTTATATGTGATCCGTTTCATAGAGAAAAAATGGGTGGAGACTGCTAAGCCATTCTGGGAAAACCAATCCTTTTACAGGGCTGTCTGCTACGGAGAGTGGAAACAGGATGAGTTTAAAGCCTGTATCTGGCATTATGAGACACCATTAAATACAAAGCTTACGTTTACGTTTGGAGAGGAGCGGAAAAATCTGGTTTTAAAGGTAGCAGCAGAAAAGGAAGTAATACTTAATTACGTTAGAATTTAAAAAACTAAGGCTCGTTTTTCCCTTCTTTGTTTTTAAGAATAACCTCCTGGAATATACTGTCTGAATTGCTTTTTTGTGTCTTCTGGTAACCTGCCATTAATTGATTATGCTGTGATATTTCCGCCATTATGGTAATAAAATCTTCTTTTGTCAGCGGTTTTTTATCATCTTTTAGTTCATAGCCTATTTGGCCGCTTACCTCTATGGTAGCTGTTTTTACATCTTTTATTGAACTCACACCGTTTTGGCGCAGACGAGTTTCCAGTCGGTCAACTGTAAGCCGTAATTTTTTTAGATTTTTCAAAATAATCTCTCCATTTTCTATGACAACCACTGCTTTGCCCGAAAAGAGAGATTCAAGGAGATCAAACTTTATTTCCAGATACTCCGACAATACCATAAGCATAGTGAATAGAAATGCAATCAGCAGTGTGCCCCAGATTCCTTTTTCAGCGATCGGTTGGATTAAAAGGGAGCCAATGCCAACCATGACAATGGTTTGCGTAATTGTCATCTGCGAGATTGATTTACGGCCCCCCAATCGCAGAATAAGTTTACCTGCAAAAAATATAATAATTGTTTTCCATATTAAGCTGTAATCCATACTTTATCTCCTCTCAGGATTATTCAGTTTCTGTTAGTATTGATTGATTTATAATAATTATGTAAATATTAAATATTAAGGTGTGGGGAGTACCGGCGTATTTAGAGAATGAAAGGAATGAAATGGACGGAACAGTAAGAAAAAACATTAAAATTGGGGACCGCGTTATGGTGGTGCAAAAACAGGATCAGAGAACAGGCAAACTCACAGAGGGTGTGGTCCAGAGAATACTGACCAATTCTCCCAATCATCCAAGAGGCATTAAAGTAATGCTGGAAGGTGGAATTGTAGGGAGAGTGCAGGGAGGCGTGGACCAGTAACAGGAGGATTCAATCATGAATTTAAGCAGGGAAGAGAAATCATGGATACTGGTTGACTGCGGTAATTCAGCTTATTCCATGGCTGTAACAACCGCGCTGCTGCCGATTATGTTCGGAATGTTTGATAATGTGAAACGCAGCATGGATCTGGGATATTTTAACTCCATTGCCAGTATCCTGGTTGCGGCTTTAAGTCCCATTTTAGGCGCTGCAGCCGATTATAAGGACAAAAAGAAGCGTTTTTTTGTATTCTTCACCTGTCTGGGAGTCCTGTCAACTGCATCACTGGCGTTTATCCCTCCTTCCAGCGGGCAATGGCAGCTTTTAATTCTGTTTTTTATTCTGTCAGCAATTGGCTTTGCAGGATCTAATATTTTTT
>SVDT01000194.1 GCA_015057775.1 Paenibacillaceae bacterium | reverse complement strand
CTGGAGGGTGGTCTTACCAGAGTAGTTGCTTATGCTGATTTGATTGGTGAAAATATCACCACTGATCTGGTTGCTGATGCCTTAAAAGATGTTTACCCTGAAAGTCATTCCAAGGAAATAACCATGGATGTTATTCAAGAAGTAGTGGCTTCTTACTATAACCTTAAGGTAGACGACCTAAATTCCAGCAAGCGTACCAAAGCCTTGGCTTTTCCACGGCAAATTGCTATGTACCTTTGCCGGGAGCTTACGGATACTTCCCTACCGCAGATCGGCGAATTTTTCGGCGGTCGGGATCATACCACAGTTATTCACGCCCATAACAAGATAAGTGAAGAAAAAGCAAAAAATATAAAACTTGATAATACTCTTCAGGAACTGGTCAATAAAATAAAGAGAATTTAAAAATCCTTTTTATTTTTCTGGCGATATTTTATCCAATTTTTTATGTGGATAAGGTTGTAAATTCCCTGTAGAAGAAATGTACATAATTTTGAGGGAAGGATTATTCTGTGTTTTTTGTGGATATCCTTCCCTGTTTTATCAACTTTTTATAAACACTATTTTTTTTGCTATTACTGACTTAAAGCAGCTTATCCACATTTCCACAGGCCCTACTACTACGGCTACTAATTTTTAATATTTAATAATCATAATACAATAAGGGGTGCATAACATGAAATTTAAGTGCGCAAAAACAGATTTGACCCAATCAATTCAGACTGTATCAAAAGCAGTTTCCGTTAAAAATCAAAACCCAATTCTTTCAGGTATATATATTAAAGCAGAAAACGATATTCTGGAATTACAGGCAACTGATTATGAAGTAGGTATCATTGCTCAAATTCCGGCTCAAATAGAAGAACCTGGTCAGATTGTACTTCCCGGCAAATATTTACAGGAAGTGGTAAAGAAGCTTCCCGGTGTAAATGTTGAAATAGAATTCAATTCCCAGGATAAAAATGCACACATAAGATCAAATAAAGCTAATTTCACTCTACATAGTATGTCAGCAGAAGATTTTCCTATTATCAACCGCATAAACGGTGATTTTAACTTCAAGATAATGGATAATGTGCTTCATGAATTGATTTATCGCACTACCTTTGCTTGTTCAACTGAGGAGGCACGACCAGTATTTACCGGCTGTCTTTTGGAAATAAATGATTCATTGGTTACTATGGTTGCAACTGATATCAAACGATTGGCTGTAAATTCAAAGAACATTGAAGGAGTTGAAGGGAAACGAAATATGATTATCCCGGCAAAAATTCTCAATGAATTGCAGCGGTTGTTGAATTCTGATACTCCTAGAGAAGTAAATATCAAATATAATTCCAATCAGGTAAGCTTTGAGCTGGACAACACCTATATAGCTTCCAGAATTATAGATGGACAGTTCCCTGACTACAACAAGGTCATTCCGAGCTCATTTAAGACCAGAATAAAGGTAAATACCGAAGAATTCCGTTCTGTGGTAGATAGAATAGCTTTGATTTCCCGTACAAATGAATATAAAATAGCCAAGATGGAATTTGGTGCAGGTATGGTAAGAATTACTTCCAATAATCCTGAAATAGGTCAGGCAGATGAGACTATGACTGCCGAAATAGATGGAGAGGATATAACCATATCCTTTAATGTAGATTTTATTTACGATGCTTTGAAAATAATTGATACCAAGGAATTTTATATCTGTCTGAATGATACCTTGCGTCCGGCAGCTATTCGGATGATGGACGATGACTCATTTACATATGTTATTACCCCGGTTCGTAATAATGATATTTAATCAGAGGTAAAAAATTATATGGAAAAAGTTGAAATAAATACTGATACAATACAGCTGGATCAGTTTTTAAAATGGGCTGGTGCTGTTGAATCAGGCGGTCAGGTAAAAATGATGCTGGAAGATGAGCTTATATTTGTGAATGATGTTTTGGAAACTGCTCGTCGTAAAAAACTGAAAAATGGCGATGTGGTTAAAATTACTGATATAGGTTCCTGGCAGGTTGTGACCAAGGGAGAATGATAGGCCGTGAAGCTCAATAATTTGAAGCTGGTAGGCTACCGCAACTATTCGGAATTAAATTTGGATTTTTATGATTGTACGAATATATTGATTGGGAAAAATGCTCAAGGTAAGACAAATATTCTTGAGTCGGTTTGTTATGCCTCTATGGGGAGTTCCTTCCGTACCAATAATGAAAGTGATTTGATTATGTGGGGACGGCCGGGCAGCAGCATAACTCTTCATTTTCAGCGGATGGGGGTAGATAACAAGCTGGAATTTATTTTTGAGCGGGAAAAAAGAAGAAGAATTATTCATAATGGCAGTAATATTAGGGTAAAGGACCTTATTGGTATTTTTAACGCTGTTTTGTTTTCACCTGAGGATTTAAATTTAATAAAAGGTGCTCCGGCCGGACGAAGAAAATTTCTTGATGTGGAAATTTCCCAGGCAAGTCCGGCTTATTATGATGATTTGGTAAAATATAACCGACTTTTACAGCAACGAAATACCCTTTTAAAAAATATCAGAGAATATCGGGCTAATAAATCGATGTTGGATATGTGGGATGATCAGCTGGTTGAATGCGGTACGCGAATTATAAAAAAAAGAATAGAGGCTGTAAAAAAATTAAATATGCTGGCCAATCTTATGCAGCGGCGAATTTCCACCAACGAAGAAAATCTTTTTATAAGCTATTTTATAAAGGGTTTGAATGAACCTGTGGACAAGATAGAAGAAAATCTAAATTTATGGTATAATGAAGCGTTGCTGCAAGTAAAAGATGAAGATATTTTTAAGGGATCTACCAGTATAGGCCCTCATCGTGATGATATAAATATCTATGTAAACGGTATAGATTTAAAGTCTTTTGGGTCACAGGGACAGCAGCGTACCGGTGTGTTATCCATGAAGCTTTCTGAGCTGGAATTTATCCGTTCTGAAAAAGGTGAATATCCTGTGCTGCTTCTCGATGATGTTATGAGTGAACTGGATAGGGATCGGCGGCAGCAGCTATTGGATTTTATAAAAAAAGAAAATATCCAGACTATAATTACGGCTACTGATCAAGCCTATTTTCCTGAGTTGGATACCGGAGTTTTTTATTTAGTTAATGACGGTAATGTTGATATTATTGGCGGGTGATAATATGGCAACTCATCGAAATGGGAAGCTGGAAAAAATGAATATTATTTTTCCCAAGGCTATAAAAGAAATGAGTGTTGGAAAGGATTTTTTCAGCCATATGATACTGTATTATTGGCCTAAAATTGTTGGAAAGCATATTTCTGCCAATGTAAAACCTGTTAATATAGAATTTAAAAAATTATTTTTATATACTTCTCATCCAATATGGGCTAATCAGCTGTCCTATATGAAAGATGAAATAAAAAATAAAATAAATAGTTTTATGGGTGAATATTTGGTTGAAGATATTGTTTTTACAAATAATAGACCAGTAAATATTACTGAGGAAAATAATTCGCCTGCAATAAATATTGGATATGAAATAAATAAAATAAATTTAAGCGATAAAAAAATAGAAGAAATAAAAAATGATTTAAATAATGTCAAAAATGATGATTTAAAAAAAGTTATTTTTAAAGTTCGTCTTAATGATGAAAAATACAAAAAATACCGGTTGGATAATAGTTGGCATAAATGTAAAAAATGTAATAATTTATGCCAGCCGGAAGATGAATTATGCAACGAATGTAAAAGAAAGGCCAATATAGAACGGCTTACTGACATCAGAAAATTTTTGATGGATATGCCTTGGGCCAGATACTGTGATATTGAAAAGGAAATTCCTTGCAATGCTGATGAAGTAAATGAAGAGCGGATAATTTTGATGCAAAAATTAGCTGCAAAAATAAACATAAAAAATACTGATTGTTTTGAAATGTCATTATTGACCATGCTTTATAAATCAGTTCCGCCGGAAAAAGTGACTGATGAATTAAAGGAAAGTACCATAAAAAAATTCCGTTATGATTTTATTGATGGTTATAAATATGCCAGAAAAGATAATATAAAAAAATATAAGAAATATAAGAAATAAATACTACATTTTAAGGAGAATTTATTGATGGCTAACGAAAATGAAAATTTGATTCCAGAGGAAGAGCATAAGGTTATAACTTTTTCTGATGGTGAGGTTGTAAAAATAAATAGGGAAGAAGAGGATAATGACCTTACTGCCGTGGATGGTGATTATGGTGCGGACCAGATTCAGGTACTGGAAGGATTGGAAGCTGTAAGAAAACGTCCTGGTATGTATATTGGCAGTACTTCAGAGCGTGGTCTTCATCATTTGGTATATGAAGTAGTGGATAACTCTATCGATGAAGCATTGGCTGGATATTGCGATAATATCGAAGTTACTATTCATCAGGATAATAGTATAACTGTAGTAGATAATGGTCGTGGTATTCCGGTGGATATTCATGAAACCGGTAAGCCAGCTGTTGAGGTTGTTCTTACTGTTCTTCATGCCGGCGGAAAATTTGGTGGTGATGGCTACAAGGTATCTGGTGGACTTCACGGTGTTGGTGTATCGGTAGTTAATGCTCTTAGCGAATACATGGATGTAGAAGTGCGTCGTGACGGGAAAATACACAATATTTCCTTTAAGCGGGGAGTTACAACTTCTCCTTTGACTATTACTGGTAATACAGATATAGTAGGCACTAAGGTTCATTTTATGCCTGATAAGGAAATTTTTACCGTTACGGAGTATAGCTTTGATGTTTTGAAGCGCCGTTTGCGTGAATTATCCTTCCTGAATAAGGGTATAACGATTACACTTAGTGATGAGCGTACCGGTGATAAGGAATCCTTCCATTTTGAAGGGGGAATCCGTTCCTATGTGGAGTATTTGAACCGGAAAAAAACAAAAATAAATAAGGAGCCGATTTATTTCAACGGTCAAAAGGATGATATTGTTGTTGAGATTGCCATGCAATACAACGATACCTATCAGGAAAAGATTTGCAGTTTTGTAAATAATATAAATACCGAAGAAGGCGGTACCCATCTGGCTGGTTTTAAAAGTGCTTTGACCAGAGCTGCTAATGATTTTGCCAAAAGGAATAATATTATAAAGGAAAATCAGCAGAATTTAGCCGGTGAGGATGTTCGAGAAGGACTTACCTGCGTAATAAGTTTAAAAATTAGAAATCCACAATTTGAAGGACAGACTAAGACAAAGCTTGGTAATTCTGAGGCCAAGGGTATTGTAGAATCAATTGTTTCAGAGGGATTAAGCGAATTTTTCGAGGAAAATCCGTCTATTACCAAGGAGTTACTGGAGAAGGCTGTATTGGCTTCAAGAGCCCGTGAGGCAGCTCGTAAGGCCAGAGAATTGACCAGAAGAAAGAGCGCATTGGAAGTAAGTTCATTGCCAGGAAAACTGGCTGACTGTTCAATAAAGGATCCGGAGCAGGCTGAGATTTATATCGTAGAGGGTGATTCAGCCGGTGGTAGTGCCAAGCAGGGCCGTGATCGCCGTTTTCAGGCAATTTTGCCGCTTCGCGGTAAAATACTGAATGTAGAAAAGGCCCGTTTGGACAAGATTTACAGTAATGCGGAAATTCGTACCATGATTACTGCCTTTGGCAGCGGTATTGGGGATGAGTTTGACTTGTCCAAACGCCGTTATGGAAAAATTATTATCATGACCGATGCAGATGTAGATGGAGCTCATATCCGTACTTTGCTTCTGACCTTCTTCTATCGCTATATGAAGCCATTGATTGAGCATGGTCATGTATATATTGCCCAGCCTCCTCTTTATCAGATTAGAAAAGGAAAGAAGCACTGGTATACATACAGTGATGAAGAGCTAAAGGCTAAGCTGGAAGAAGTTGGCAGTGACGGGACCAATGTTCAGCGATATAAGGGTTTGGGTGAGATGAATCCTGAGCAGCTGTGGGAGACTACTATGGATCCTGAAACCAGAACCATGCTGCGGGTTGATATGGAGGATGCCCAGGAAGCTGATGAGCTGTTTAATATTCTCATGGGCGACAAGGTTGAACCGCGTCGGCAGTTCATTGAGGAGCACGCAAAATATGTAAGAAATCTCGATATTTGATTTTTTGATGTTTTTTAATTTATTTTTCATAAAAAAGGTGTATAATCTCTTTATATAAAGGCTTTCCTTCCATAGAGAAGGTGGTAGTCTGAAATATGATGTTCAATATTAAAGAGGTGAAATATTATTATGAATACCCTAAAAACTACAGTATTGATGGCCCTGTTAATGGGTATTATGATTGCTATAGGCAGTGCTTTTGGCGGACGGCATGGTGCCATGCTGATGCTGATGATTTCTTTGGGAATGAACTTTTTTACCTACTGGTTCAGTGATACTATGGTGTTGAAGATGTATGGAGCCAGAGAAATAACTGAGCAGGAAGCTCCACAGTTGTATGGTATGGTGGCCGGATTAGCGGCTAGGGCTGAATTGCCTATGCCAAAGGTGTGCATTGTAAACAGTGCTATACCAAATGCTTTTGCCACCGGTCGTAATCCGTCCCATGCGGCGGTAGCAGTTACAACTGGTATTATGAATGCATTGTCACCACAGGAATTAAGTGGTGTACTGGCTCATGAGCTGTCCCATATAAAGCATCGCGATACATTGATTTCCTGTGTTGCAGCTGCTATTGCCGGTGTAATTTCCATGCTGGCCAATATTGCCCAATGGTCAATGATTTTTGGTAGCTCAGATGATGAAGATAACGGTGGAAATATCATTGGTTTGTTGGCTACCATTATTTTAGCCCCAATAGCGGCTATGATTATTCAGATGGCAATATCAAGGTCCAGAGAATATGAAGCTGATAAATCCGGCGGTGAAATATGTGGAAATCCAAACTTTTTGGCTGATGCACTGCAGAAGATAGAGTATTATTCTTTGCATGCACGACCAATGGATCAGGCAACTCCGGCCACATCTCATATGTTTATTATCAATCCGCTTTCCGGATCAAGAAAGACCTTTACCAGTCTGTTTAGTACTCATCCGGATACTGGTGAAAGAATTGCTCTGTTGCGTCAGCAGGCTGCTGCAATGGGAAAATAAGGACAAATTAAAATGACTTACTTTGAAGTATTATTTCAAAGTAAGTCATTTTTTTACATTTTTGAAATCATATCAGGAGTAAAATTGGCGGTAAGTCCCATAATTGCCATCAGCTGATTGAAGGATTTCTCACCATTGCCATTATTTTTTATAACATGATCTGTTATTTTCCAATTTTCAAATTCACCGTTATTCTCTGCATATTCCAGATGATATTTCATATCTATATTGTTATGGCCCATCTTTAACATCCGATCTATCAGGGTCACATAATCAGCCATAATATATATGGTCTCAAGATTCTTTGGAAAAATCTTGCTAAGCTGCTTTACTCCATTGGAATTTAGAAAAGTAACACACACACGGTGACTGTTTAGGGCATTTAGCACATCATCCTTCAGAAGACCATAATAGTCACCTTTGTAATTTGTTTTGACAATCCATTCCTTTTGCATAAAGTTTGACTGACTTAAAAAAATAGTAGTTTTCCTATTTTTATCCTGGGGAGTTGGAACCCTGGTGGTATGCACTGGAATACAGTAAACACCCATTTCTATTAGTTTGTGTATCAGCGTAGTCTTACCACAGGCATGAGGTCCTACTAATGCATAAATCTTACTGGTCATATGAAATCACCATCAATTCTTTTTACATAAAGCTAATAAAAGTACGCTATATAAAGATATTATCACAAAACAAAATAAAGATAAACAATAAAAACCCTAAATATTATTAAAAACAAGATTATTTATAAATTATTGGGAATATTTAATTTATAACGAGCTTTAAGATGTCCCCCACCTATTTAGGTGGGGGAAAACAAACTACA
>SVDT01000193.1 GCA_015057775.1 Paenibacillaceae bacterium | reverse complement strand
TTTTTATAGATATCACGAAGTAAGGTAGTTTTCCCGGTTCCGTTGGGGCCGATCAGGGCAACTTTATCTGTGGATTTGATTTCAAAGTTAACATCGTTTAAAAGCATTTCATCAAATGCCGCACTGTAGTCTTTGACAGTTAATACGATAGTATCTTCCAGCTCATTGGCAACGGTGAAGTGAATATCCGGCTGTTTGATTTCCACAAATGGTGCCTGAATTCTTCGGGCGATTAACCGTTCCTGGATTTTCTTTCTCGCTTTTAATGATTTTCCTCTGGCCGCTTCTGTATGCGTGGTAGCCAGTGATCTTAAATTGTTAATGATCATCTGATTTCTCTGGATTTCTTCTGTGTCAGCAACAGCCAGTTCCTGTAATTCGATTTTCTTTTGCAGCAAAGTGAAGTTATAATCAATATACCGTCCGTCAAACTCCTGAAGCAGTTTATTTTCCAGATGAATAATTTTGTTAAAACAATGATTTAATAAATACCGGTTATGTGTAATAACCAGCATCGTGCCCTTATGTGAATTGATCAGGTTTTTAAGAGAATTTAAATTCTCAAAATCAAGAAAGACATCAGGTTCATCCATAATAATTAAATTTGGCTGAGTCAGCATCTCCTTGATTACCTGGACCAGCTTGAACTCGCCGCCACTGAGCTGGGAGACAGGCAGATTTTCCAGCTTTCCAAGGTCTGCCAGACCTAACTGCTTATTCATGTTGGTTTCAAAATTATCTCCGTCAATTGCCTGGAATGCATCCAGAGCCTGCTGGTATTTTTCCAGGAGATTATCAATGTCTGATGAAGTTTCCATCTCAGTACAGATGGATGTTATTTCGTTTTGCAGCTTTGTAAATTCTGCACCGATATATTGGGCAACCGTTATATCTTCTGCGTCGTCTCGCTCATAGAACTGGCTTACATATCCAATTCTGCAATTAGGGGATATCTCCAGTTTTCCATCAAACATATATTTATCAGGATCCATAAGGATATGAATCAGCGTACTTTTTCCGCTTCCGCTGGTTCCTATAAAGGCGCAGTGCTGGCCGTCTTCTAAAGTGAACGAAATGTTATGATATAAATCCTTCTGCGGAAATGAGTAAGACAGGTTATCAAATTTTATCATGTAGGTCCTCCATGTAATATGCGGCATCCCATCACTGTATTGTTAATGTTGTTTCCTCTAATAACAGTTTTCGAGATTACCTCTGGTAGCATACCATCTTTTAATAATTATTTCAATTATTTCATTGGAATGGTATGATATTGATTGTATATCAAATGAAAATGAATAGAGAGTAAATGGAATGAAAAAAACGGAAAGACAGAATGGAATCATTCATTTGTTACGAATACGTAGAAAAATGACGGCCAAAGAGCTGGCTGATTATTTTGAGGTGAGTGAGCGGACTATTTACAGAGATATTGATGCACTCAGTCAGCTTCGTGTTCCCATTATTTCCTATGAGGGACTGGGAGGGGGGTACGAAATAGATTCCTCCTATTTTATGCCAAGCATTAAACTGAGTGAGCAGGAAATATTAATGCTTTTAATGGTGTTAAAAGCAGGAGAAGAATTTCGCATCCCAAACATGGCAGCCGATTATAACCTTCTAAGCAGCAAACTGCTTAATGTTTTACCGGATGAAGAAAGACAAAAGGCATCCCAGGTCTTGTCACACATAAATTTTGACATATTGCGGATAATACCCATGGGTTACGCGGAGGATGTTTTAAAACCAATATTAGAGGCACTGTGGAAATCCTGCGATTTGCAGATTAGTTATTACCACCCAGAGCGGAATGACACAGAAATCAGGCGTTTTTCTCCCTTAGAGCTACAGTTCGGAGATGGAGGCTGGTATATCAGTGGATACTGTCATTTGAGGAAAGAAAAGCGAACATTCCGCCTTGACCGGATTGAGTCAGTTACATGTCTGGATGAAAAAAATCATTTTATAAACAGGGAATTGCCTGTGGCAGAGCATGATAAGTTTCGGTGGAATACTTATGAACTGATGTTAGATCCGTCTCTATACAGGATTATCAAGGATGATGTATATCTTAAAAATGCCGTGACCCGATCCATAGACAATAAAATACATCTTACTGTCAGGACTCCTTATAAGGATGAAATATGTAAACTGGTATTATGCCATCCGGAAAAGGTGACCGCTTTAAAGCCGGAAGAATTTTTGGAAGAAATAAAACAGTTAAGTAATACACTATCCGGGAAATATCAAACTATAACACCAGGGAGCTTAGCAGATGAAAAAAGTAATTAGAATAATCGGGAAAATAATACTTTGGTTCTTTGTGATAATCGTTGTTCTTTTAATAATCTCAGCATTGGCTCACAAAATTCTTACGTCAATGGAAAAAAACAAATATAAAATCGGAAAAACCATCGATATTAATGGAAAGCAAATGCAGGCATATGTGACCGGGCAGGGAGAGAAGACAATTGTTTTATTGAGCGGCTTAGGAACCGCATCACCAATAACAGATTTCATGCCCCTGGCAGATCAATTAAGTGCAGATTATAAAGTTGTTATTCTTGAGTCCTTTGGTTATGGTTTCAGCGATACAACAAATGCAGAGCGCTCCAATGAAAATATAGTAAATGAAATACGAACCGCACTGAACCAGTTAGAAATAAAGGGACCGTATATTTTAATGCCTCATTCAATATCCGGGGTATATTCCCTGTATTATGCAATGAAATACCCGGATGAAGTGGAAGCAATCATCGGAATTGATGAATCAGTGCCCAATCAGACAAAAATCAGTAAAGATCCTGATATGTCTCACGGCTTAACGTTGCTTAACACATTGGGGATCATAAGAGATGTCTCATATCTTTTGCCGGATGCCTGGGATAGTAAGAACGAAAATAATAATTATACGCAAGAGCAGATTAAGGTTAAAAAAATGGCTACAGCATGGAACAGTCTGAATAAATCAGTAATCAATGAATTTAACACGGTAAATAAAAATACAGAAGAATTATATGATGTGAAATATCCCGATAATCTCCCTGTTCTTGCAATTTTAGCTAAGGATTCAGTAGATACCGATAATTACTGGTTACCCCTTCACCAACAGTTAATAACCAACCCTTCCATCCAAAAAGTTGAAACGCTTGCGGGGGAGCATTATCTGCACTGGACGAATGCGGATAAAATAGCTGAACTGGCAAAAGAATTTATTTCAGCAAATTTAAAGAATTAACGCAGATATAAAAATAAATTACACTCTAAACTCTGACATTCTTATGTCAGAGTTTATTTGTTATGCTGATGTTATTAAAAAATGCCAATACAGGCAAGTGGGAGGAATCCATATGATTTATACGGTGAGAGGAACTATTCATAAAGAAGAACTTGGAATTACGTTAGGCCATGAGCATATTAAGTGGGAGACAGATGAATATATAGCAAACAGCATGTATTTTGACAAAAAGTATCAGTTGAAAAACCTGGAGTCCGACATGAACTATATTATACCGGTCATGCTTGATATAAAGGAAAGAGGCGGAAAGAGTATAGTAGAAGCGTCGCCTCCAATGGGTGGGCAAAACGTCAGAATGTTAAAAGCTTTATCAGAACAGACAGATCTGCATATCATTGCCTGCACTGGCTGGAACATGACAAAACAGCTTTACGACGTATTTCCCGATCATTTTGAAGAACAGCTGGCAAACCGCTGGATAAAGGATTTTAAAGAAGGTCTGGACACAATTGATGGCATTGTTATTCGGCCGGGACATATCAAACTGCTGCTTGACAAGGGCAGACTGTCAGGCGTAGATAAGGCTATGCTGATTGCGGCGGTGAGAGCCAGCAAAGAGACAGGTATCCCTGTGCATTGCCATATCATAGAGGCAGAAATGGTTCATGAAGTGATACAGGTACTGGATGGGGTTAATGCAGACTATAACAAATTTCTTTGGGCCCACGCAGATCACGAAGCAGACAGGGAAACGGTGGAACTGGCAGCAAAAAAAGGGATGTGGATCGGTATTGATACCATAAGGAAGGGGAAAAGTGCCTGGGAATTTGAACTGCTGAACTATATTATTTCACTTAATTACGGCCATAAGGTACTGCTATCCCAGGATTACGACTTCTATTCAGAGGGGAAAGAATCCATGGCTGTTCATCCCTGTACAACCATATTTGACGAATTTATTCCTTATTGTTCTGCCAACGGAATAAGCAGGCAGGAAATAATTCACATCATGACAGAAAATCCAGCAAATTTTTATGATGTGGATTAGATAAAAAATAAATCAACCGTTACAATCAGCCAAACGGTTGATTTTTTTATTTCTGCAATACCGTATGATATCCATAGTAAACGAAAAGGAGACAATTGCCATGGATAATCTAATGACAGTCAGTAATTTAAAAAAGAGTTTTAAAGAAAATATTGTTCTGAAGGGAATCAGCTTTGAGATCCGAAAGGGAGAGGTACTGTGTTTTTTAGGACCTAACGGAGCGGGAAAAAGTACTACCATTAATATTCTAACCGCTGTACTAGGAAGTGACGAAGGGGAGATTTGCTTCAAAGGTAATAAAATCAGTGAAAGACTGCGCAGCTACAAACAGTCGATTGGAATTGTACCACAGGATATAGCCCTTTACGAAGAGTTAAGCGCAGAAAGCAATTTGAGGTTTTTTGCTTCTCTTTATGGACTTTACGGCAGCCGACTGGATGACGCGGTAGAGGAGGCACTTATCTTTGCTGGATTACAAGACCGCAGAAAGGATAAAGTTAAGACCTTTTCAGGCGGAATGAAGCGGCGGCTTAATATTGCATGTGCCATTGCCCACCACCCGGAACTGGTGATTATGGATGAGCCTACAGTTGGAATCGATCCCCAAAGCCGAAATCATATTCTTTCCTCCATTAAAAAGCTTCAGAATCAGGGAATGACAGTTATTTATACGACTCATTACATGGAAGAAGTGGAAGTAATCTCGTCCCGTATTATCATAATGGATCATGGAACAATTCTGGCAGAAGGAACCAAAGAGAGTCTGAAAGAGGATATTGAGAACGAAAAAAGGTATATCATAGAAGTTGAGGAAAATGGGACAATTGGGCATGATGAGTTTTTTGCTGTGGAAGGTGTTAAATCTGTAAAAATAGATGGTAATACCTTTGAAATCACGTCTCTGAAAGGGGTGGAAAATCTTGACCGGATCATCGCCTTGTTAAGTGATCATGGCGAAAAAATACGCAATATTACAAGCGAAGCAGCAAGTCTTGAGACAGTTTTCTTAAAGCTGACAGGACGCAAACTGCGTGACTGAGAAAGGGAGATATTTATGCGTCGTTTTATGGTAATTTTAAAAATGGATCTGGTCAATTTATTTAAAAACCCGGTTTTGGTAGGGTATAATACTGCATTTGCAGGTTTGTTAATATTGATTCTGGGTTATTTATGCGGAGGGGATTATGCTGACAGTAACACCGCATATCAGTATTATACAGTTTCTCTTATTGTATATGGAATGTTAAATGGGGCGATGACCGCCTCTAACTGTTTTATGGAACGGGATATCAAAAGGGCTAACCTTCGTATTATTTATTCCCCTGTTGGAAGCTTCTTTGTTTATTTTTCTAAGTTGGCAGCCTCCTTTCTTTTTAATTATATTCTGCATACAATGCTGCTGCTTATTTTGTGCCCGCTTCTCCATGTAAGCCTTGGAAGTAATCCGGTATTTTTTATTCTCTTAATGGCTCCGGTAGAATTAGTGGCATCTGCTTTTGGAATCTTTTTTTGCTGTGTGTTCCATTGTGAAGAAACAACCAGTACATTGTTAAATACAGTAATTAATCTGCTTTGCTTTTTGGGAGGTACGTTTTTCTCTCTTGATGGAATGGGAAGCCTGATGTCCCTGATTACAAAAATATCACCTGTGAGATGGCTTAATGAAGCCTTCTTTACCTTATCCTGTGATGACAGTCTGAGATATTTCTGGCCGGTATTTACTACTGCGTTGGTGCTTTCTGTCCTGCTGACATTGGGATGCGGGTTTTATTTCAGAACGGAGGATTATTTATGAGAACCTTTTTAACGATTATAAAAAATATCTATGAGCGGACAATCCCACGCCTGTCTATGTTTATTTTATTAACAGCATTCACCCTTGCCTCCATGGTTCTGGCTGTTCATTTGACAGATGTACAACAGGTGAGAGGCCATATAGTTCTGGTAACGGACAAATCTGAGGGGATATTACCTTACAATTCCAAAGAATTTGATATTGTTGTATCAGCAGTAAAGCCGCCGGTTTCTGCCTTGGTAGAGAAGAAATATGATGCTTATGTGACAATTGGCAAAGATGGTGATTATCAGATCGAAACACTTCGCAGTGATGATTATAAAAACATGGTTGATACAATGCTTCGTAATCCCGATGCTGTCCTTAAGGATCGTAAAAATGCCCGTGGGGTCGGTTCAAATATGATTGGATTTATGATGATGTTTCTTTTGATGGAGGTTTTTGCCAATCTGTTTGCTTTTGCAGATGATAAAGAGCAGGGACAATTGAGGCGTATTACAGTAGCGCCGGTTTCATTTAGCGCTTATCTGGCCGCTCACTGTATTTTCTGCCTGTCCATGTTTTTACCCGAATATATGTTGCTTGTTTTATTAAAATTCTTGGGATTTAACATAGGTTTTACCCTTTTACAGTATGCTGGTCTGATTTTAGTAATGGGCTTTTTTGGCATTTCTTTTGCCCTGCTATTAAATACATTAATCAGTAAACCGGATAATGCATCCATGCTTGGAAGGTCCATTATTGTTTTATCTTCCATGCTTGCGGGAACTTTTTATTTATTTAGTAAAGGAAACATTGTGTTGGATACAGTGATTAAAATACTTCCTCAAAAGCAGCTGATGGATTTTGTGGAATATTTAGAACGGGGAGAGGCATGGCATCATAGTTTTAGCATTGTATATGTAATTGCTTTTTCTATGGTTTTATTTGTGATTTCCTGTGTCTGCTTACAGAGGAAATATATAAAAAGGGTTTAAAAATGAGACATTTCTTGTCAAAGCGAATGAACTGGATTACAATGATAGAAATAAATAGGGACAAATACATGACAGGTGAATGAACAATGGAGCACTCCTCAGACATATTACTTCTTACAACAAAATTAAAAATACCGGCACCCAGGAAAAATTATATTGTGCGTCAGGGGTTATTTGAACAGCTTACTAAGTGTGGGGATATGAGTATAATATTTTTAAGCGGCGGTGCCGGCACCGGCAAAACAACCCTGCTCTCATCATTTATCCAGAAGAAGGAACTGAAAAATGTATGCTGGCTGTCTCTGGATTCTTCCAACACCAATGTGTATTCCTTCTGGCTTTATTTTACAGCAGCAGTCAGTCCTTTTTTGAAGGATGAGGGCAGTCTTTTTAATCTGCTAAGAACAAATCCGGATACCAAACACATGGAGAATTTGCTGATCACCCTGATTAACCAGCTGTGGGGAGACGAGGAATATTACATGGTACTGGATGATGTTCAATGTATTCGTGATGAAGCCCTTGTCAGAACCTTTGAGTTTTTCATTGAAGCAATGCCTTCTAATTTTCATTTTTTCATGCTGTCACGGGAAGACCCGCCTGTATATTTGGGACCAATGGCAGTATCCGGCCGCTTGATGTTTATTGATGGAAAACAAATGCAGCTGACCACGGAAGAAGGAATTGCTTTTTTAAAAGATACGATGAAGCTGGTGGGAAGTGAAGAGGAACTCTATCAGTTAAATGATTATGCGGAAGGCTGGATCGGAGGCCTGCAGCTTGCGGCAGCAGCAAAAGCAGCGCGTAAATATTCCGGTCAGCTGCTGCGTGCTGGAGGGGGGATTGCGTCCCAGTATCTCACCCGTGAGATTATCGATGCTCTGACTGAACCGGAGCAGGATT
>SVDT01000192.1 GCA_015057775.1 Paenibacillaceae bacterium | reverse complement strand
ATGGAACCAAAGCAGAAGATTTACTTGTCTGTATTGGACCCAGTATCTGCGGGGACTGTTATGAGGTGGGGGAAGAAGTTGCTCTGGAATTTAAAAAGGCATTTGCGAAAGACAACTGGAATCAGATTCTTCGAGATAAAGACAATGGAAAGTTCATGCTGGATTTGTGGAAGGCCAATGAGATTTTGTTAAAAGAGGCCGGAGTGAAACCGGAAAACATACAGACAACCGATATCTGCACCCACTGCAATTCAGATTATCTGTTTTCCCACCGTACCTGTGGTAATGAAAGAGGCAATCTGGCTGCATTCCTGAGTTTAAAAGAATAGAGATATAAAAATCCGGAAGAACATTTGGATTCTTCCGGATTTCTATTCCATAAAACAACAGGCTTATGCTTTGTATTTTTTCAGCAGCTGCTGAATCTTATCCGTTGAGGATAATGCTGTACTAATAGATACATCGTGGTTTAAGGAATTTACAATTGCGGCGATATACTTGCTGATGTCGGCTTCTACATACCACTCTCTGTTAAACAGCTCATTGGGACGGTAATTTAAGTTTGTGGTAACAACTCTGTCGATGTATCCTTTACTGTAAAAATCATCAAACTTTTCAAGACCATTGGTAAACAGACCGAAGGTGCAGCAAACAATAACCTTGTCTGCTTTACGCTCTTTTAATTCTCTGGCGGTATCTAACATGCTTTCTCCCGATGAAATCATATCATCTACGATCAGCACTGTTTTTCCCTCTACAGAAGCACCAAGGAATTCATGGGCTACGATGGGGTTGCGTCCGCCTACAATTTTGGAATAATCTCTTCGCTTGTAGAACATACCCATATCCACGCTTAAGTTGTTGGCAAGGTATACAGCACGGTCCATGGCACCTTCATCAGGGCTGATAACCATCATGTGTTCTTTGTCAATCTTTAAATCAGGGTATTGTCTTAATACTGCTTTAATAAACTGGTATGTCGGCATGAAATTGTCAAAGCCGTTTAATGGGATGGCGTTCTGCACTCTGGGATCATGGGCATCAAATGTAATAATATTGCTTACTCCCATATTCACCAGTTCTTCTAATGCCATTGCGCAGTCAAGGGATTCCCGTTTGGTTCTCTTGTGCTGGCGGCTTTCATATAGAAATGGCATAATTACGCTTACCCTGTGGGCTGTTGCACTACATGCACCGAGAATACGCTTTAAATCCTGAAAATGATCGTCAGGAGACATGTGGTTTGTATATCCGTTCACTGTATAGGATATGCTGTAATTAGTTACATCCACCATCGCGAAAACATCAGTACCCCGGACGGATTCCTTGACGATTCCTTTCGCTTCGCCGCTTCCAAAGCGAGGACACTCGCAGTTTAGAAGATATGAGTCGATATCGTAACCGCGGTAATGAAGATCTGCCTCACGGCGCTTTAATTCCTCGATATCGTTTCTGCGAAAACCGACAATATGGTCATTTACCTTCCTGGCCAGTTCCCCGCAGCTTTCCAGCGCTGCGATCTTTAGGGGAGCAACAGGTAGCTGGTCGTTAAATACATAATCATTTGCCATGACAAAGATTCCTCCATAATAAATGAACAGCCAGTCGTAAGACTGCCTGTTTTATAATCTTACATCTTTTTATACCATTGAATGACAGAATGCGTCAATAGTCTTTCCGGTATTTCAGTGAAAAAAACAAAAAACGCTTCCTTTACAAAGAGTGACAATCTTGTTATGATATAAAAGATAGCTGCAGAAAGGTAAATATAGAAATGAGCAAAAGAGGACATGTTATAAAAGCTGTAGACACCGGTTCTATTGCAGAAGAACTGGAACTGGAACCAGGAGATGAGGTTCTTTCCATCGACGGACATGAACTGGAAGACATCTTCGATTATGAGTATTACGTAAACAGTGAATCCATTCTTATGACCGTAAGGAAGAAAAACGGGGAAGAGTGGGAATTAGAAATAGAGAACCAGTATGAAGATTTAGGACTTACCTTCGAGAATGGCCTGATGAGTGAGTACCGTACCTGCAGGAATAACTGCATTTTCTGCTTTATTGACCAGATGCCTCCTGGAATGAGGGATACTCTTTATTTCAAAGACGACGATTCCAGGCTTTCATTCTTACAGGGAAACTATGTCACTTTAACCAACATGAGTGAACACGATATTGCGCGGATCATAGAGTTTAAGCTGGCACCGATTAATATATCGGTACACACCACAAACCCCGAGTTAAGGTGCAGGATGCTTCATAACCGGTTTGCAGGAGAAGCCCTTTCAAAGATTGACCGGCTGTATGAGGCAGGGATATCCATGAATGGGCAGATTGTGCTCTGCAAAGGGGTGAATGACAAAGAAGAACTGGAACGAACTATTAGTGATTTATCAAAGTATCTGCCCTACATGGAAAGTGTCTCCATTGTGCCCGTAGGCGTATCCAGATTCAGAGATGGCCTGTTTCCATTAAGCCCCATTGAGAAAGAGGATGCCGTATCCGTTTTAGAGATCGTGGAACGATGGCAGAAAAAGCTTTTTAAAGAATATGGCAGCCATTTTATCCATGCCAGTGATGAGTTTTACATTTTGGCTGGGAGACCTATGCCGGAGGAAACAAGATACGACGGCTATATTCAGCTGGAAAACGGCGTGGGTATGCTGCGGCTTTTAGAAACTGAGGTGAAAGATGCCCTGAAAGATGAAGCGGCAGTTGATACCACAGAGGAGCTTTCCATTGCCACAGGAACCCTTGCAGCCCCATTTATTGAACAGCATGCAAGAATGGTTAGTGATAAGTTCCCGGGACGGACCATTCATGTCTACCCAATCGTCAATCATTTCTTTGGCGAGCAGATTACCGTTGCAGGTTTAATCACAGGTCAGGATTTAATCGCCCAGCTGAAGGGAAAACCTCTTGGGAAGAGACTTCTCCTTCCTGAGTGTATGTTTCGCAGCGGAGAAGAGGTATTTCTTGATGATCTGACCCGTCAGGATGTACAAAATGCTTTACAAGTACAGGTAGATATTGTAAAATCAAGCGGTCAGGATTTCGTTAACGCTGTTTTAGGATACGTAAATAATAAAAAACCTTCTTATGACGGATATGAATTAAAGGAGATATAATATATGAGTAAACCAGTAGTAGCCATCGTAGGCCGCCCAAATGTGGGTAAGTCTACGCTGTTTAATGTTTTAGCCGGTGAGACCATTTCCATAGTAAAGGATACACCGGGAGTGACCAGAGACCGTATTTATGCTGACTGTACCTGGCTGAATATGAATTTTACCCTGATTGATACAGGCGGAATTGAACCGGACAGCAGCGATATCATTCTTTCCCAGATGAGGGAACAGGCAGAAATCGCCATTGCCACAGCAGATGTTATCGTATTTATTGTGGATGTACGCCAGGGTCTGGTAGATGCGGATTCAAAGGTAGCAGATATGCTTCGTAAATCCAAAAAACCGGTTGTCCTTGCAGTGAATAAGGTAGACAGCTTCCAGAAGTTCGGCAATGATGTATATGAATTTTATAATCTGGGAATCGGAGATCCCATTCCGGTATCAGCAGCTTCCAGACTGGGATTAGGTGATCTGCTTGATGAGGTTGCCAAGCATTTCGGTACATTCCAGGCAGAAGAGGAAGATGATGACCGACCAAGAATTGCTATCGTGGGAAAACCAAATGTTGGTACATCTTCTATAATTAATCAGCTTCTGGGTGAAAACCGGGTTATCGTATCCAATATTGCGGGAACCACGAGAGATGCCGTAGATACGGAGATCGTCCATAATGGTACGGAATACGTATTTATTGACACGGCCGGACTGAGAAGAAAGAGTAAAATCAAAGAAGAACTGGAACGATACAGCATTATCCGTACCGTAACAGCAGTAGAGCGGGCCGATGTGGTGGTAGTTGTAATTGACGCAGAAGAGGGCGTTACCGAGCAGGATGCCAAGATCGCAGGAATTGCCCATGAACGGGGCAAGGGAGTTATTGTGGCTGTAAACAAGTGGGATGCCATTGAGAAGAATGACAAGACCATTTACGAATACACCAAAAAGATTAAAGATACTCTCTCTTTTATGCCTTATGCGGAATTTATTTTTATCTCAGCTAAGACCGGACAGAGAATGAGTAAATTATTTGAATTGATCGATATGGTTCGTGAGAATCAGACTCTTCGTGTAGCGACCGGAGTTTTAAACGAAATTATGACGGAAGCAGTTGCTCTTCAGCAGCCGCCTTCTGATAAAGGCAAGCGTCTCAGACTTTATTATATGACCCAGGTAGCCGTTAAGCCGCCGACCTTTGTCATCTTTATAAACGATAAAGAACTCACCCATTTCTCCTACACAAGATATCTTGAGAACAAGATCAGGGATGCGTTTGGATTTAAGGGAACCTCCTTAAAATTTATTTATAGAGAGCGGAGCGGAAAGGAACAATAATTATGGAAAGAATGATCTGCCTTATTGCAGGATACCTTTGCGGACTGTTGCAATCCGGTTATTTTTACGGGAAAACACATAAGATTGATATCAGAAAATACGGAAGCGGAAATTCCGGTACCACCAATGCACTGCGGGTTATGGGACCAAAAGCAGGAGCTGTGGTCTTTTTCGGTGATTTTCTAAAGTCCTTGCTTCCCTGCCTGGCAGTCCGCCTGGTGTTTCAGAATCAGCCGGAGATGATTTATCTGTTGATTCTGTATACCGGTTTTGGTGTCATTCTGGGTCATAATTATCCCTTCTATCTGCAGTTTAAAGGTGGAAAGGGAATTGCGGCTACTGCAGGTCTTATTATGGCGGCAGATTTAAGAATGACGCTCCTGTGCCTGACTTCTTTTATATTAATTGTGTTAATTACGAGATACGTGTCTCTTGGTTCACTGGTTGTAGCAACTATATTCCTTATCTGGATGTGTGTGTTTGGATCCATGGGCGCATACGGAATTGGTCAGAATCTTCTGCCGGAATTTTACATAGTTGCGGCTTTGATCAGCGGTCAGGCGTTCTGGCGCCACCGGGCGAATATCGGCAGACTGATTCATGGCAAAGAAAATAAAATATCTTTTGGATCCGGAAAAACAAAATGAGGTGAGTCATATGGCTAAAATTGGAATCATCGGATCAGGAAGCTGGGGTATGGCATTGTCCGTACTTCTATATAATAATGGACATGAGGTAACGGTGTGGTCTGCTTTGCCGGAGGAAATAAGGGAGATGCAGCAGACTCACCGCCACCATACGCTTCCAGACCTTGTACTTCCGGATCATATGGTATTTACAGAGGATCTGGAAGAAACTATGACAGGAAAAGATCTGCTGGTCACAGCAGTTCCTTCTGTTTATGTGAGATCAACGGCAAAGCGGATGAATCCGTTCTGCCGTTATGGGCAGGTGGTTGTGAATGTAGCAAAAGGAATTGAAGAATCCAGTCTGATGACATTATCTGAGATTCTGGAAGAAGAGCTTCCTATGGCTGACGTAGCTGTGTTATCCGGCCCAAGTCATGCCGAGGAAGTAAGCAAGAGCCTTCCTACCACCTGTGTGGCAGGTGCAACAACGAGAAAGACAGCCGAATACATTCAGAGTCTCTTTATGAGCGAGGTATTCCGGGTCTATACAAGCCCTGATATTTTAGGGATTGAGCTTGGCGGATCTTTAAAGAATGTCATTGCACTGGCAGCCGGTATCGCAGATGGACTGGGATATGGAGATAATACCAAGGCAGCTTTAATTACAAGAGGCATCGCTGAAATTTCAAGACTGGGTACGGCGATGGGAGGAAAGATTCAGACGTTTGGCGGTTTATCCGGCATTGGTGACTTGATTGTAACCTGCGCCAGCATGCACAGCCGTAACCGGAGAGCAGGTATTCTTATGGGACAGGGAAAGACCATGGAAGAGGCGACAAAAGAAGTAAAGATGGTAGTGGAAGGTATTTACTCCGCAAAGGCTGCTCTTGCCCTTTCAGAGAAATATGAGGTGTCCATGCCTATCGTGGAACAGGTAAACGCGGTGCTTTTTGAGGGTAAGTCTGCATCAGAGGCAGTGCGGGATTTGATGCTCCGGGATAAAACGATTGAAAGTTCTGATATTCCGTGGGAATAATCCAAAAGTTGACTTTATTTTATTATTTTAAAACAAAATTAGTTGACATTTTTTAAAAGCCATTCTATTATAAAGACTATGTATACGTTACAACGTTAATGTGTCGTATATAAAATTGTTTCATGAGGAGGAATGGATTGTGAAAAAATCTATGAAAAAGTTACTGAGTCTTGGTTTGGCAATCGCCATGGCGGCATCTTTAACTGCCTGTGGAAGCGGTAAAGCTTCTGAGGGCACAACCGCAGCTGGAACAGAAACCAAGGGTGAAGCACAGACCACCGCAGCGGGCGGCGCAGCAACAGGAGAGGGCACAATTAAGATCGGCGGGATCGGCCCAATCAGCGGAAGTACTGCAATTTACGGACAGGCTGTAAAGAATGGCGCAGAACTGGCAGTGAATGAAATCAATGCAAACGGCGGTATTAACGGAGCAAAGATTGAGTTTAATTTCCAGGATGACGAAAATGATACAGAGAAATCAGTGAATGCTTACAACACCTTAAAAGACTGGGGTATGCAGTTACTGGTAGGAACAGTTACTTCTGCTCCCTGTATTGCAGTTGGAGCTGAATCAAGCAATGATAATATGTTCCAGTTAACACCATCCGGATCTGCAGTAGACTGTACCAAGTTTGAAAATCAGTTCCGTGTATGTTTCTCAGATCCAAACCAGGGTGCCGCTTCAGCACAGTACATCGGTGAAAACAAACTGGCGACGAAAGTAGCAGTTATTTATGACAGCTCTGATGTTTACTCATCTGGTATTCATGACAAATTTATATCCGAAGCAGCAAATCAGGGGATTGAAATTGCTTCTGATGAAGCATTTACAGCAGATAACAACACAAACTTCTCTGTACAGCTTCAGAAAGCACAGGATTCCGGTGCAGAACTTGTTTTCCTTCCTATTTACTATTCCCAGGCAGCTTTAATCCTTGCCCAGGCAAAACAGATGGGATATGCTCCTGCATTCTTTGGCTGTGATGGTCTTGACGGACTTCTTACAGTAGAGAACTTTGATACAAAACTTGCTGAGAATGTAATGCTTTTAACACCTTTTGCAGCTGACGCAAAGGATGATCTTACTCAGAAATTTGTAACTTCTTTTAAAGAGAAATACAATGAGACTCCAAACCAGTTTGCAGCAGATGCATATGATGCAGTTTACGCTGTAAAAGCAGCAGCTGAAAAATCTGGTGTAACAGCAGATATGGACGCTTCCGCAATCTGTGATAAGTTAAAAACTGCAATGACTGAGATTTCTATCAACGGTCTGACCGGTGAGAATATGAAATGGTCTGCAGACGGAGAACCGGATAAGGCTCCAAAAGCAGTAAAAATTGTAAACGGCGTTTATACAGCAATGTAAAATGACCCGCTGGAGGGCCGTCCAAGGGACGACCCTCTTCTTTGATATAAATATCTTGAATAAAGACGAATGAGGTGCGTTGGTATGATGAGTTTCATATCCTATTTTATTAATGGTTTAAGCCTTGGCAGTGTTTATGCAATTATTGCTCTTGGTTATACCATGGTATATGGCATTGCCAAGATGCTTAACTTTGCTCATGGCGATGTTATTATGATTGGAGGATACGTGGTGTTCACAGTTGTCAGCACGATGGGCTTGGGTCCAGTTGCGGGCATTCTCCTTGCGGTTATTCTATGTACTGTATTGGGCGTGGTCATTGAGGGCGTCGCTTATCGTCCTTTACGTATGGCAAGTCCTCTGGCAGTTCTGATTACGGCAATCGGTGTGAGCTACCTGCTTCAAAACATCGCACTGCTTGTTTTTGGTTCCAATCCAAAGTCCTTTACCTCTGTTGTAACAGTTCCGGCTTTAAAGCTGGCA
>SVDT01000191.1 GCA_015057775.1 Paenibacillaceae bacterium | reverse complement strand
GGCAACAAGTTAATTAAAAACTGAAAGGAGGCTGGAGCGGTGGCCACCGTGACAGGATATCCTGGCTCCTTTCAAAATGAGAGACGTAATTATAGATTATTTCTGCGGTGGCGGTGGCGTGAGTACTGGTGGCGAAATGGCATGGGGCAGATGCTTTGATTATGCAATTAATCATAATGCCGCTGCAATAGCAATGCACAAATACAATCACCCGTATACGCACCATTTCACGGAAGATATCATGAGAGTCAAAATTGACAAGTTCCTTACCTGGGGACAGAAAGTCAGCTTTGTATGGGCAAGTCCTGACTGTACTTCCCATTCAAATGCGAAAGGATCTAAGCCGATTGAAAGAGGCTTACGGATTCTTCCAATGGGAGTATGGAAACAGTGTAAGCTGATCCTGAAAGCTACAGGAAAGGTCCCTGAGGTTATCATGATGGAGAATGTTAAGGAGATCCAGAAATGGGGACCATTGGACAAAAACAATAAGCCGATCAAAGCCAAAGAAGGAGAGTATTACAATAAATTTATTAGACTCATGAAAGCGTTTGGTTATGAGTTCGAGTGCCGGGTTTTAGTTGCTGCGGATTATGGAGCTCATACAACCAGAGAGCGCTGGTATGGACAGTTTCGATCTGATGGAAGATCTATTGTCTGGCCGGAACAAACTCATTCAAAGAATGGCACAAATGAAATGAAACCTTGGGAACCAATCAGTCAGGATATTGATTTTACTGATTTAGGCAGTTCCATATTTTCCAGGAAGCGACCATTGAAAGATAAAACACTTAGTCGCATAGCTGCAGGTATTAAAAAGTTTGTAGTTGATGATCCAAACCGGTTTATTCTTCCGGACAAACTTGCAGCTACATTCCTGATACAGTATCATTCCGAAACAGCAAAAGGTGAAGTACGGGGACAGAGTTTGAAAGAACCCATACAGACGATTGATACATCGAACCGTTATGCACTTGTAACCTGCTTCCTATCAAAGTTCTATAAGACTGGAACTGGTCAGAGCGTTAATGAACCAATACATACAATCACGACTTCTCCTGGACATTTTGCGCTGGTATCGGCTTTCCTGATTAAGTATTACGGTCATGGAATTGGTCAAAGTCTGAATGAACCCATAGGCACCATTGTCACGAAAGACCGATTCGGACTTGTCCTTGTGGCTATAGACGGAGTGACATATCAGATCGCAGATATCTGGTTTCGAATGCTGAAACCTGAAGAATTGAAACTGGGACAGGGATTTCCAAAAGATTATGTTATTGAGTTTAAGATGCCAAACGGAAGGCTTTATCCCAAAACTATGCAGGTTGAGAAGATTGGAAACAGCGTTGTTCCTTTGATGGCTGAGAAGCTTTGTTTGACAGCTTGTCCATATCTGAAGGTGGGAGAGCGAACGCCAAATATGAGGATTGATGATAGCCAGGAGCAACTTAGATTTGCTTGAAAGAGGGAGTAGCCGGTAAGATTGGGGGAATCCTACCGACTGTTATGAAAAAAGTATTTATATTAAAAGGTTATTGGCCTCTTTACAAGTATTAATATACCGTGGAAATGTGACGGGAATTTGATTGATCTGTGAAGAGATTGTGAAAGAAGTATTGTACATTGAGAACTTAATATTGATAGTTTGTAGTATTTGAGTTAAAATTATAATCAAAAGAGATTTATAAAGGTGGAATTGTTATGATTATAGATGGAAATGAAAAAGAGAAAGAAGCTATGAAAGCTTTTCATAAAGGAAACAGGGAAGAAGGCTTAAAGCTTCAGGAAGAATTTGCGGCACAATTCCGGGAAGAATATAAAGAAAAGGATCATTGCTCATGCAAAAAGGTTTGCAGATACCATGGGAACTGTAAAGAATGCGTAGCAATTCACAGAGCACATCAAGAGCACTTGCCAAATTGTATGCGGCCAATTGTGAACCAAAAGCTTAAACTTCTTTCGGAACTTACCGAACATACGCTTGCAAATGAAATAGAGCCGCCAAAGGAAATTTTGAGACGAGAAAAATAATAAAAAAAATAATAAATCTACTAACTATCAGTATTGAGCTGGTAGTTTTTTTATTGCCAGAAAGAGAAAGGAGTTTAAGTTGGTAGAAGAAAATGAAATGTTAAAGATCGTCACTCTGATGACGGAGCATGTATGCGATCACCTGTGCCGGTTTCCTGGGGAGCTCAGTGATCAGGAGGAATTGGATAAGATCTGCGGAGGTTGTCAGATGGGAGATCATATCTGCAATATCCTGATTACATATGATCGGGCGAGCAGATCTGGGGCACAGACATTACAGGGACAGGCTGTGTATGAGAACATGGTGGCTGACTGGAAGTGGCACCTACTGGAGAGATTTGGGAGGTGCGAATGAAAAAAATTAAACTATCAGATGCAAACAAAAAAGCAAGCGATATCATAAAGCAGCTTGCACAGAATGAAATCAATAAGGGAAGCAACAGCCAATATAAGGATTCTATGGATATTCTCTTCCTGATTCGTGATGGCTTGTATAATAAGCCATTAGATCCTTGGGAATTAGAGAATTACGATAATTGTTATGGTGTTGATTTGAGCCGGTAAATTAGGATTTAGAGGAGGAAAACATGAGCCGTTGCGATGAATGCAAAAAATATGCTGGTTTGCATAGGCCAAGGAAAGTCGATGAGCAAAACTATATATACGGATTTTGCTTTAAAGATTACCATGCCAGCTATGGCAGCACATATCCTGTTTATATTCCAGATGGAGGTGTATGCAAGGCTTTTGAAAAATCATCAAAAGAAAAATATGAGTATGAAATAGATCCATCATTTAAGTGTGAGTGTTGCAAGAAGGAGTTGTTATGTAAGATCACTAAGTGCTTAAACTGAGATTTCGTGAGGAGGGATACATTGAGAAAATCATCAAAAGACTGCAGAGCAGACAGGGCCAGTGTAAACAGTCGCATACAAGCTGAGGCGGATGCAGCTATAAAGGAACCACCGGTTATGAGTTTCAGTGCTACAAATCCAGCTTATACATATACAAGCCTTTGTCCGGATCCAAAGTTAAGGAAAAGACCAGGAGCGAAACCGGAACACTCAGAAGGAATGCAGCCTGCAACAACCGAAATGATATGCCTTATTTGTAGGAAACACTGGCCGTCTGATTGCAAGCGCACGACCTGCGATTGTGAAAGTAAGGGACATTTATTCAGCACAGGACTTTATTATCAGCGGAAGAAGGGAGGCGGTGCAGTTGACACCTGAAATAGTATTTGCGGTATATGATAAAGGCGATCTGATAGGAGAGCATACTTCTAAGGAGTGGGAGAAATTGCTTTCTATTCCCCGGCAGGCCATAAGAGACTATGCCCGTGAGGGTAGAACCTACGGAAAGCGATATAACTTCAAAATGGTGGGAACGGTTGCGTCTGAGCAGTTAGAGTCCGATCAGAAGGACACAGGTATTACAATGCGTGAACTGGCAGAGTTTAAGCGGTCTGTAAAAGTCGGGGACAAGTTTGCTTACAAGAGTTATCGGAAAGACTTCGTCCGGGGAGTCCAGATTGAATTGGAGAGGATGATTGTAGTCAAGAAGTTTTTTCACCTCGTTCAGGTGGCAAGTGTTGCAGATCCGAGGAAGACCGCTACCATGACTTATGCAGAACTGTACAAGCAGAAAAAGAACAGAGCAAAGAAGAAATTGACAGTAGGGAGGTGATTGTTTGGAGAAAGAAGCAGCGGAGTTATTAGTAAGAACGGTAGCACTGGAAGCTGTAAGGGAGTTTGAGAAGTCCCAGAAGAAAAACAGGAAGGTGAAGGTATTCCAGAACGCCAAAAAGCTAATGGAGAACTATAACCGGATATGCAAGAGCGTCCAGGAGGGTGTTTCCGAATTGTCAGATGTGGACGATGGGGAAGAACTGGAGGAGTTATCAGCAGAGGATATTTACATAAACAGTATCATAAAAAGCAAGCTGCGGAGCATTGTCATGATCGCGCATATTGATAAGTGCTTGGGACTTCTTGAAGAGGAAATGATCAGGAAGGAGACACCATGGAAGTATGAGGCTTTTAAAATGTCCTATCTGGAAAATGGAGTTACCCAGGAGGATATTGCTGAAAGACTTGATACTACTGACAGAACGGTGCGGAGATGGATATCAGAACTTACAGGCATTTTAAGTATTTATCTGTTTGGAGCAGATGCTATTGTACTGGATTAAGGGACTTGACAAGTGATGTCAAATGGTTGTCCTTGTATAGTCCATATAGCCATTATATAATTGTAATATCCAAAATTGTATAAATTTGGTAATCCCCCTACGGTTGCCGGGTGTAACAGCTCGGTGACTGATTGATTCCTGATATTCTCCTTTTTGAAAACGCCTGTCGATTTTTGGTTGATGGGTGTTTTCTTTTGGTAAATTTTGGTATATAATTAAATGAAAAAGGGGATACAAGATGGGGAATGGAGAAAATTTTAAAATATTAATTGAAAATCTAATTGAGAAAGATAATAAGTACGAAAACGCTTTGCGGACGTTTTTAAATTATTTAATAGAGAATGAATTAAGCGATTATTGCTTCGATTTATCGCTTCGGGATATTGATAAGTATTTCGAATCACTTATTAAAGTTAAAATTGATTCACCCAGTACTTTAAATTCTCACATTGCTGGACTTACAAGCTTATTTGTTTATTTAATGGAAAACTATTTCAATTTCCGTGAGTTACATGCGTATATAAATACTCCACAATTTAAAAATAAAATATTAGAAAAAATTGATACGGGATCGAAGAAATCCGTTATACCAATTAATCTCCTCACCGATGTGTTGTGTAAAATAGAAAATTATTTAAAAAGTGATTTAACAAGTCAAAAGAATAAGAAAGTTTATGATGTATTAATAGCTAGGTTATATATTAAGTTATCTCTCTTAATTCCGCTTAAGGCGAGTGAAATAATAACCTTGCAGCTAGGTGACATAGACAGCGATAGTTTTAGGGAAATAAGTTATAATAGCATAACTATAAAAATCCCAAACAGTATTAGAATGGATATTATCCATACCGTAAGTTTCGCAGAGAGTTGTTATAAGTTAAAGTATGATAATAGTGTTTCATTGTTTGGATTTTTATACAACGCAACAAATCAAAGACCATCTACGATGACAATTTCTGAAACATTAAGAAGAACGTACAAGATTATAGGGGCTAGCGCAATGTTGGAAACATACAAATCAGGAACAAAAAATATATCATTATATCCTCCTGAGAGCTATAAAAAAACGGCAATATTAGAAATGCTTAATAGAGGTGCTAATATTGTTTATCTAAGACAATTAACTGGATTAGATATAAATTCGCTCATATCCGATTATGAAATGGAAAGTGCTATTTCAGATGTTGATGTAAAATCATATAACATAAATAGCGGTATAATAAATTCTGCGTATTATTCTTATTTATAGTTTTTGAGGCAGTTTAGCGTGTCTCGTTTCTTTTGGTAAAATTTGGCGTATGATGGAAGAAAAAGACAGGGAGATGGATATGGACGAAAATTTAAAAAAGATACTGATTCAGAATGTTTGCGAGATAGAACGTATTTTTAAGGCTGTCAATATAGTAGAGGACAATAAGATGACACGTTACTATATGCCAATATTTCTTGAAGATATTCGTTGCTTAACAAATATGATTATTGATGATAGTATACCGTTCCATTTTTGCGCACTTATTCTTCGAAATATTTTAGAACAATATATTGAATTTTTATATTGCCAGGGTAATGCTGAGTATATGGAAAAATACTTCTCGATTAATTTAGCGCCAAATACAAAAAAATTAGATGCAAAAGATTTAGAAAGCCTCGTGACAGCTCTGAAAAAGATTTGCGGTGAAGATCGGTTTGGCATTGGTGAAGCAAATAAAAGAATGAGTATATCTGCAATGACGAAAGATTTGGAAAGTGGTGTGGATAAAAAGGATCAAAAGCTTTATCAGACTTACTCGTTACTAGCGGATGTGTGCCACAATTCATATTATGTGAAATATCTGGATTCAGTTTCAGGAAGCAATATATTAACCGAGTATCGAGAAGTATTTGCCGGTATATTATTAGGTCTGATAGAAATTATAAAGCACTCTGTCAAAATGCCAGATAAAGTAGTTTGAAGTTTTTATAATTATAATAAGATTGCGATATATTTAAGAGGCGGCCAACCCCGTCTCTTTTTTGTTATAAAAATTAGCCAGATTGGAAGGTGAGGTGAGACTGATGGCATTAACAGCCAAACAGAAAATATTTGCAGATGAATACCTGATTGATCTTAATGCTACCAGAGCTTACAAGGTAGCTTACCCAAAGGTCAAGAATGACGAAACAGCCTCAGCTGCAGGAGCCAGATTGTTAAGAAATGTTAAGGTTGAGGATTATATCCAAAAGCGCATGAAAGACCGGGAAAAGCGCACTGAGATCACTCAGGACATGGTTTTAAAGGAGCTTGCAAAGATCGGCTTTGCGGATGTCACTGACTTCGTAACGATTGAAGATAAAGGACCCTATAAGGCAGTGCAGGTTAAGACCACAGATGAAATGCCAGGGGATAAGCTTGGTGCTATTGCTGGAATCAAGGAAGGTGCGAACGGAATTGAGATTAAGCTGAACGATAAGGGAAAAGCCCTGGAGCTGATCGGCAGGCACTTGGGTATGTTTAAGGATAAGCTGGAAGTCTCCGGAGAAGTAAAAACAAACAATCCATATGAGAACCTGACAACAGAAGAATTAAGGAAGTTGATTCATGGTGGATAAAGAAACAATAATAAGAGGAGCACAGATAGAACTTGCCAGGAGGGAGTTCTTTTTTTATTGCAATCTGAAGGCTCCGGATTTTTACAAGGAAGACCGCCAATATCTGCTGGATCTTTGCAATGGTTTTCAGGATTTCATAGAGTCAGATGATGAAGTTCTGATTGTGAACGAGCCTCCTCGCCACGGTAAGAGTCGTACTGCAGGTCTTTTGGTAGAGTGGGTACTGGGAAAAGATCAGTCACAGAAGATCATGACCGGATCCTACAATGAGACCCTTTCCACTATGTTCTCGAAAAACGTCCGTAATGATATCCAGGAGGTTAAAGCCGATCAGAACAAAGTAGTCTTTTCCGATGTATTCCCAGGGGTACAAATAAAGCAAGGCGATGGAGCAATGAACCTCTGGAGTCTGGAGGGCGGGTATAACAATTACCTAGCCACCTCGCCAACCGGTACAGCAACCGGCTTCGGTGCTTCCCTGCTCATCATTGATGATCTTATCAAAAACGCAGAGGAAGCCAACAATGAATTAATAAAAGAAAAGCACTGGTCTTGGTTTACGGATACCATGCTCTCCCGTTTGGAAGAATGCGGCAAGATTATTATTATCATGACCCGGTGGGCGAGTGATGATCTTGCAGGACGCGCATTGCAGCACTTTAAAGAAGCTGGCGCAAAGGTCCGTCACATATGTATGAAAGCATTGATAAACACGGAAACCCATGAAATGCTTTGCCCTGAGGTATTATCCTACAAATCCTATCAGGGTAAGATTAAAGCCATGGGCGCAGATATCGCTTCTGCCAACTATCAACAGGAGCCGATTGATCTTAAAGGAAAGCTATATACTGCGTTCAAGACGTATAGCGGAGCGCTTCCACAGTTTAAGGAGATCAGGAACTATACAGATACGGCGGATACCGGTGACGATTACCTTTGCAGTATAAACTATGGTGTCACCTTCGCTAATGAGGCTTATATACTTGACGTGCTATACACCAAGGCTCCGATGGAAGATACCGAACCGGCAACAGCAAAAATGCTTTATAACGGTCAGGTAAATGTCGCAAGGATTGAATCTAACAATGGTGGTCGTGGCTTTGCAAGGAATGTTAAGAGAATATTGGAGCAGGAACTTGGAAGCAATTACACCACGATTAAATGGTTCACGCAGTCAAGCAATAAAGACGCGCGAATCTACTCAAATTCATCATGGGTAATGCAGCACATCTATTATCCGGAGGACTGGCGAAATAGATGGCCTGAGTATTACGATGCAATGAACAGA
>SVDT01000190.1 GCA_015057775.1 Paenibacillaceae bacterium | reverse complement strand
GTTTTTCAGAAGACTTGTAAAAGGGGTCTTGGAATAGTAAATGGCAATATAACAGGTGCGCAATTCCTCATTATAGGGAATGGAAGCTTTTGTTATAAAGGCCATATCTCCGGATTCTCTTACCTCTATGGGACTTAAATAAAACTCAGGGCAGAAAAGAGAGCTATAAGAACGGTTTCCCTGAAAAATACCATGCCAGTAAGCACCTCTGGCTTCGCTCATAGGACGGAAGATTCGTCTGGTGTCTTTCTTGTAAAAGATAGGCTGGGAATCTGGCAGATCCATATAAATACGAATGTCGGTTATGTATTCTCCATCAATGGTTTTTTCTGCCAGTCTGCAAAAGTCTATGGCATCGGCAGAATCTGTGAGCGGGTCAGCGCTCTGGTAATCCCTGGAAAGGAACAGTTTCCGGTAATAGGGATGCCCTTCCAGGTCTTTTTGTGCGGTAAGAATGGTATCAATGAGCAGATCGATCTGTGGTATGGTCATAGCAGAGGCTGTCTGTTCTGAGCGGACGGTATAAGCTAAAACCATATTGTAGAGTTTTCCGTAAAAAAAGAGAAACATAACCAGCATGGGAATGGTGGTTATGAGCAGATGGGTAATGGTAAATTTTGTTTGCAACATCATATTGTTGTAATAAGTCTTTGCCCTTCGTATCAGATGTCTCATTTCAGCATTTTCTCCCTGTAATCAGATGGTGATAAGCCAGTCAGCTTTTTGAAACTTTTACTAAAATAATTTCCGTTGCTGTAACCTACTTTTAAAGAGATATCGGCAATCTGATAACCAGGATCCGCCAAAAGTTCCTTTGCTTTTTTCAACCGGTATTCTGTGAGATACTGATTGATGGTCTGCCCGGTCTCATTTTTAAAATAGGTACATACATAAGAGGCAGATAAGAAAACCTCATTGCCGATATCGCGAACCGATAGAGAATCATTATGATAGTGAGTGTGAATGTAATCTTTTATCAGAAATATAGTGGAATTATCCGGCATATAGGACCTGGCTGCTTTAAAGAACAACTCTGTCTTTTGTGTCAGCTTTTCATGAAGCTCATTAAAACTAAAACAGTTTTCAAGAAGCTTCATGGCATTTTCCGGTTCTGTGGCCGGAGCCAGCCGAAGCTGCTGGCGGCAGTCTTCTAATACCATGAAAAGCTTATAATACAGGTCTCTTGCCTCATGTGGGAATATATTTTTTTGCTGATAAAATTCATGATGAAGCTGTAATAGCAAATCTCTAACCGTGTTTAAATCCTTTGTTAAGACAGCTTCTGAAAGGAGAGGGACATAACGGTTGTAAGAACCATTACCTGGCTTTTCTGTGTTAACAGCCATCTTTTTTTCAGGGGTAAAATAGGTGCCTGAATCAAAGAAAAAACTGCTTTGCATAAGGGAAACTGCGCTGGCATAGGAGTCGTAGGCTTTCGAGATGCCGATGTATGTCTCCCCTTTGCTGATATAAAATGCACATGTCTGCTGAAAGCATTTTTTTATAAACGCACCGATCCGATCCATGGACGGGGAAGAAGGCGGTGTAGGAGACAAGATGTGAAAAATGTGGTATTGGATGTATTTTGAAATATAGTAAACTCTGTTACAGGAATAGGAAAGGAATATTTCTAAATCAGTCAGTATCTGATTCATGTGGTTTAAATCTGCCTGGCTTTGCTCCACTTTTACAACAAAGGAGGTAACGCTTAAGGAAGGCGTCAGTTTAATTTTCAGTTCCTTTGCCAAAACAGCAATGGTTTCTCTGCTGTCTTTATATGGCTGAGTCAGGGCAGCGGCAAAAGATGAGTCTGCTTCTCTGGAATAAAACAACTCATTTTTTACGGTTTTCATGTTTTGTCTGACGCAGTGATAAGCCTCTTTTATGGTAGCGGTCACTTCTGCGGGATCCAGCGGTTTTTCTACGTAGTTTATGGCTTTCAGACGTATGGCGGCCTTTAGATATTCTTTGTCGGAATAGCCGCTCATAAAGATAAAAGCGGAATTGGGGAGAAGTTTCTCCAGCCGTTCCACCAGCTCAATCCCGTTCATTCTGGGCATTCTCACATCGCATAAAACAATTTCCGGTCTGACTTCTCTGGCAATCCGAAGTCCGCTTACGCCGTCTTCGGCCTGGAACAGCGTAAAGATTCCCAAAGACTCCCAATCAATGGAATTGATCAGACCGATTCGTGTAAGCTCTTCATCATCAACAATCAGTAATTTCATTGCAGTACCCCCAACCAGCGATAATATAGTTCTATTTTAACTAAACAAAGAAAGAAAACAAGGAAAAATAGAAAAATAATACATGTTATATAAAAACACAAAAAGAAATTACCCATATCAAAAAATAATACCGTTTGCCTTCCAGCCTGCCGATGATAAACTGATATCAGTTGAGAAGGGAGGAAAAAACGGTGTCCGATTATGTATTGGAATTAAAAGGGGTTACAAAAATATTTCCCGGGGTAAAGGCCTTGAATCAGGTTCATTTTAATCTGAGAAAAGGTGAGGTCCATGCACTGATGGGAGAGAATGGGGCTGGAAAATCCACATTTATCAAAGTGATTACAGGAGTCCATAAAGCCGAAGAGGGAACGATCTTTCTGGACGGTGCTGAGGTGGATTTTAAAGGACCGGGAGATGCTCAGGCAGCCGGGATCGCGGCAGTTTACCAGCACCCCACTTCTTATCCCGATCTTTCCGTAACGGAAAATATTTTTATGGGTCATGAAATGATAAAAAAAGGAATTATTCAGTGGAAGCTTATGAATCAGGAAGCAGATAAGCTGTTAAAGGAACTGAATGCAGATTTTAAGTGTTCCGATGAGATGGGAAACCTAAGTGTTGCCCAGCAGCAGATGGTGGAAATTGCAAAGGCGCTCTCCACACAGGCGAGAATCATTATTCTTGATGAGCCAACCGCAGCACTGACAAGAAATGAATCAGAAGAATTATACCGGATTGTTGATAAGCTAAAGGCTTCCAAAGTTTCGATTATCTTTATTTCCCATCGGTTTGAGGATATGTACCGGCTGGCTGACCGAGTAACCGTATTTCGTGACTCTAAGTACATCGGCACTTACCAGACCGATGAGATAACCAATTCTGATCTGATCAGAGCCATGGTTGGGCGTGAAATCAACGATCTTTTTCCAAAGACGGAGATCCGGAGAGGTCCGGAAGTCTTACGCATTGAACAGCTCTCAAGGACCGGATATTTTAAGAACATCAGTTTTAAGCTACATCAGGGGGAGATCCTGGGACTTACCGGATTGGTGGGAGCAGGCCGGACGGAGGTGGTGGAAAGCATCTGCGGAATCACAAAACCGGACTCGGGCAACATTTACTTAGAAGGAAGACGACTGCTCATAAAAAAACCGGCTGATGCCATGAAGGAAGGAATTGTGCTGCTTCCGGAAGACCGTCAAAAGGAGGGATTGATCCTTAGCTGGGGGCTTGGGCGCAATGTAACTCTTCCTGGTTTAAAGAAGTATTCCAGGCGTGGTGTGATCAATGAAAAGATGGAAGATGAAACCGCAAAAGGGCTTCTGGAGGAAGTGGATACCAAGGCAGTTTCTATCTTTGATCCGGCAAGCTCTCTTTCAGGAGGAAATCAGCAAAAGGTGGTTGTGGCAAAAGCCCTGAGCCAGGAGATGAAGGTGGTCATTATGGATGAACCGACCAAGGGGGTGGACGTAGGGGCAAAAGCGGAGATATATCAGATCATGGGTGATTTGGCAAAAAAAGGCTACGGCATTCTTTTAATCTCTTCTGAAATGCCGGAGATTCTCGGTATGAGTGACCGGATCCTTGTGATGTGCAACGGTAAAATTTCCGGAGAATTATCCCGTGAGGAAGCGACTCAGGAATCCATTCTTCAGTATGCTATGGAAAAATCCGAAAAAGATAGGGAAAGGAGTTTGGACTAATGGGAAAAAATAGCTTGATAAAAAGGATCACAGGCTCCAGAGAGGCCAGCCTGCTCCTTGTTCTCATCAGTTTATGCATCATCATACAGATTTTAAGCCCTTCATTTCTGACCGCCAAATCCCTTCAGGATATGGTAAAGAATAACGCGGTCATTATGATCATGGCATTAGGAATGCTGTGCGTTTTGCTCATTGGTGGCATTGATATTTCCATTACCTCAACCCTGGCGGTTTCCGGTATGGCTGTGGGAATGCTTTTAAAGTATAATGTGATACATAATACATTCCTGCTGTTTCTCATCGCCATATTAATCGGTGCCCTGTGCGGTGCCGCAATCGGGCTTGTGGTATCAAGAGGAAAAGTGCTTCCAATCATAGCGACCATGGGATTTATGTATATCTACAGAGGCTTTGCTTATCTGATAGCCAAAAGCCAGTGGGCAAGTGCAGAGAATCTGGGAGACTTTAAAAATTTTGCCCTGGAAAAAGAACTTGGTCTTGGACTTTTAAATAACGTGATCGTCATTGTACTTCTATGCTATATCATCTTTTTTGCGGTGATGAAATGGTCGAGAACGGGAAGAAAGATCTATGCAGTGGGAAGCAATCCGGAGGCAGCGGCCATATCCGGGATCAATACTAAGAAGATTAAACTGATCGTCTATACGGTTATGGGTATGCTTTCTGGTTTGTGCGGCGCTCTGTCAGTTGCTGTGTATTCCTCCGCTCAGCCAAACATGCTGTACGGAAAAGAGATGGATGTGATCGCCGCCTGTGTCATTGGCGGGGTTAGCATGTCAGGCGGCCGGGGAACCGTAGCCGGTGCTTTACTGGGATCTTTGATCTTAGCGGTCATAGCAAAGGCCCTTCCTCTGGTGGGAATTGATTCCATCGTACAGAATACGGTAAAGGGCGTTATAATCTTAGTCGTTATTATTTTAAATGTAGTGGCTCAGCGTATGATGCAGAAGAAAAATCTAAAAAGAAGGGAGATGTAGCAATGGCGGGAAAATCAGGCAGAAGCATATCTGCGCAGTCAGATCAAAACTGGAAAAAAAGGATTTTAAGCTGGGAAGGTGTACTGATCCTTCTGTTTCTCATGGTAAATCTGTTTTGTATGGTTATCTCACCAAGCTACAAACCGGTGAATGTACTTCGAGAGATGCCAAAGTATTTAACGGAAGTCTTCCTTTTGCTTCCTATGGCGTATATTCTGATTTTGGGTGAAATCGATTTGTCGGTTGGAGCGACGGTCTGTCTATCCGCAACTACCGCCTGTCTTGCAGGCAATGCGGGGGTACCGTTTCCCGTGGTGTTGTTGATTGGAATCTTAACAGGAACCGCCTGCGGACTCTTTAACGGCATTGCTGTGACCCTGTTTACAGAACTGCCGTCCATGATTGTTACGTTAGCTACCATGATTATTTTCCGTGGAGTTGCAGAGATTGCTTTGGGCAGCGGAGGTTCTGTCTCTCTCAAAAACAATCAGGGCTTTCGCGCCATGGCAGGAAAAATCGGTCCCGTTCCTTATATTTTCTTTGTTGTTATAATTGCAGCGGTCATTTTCACCTTTCTGTTAAGCAAGACAACATTTGGGAGAAAGCTGTATGCCATTGGCAGCAACCGGAAAGCTTCTTATTTTTCCGGAATTCATGTTCAGAAAATCCGTCTTCTGGTGTACTCCGTTGCAGGAATGATGGCAGGCATCAGTGCCATGTTTCTTGTATCCGTACTGTATGGCGCTAATACCACCACGGGAAGCGGTTTTGAACTGGATGCAATCGCCATGGCTGTGTTTGGAGGAATCTCAACGGCCGGGGGAAAAGGAAAGCTGGCCGGTGCCATCATATCCGCATTTATCATCATCTGTTTAAGAATAGGATTAGGCCAGATCAATATGAATCCTCAGGTCATTCTGGTGATCCTGGGAACACTGCTGATTCTGGCAGTCATGATACCGGAAATAGTTAAAAATGTGAAAAGGAAACAACTGTGATACAAGACACCGGGGGTGTTTTAGTATAAAACTATGATTAATAAAGGGAGGTAATCGTAAGATGAGAAAACAAATGGTTTGCGGAGTCCTGTGTGCGGCAATGGTGTTTGGAACTCTTGCCGGCTGTTCGGGGAAAACAGAGACTGGGGGAAATCAGTCATCGGTGGCTCAGGACGGAGGGGGAAGTTCCTCTGGAAAGACGTAT
This sequence comes from Paenibacillaceae bacterium, assembly GCA_015057775.1. GTDB lineage: Bacteria > Bacillota > Clostridia > Lachnospirales > Lachnospiraceae > Lacrimispora. The sequence goes on along the minus strand of SVDT01000190.1, from coordinate 2,050 downwards.
GCAGTCATCACAAAATCAGCAGGAAATCCCTACAATGAAAAGATTGCTCAGGGATTTCAAAAGGTCATTGAAGCGGAAGGAGGAACTTGTATTGTAAAGCATCCCGAGTCTGCTACGGCCGATGCGCAGGTTTCCGTTATTCAGTCGCTGATTTCCCAAGGTGTGGATTCCATCTGCATCGCTGGAAATGATGAAAATGCCCTGCAGGCGGCCTTAGAAGACGCAATGGCAGCAGGAATCAAGGTTTCCTGTCTGGATTCCAAGGTCAATAAAGACAGCAGGCAGACGTTTGTCAATCAGGCAGGAATCAAAGAAATCGGTCAGGCATTGATGGAAGCGGTCTATGATATCTCTGGCGGTGAGGGAGATTGGGCCATTCTTTCCGCCACCTCTCAGGCTACCAATCAAAATGCATGGATTGAATCCATGAAAGAGGTTATGAAGGAAGAGAAGTATTCGAAACTCAATCTGGTTGAAGTGGCATATGGAGATGATGAACCTCAGAAATCCACAGATCAAACACAGGCTCTTTTATCTAAATATCCGGATTTAAAGGTGATCTGCGCTCCTACTACAGTGGGAATCAATGCAGCAGCCAAGGTCCTTCAGGACGAGAAATCAAAGGTAAAGCTAACCGGTCTTGGACTTCCTTCTGAAATGGCAGAATACATAGGGGATGATGAAGCACATTCCTGTCCATATATGTATCTGTGGAATCCTCTTGACGTAGGTTCTTTGGGAGCATATACCTCTATGGCTCTGGTAGAAGGAAAAATCACAGGAAAAGCTGGCGACAAGTTTAAGGCAGGAGAAATGGGAGATTACCAGGTAATAGAAGCATCCGACGGCGGTACAGAAATAATTCTCGGACCTCCGTTTAAATTCGACAGCTCTAATATCGCGGAATGGAAGTCTGTTTATTAGTATTGCTATAAAACCGGTTATCCCGTTTCTAAGAAGAGTTTTATAAGTAAGGCCAGAGGACATGGTGACATTGGGGGGATGTTGCCATGTTTTATTATGTTCATATAAACAAAGCCATGCTGACTTGTCTTTGCCGAATTTAGAAAACTAACCTGTACAAGAGGTTAATTTCCTATTCTTATGTTATAATGGGATAGGGGTGAGCATGTGAAAATAGATCGTTTAATCGGTATTATTACAATTCTTTTGCAGAAGGAGAAAACAACAATAGCTCAGTTGGCAGAGCGGTTTGAAGTTTCAGGCAGGACGATCCAGCGTGATATTGATCATATATGTAAAGCTGGAATCCCGATTGTGTCCATGCAGGGATATGGCGGGGGCCTTTCCATTGCAGAAGGGTATAAAATCAATCAGACAATACTGACACAAGAAGAACTGAGTGCAATTTTTATGGGACTCAAAAGCGTAGACAGCGTTTCAAAATATACTTATACTCAAAGTCTTATGGAGAAATTCGCTTATAAAGAGCGTGCTATCCTTTCTGGTCATAATAGAATTATTATTGATTTGGCCTCATTTTATCAAGTGAGCCTGACTGAAAAAATAGAGTTGATAAAACAGGCCATTAATAATCAGGAACTAATTAAATTCCAATATTATTCTGAAAAAGGAGAAAGCGAACGTACGATAGAACCTTATTTCATCATATTTAGATGGTCTGCATGGTATGTTTATGGGTACTGTCTAACGAAAGAGGATTATAGGCTCTTTAAATTGAACCGTTTAAGCAAATTACAAAATCTTAAAACAAGTTATGAAGAACGAGTTATTTCAGAGGAAGAACTTGATTTTGATAATTATATCTGGCGGGATGATATAAAACTGACAGCCCTTTTTGACATAAGTGTAAAATACAGATTAATTGATGAATATGGACCGGAATGTATAACATTTGATAATCAATCCGGCAAAATAATATTTGAAAACAATTTTACAAATCGTAATTACTTACTACAATGGATACTAAGTTACGGCGATGCCGTAAAGGTCATAGAACCTCTTGATTTAATGGATGAAATTTGCCTGAATGCAAAAAATATATTAAATCAATATAAGTAATACGACA
>SVDT01000189.1 GCA_015057775.1 Paenibacillaceae bacterium | reverse complement strand
CCCGCCTCTATCTTATTTACCACCCAATACCTTGGTCCATTTGCCAGTACTGCCATTGCACCATACTCTTTTGCCAAGGCATCTGTATCAATCTTCTCCCAAAGATCCTGGGGAAGTTCATTGGAATTGACGGTATTGTAGACTTCCATAGAAAGCTTAGCCCCTTTTCGGTAAACAGCTATAATTTCCCCGTAGCGGAGGTTTCTCCAATCATCACCATGATCAATGAACTGTGTTTTTTCCACAGAAGGTATTCTGTTCTCAAATTCCTTCATGTTGCCGCAAAACAAGTAAATCAATACAATGGCAATTATAAGTAATATTAATGTTAATATTTTCCATGTCTTTGATTGTATCATTATATTTCCTCCTTTTAGGATACATTATTTTTATAAAATTATTTTAATATACATTTGTATCGTAATTCATTATATGATATAATCGTATGAAAGTAAATGATGTTCAGAGATAAGAGACAGGAGGCCTGATTTTGTATCATATAAAAGAAGACAAACGTTCCAAACAATCATCAAACCTGATTTTCAATGCATTTCAATCTTTGCTTTATGAAAAAAACTACTCCGATATTAAAATAACAGAGGTTATAGAGCGGGCTCAAGTCAGCCGGGCAACCTTTTACAGAAATTACGATACACTGGAGGATATTTTAAGATACGAATGTGATCAAAGGTTTATTGCATTAAAAGAATATATTGCTGGATATTATCTTAATCAAAATTCGGAAAGAAATACCCATCCACTGGACCTGCTAAAACCCTTTTTAAGATTCTGGTATTTGGATTCAGGTATCATTGAATTATTAATCAGGATCAATAATAAAGAAATATTATATAGTAATATATCAGACATGGTTAAGAAATTAATAGACAGAGTAAAATCCAGTCCTGACAAAGACCCATTTTATGAATACAGTTTAACCATACGTTCCAATATCATTATGGGAATCCTGGAGGTCTGGATATTAAACAATAAAAATATGGCTCCCGATACATTAAGCATTCAGGTAATGAAGCATCTTTCAGAGTCTTTGAAATACAAAGTTGATATCAGCAACGGTGATAATTAGCACTGATCAGACAAAAAATGAGGCGGCTGTTTTTCTTAGAAATATAAGAAAAATCAACCGCCTGTTTTTGATTAACCTCTACAACCATTTTTGGTATAAAGATAATTATATAAAATCCCATGTCTGAGTTCATCTGTTATGATTTCAATCATCATATTAATATGCTCACGAAATTCCATAGCATAGAGAATGTTACGATATCTTATCACAGCATTCTGCTCTCCTAAAAGAGCACGTGATAACCCCGCACAATAGCTTTCCGGTGTAACGAACTGCTCTCCCTGAACCTGTCGAGGCATTACTCCGGTAATTTCGTTATATAGCTGCTTAAACAAAGCATAATGACCAATCTCATTATCACGAATTCCAGATATAATTTGTTTGTCTTCATCCGATGGCGCATTTTCTATTAACCAAGAATAAAATAGTCTGTCTTCGGTTTCACCTGCAAGTGCCTGCTGAATCAAATCCAGTGCGTTGGGCAGGTTTTGGGGAAATGTAAATATATCAGCAGTTTGTTGTCCTCCCTGCATGTTTGATGCGTTCATTACGGACGTATATGGAGTTGCATAACCATAATTATAGGGAACGTAGCCGCCGTATTCATAATTACTCATTAATTCTCTCCTGAGAATATACTCTGAATAGTATATGAAGTATTACGAAACTGGTGTTTGTACTCTGTCTATTTTTAATTATAAAGGTAATACTGTCTTTTTAAATTCCTGGTTCAAGACCTGTCCCACTGAATTATAGATAGCAGATATACCACAGAAAATCCCCACGTATCCGGCAATTGTATGTATGGATTCCGCTCCTGTAAAGTTAGCCAGTGACAGCAGGAAGAATAAAACGGTAAGAGAGCCAAAAACAACCTGGCTGGCGCGGTTATGTTTTAACGTTCCGATAAACATAAAAAGTGTGAACACGCACCATAAGCCTAAATAAAATCCCATGCTTTTGGGATCAGCAGCTTCGATTCCTTTAAACGGGTTAATCCAGATTAAAATCAAGGACCACCAAAAGAAACCATAGGCTGTAAATGCTGTTGCACCAAACGTGTTATTTTTCTTGAATTCCATGATACCAGCTATGATCTGAGCGGCACCACCTAATCCAAATCCCATTGCTACAATCACAATGGATAAAGGAATCAATCCTGCATTATGGATATTTAGCAGGCAGGTAGTCATTCCAAATCCTAAAAGTCCAAGAGGAGCTGGATTGGCAATGGAAGGAGTGGATGGGGCTGTTGGTGTTGATTGAGTTACTGAAGCTGTGTTGGTTGACATTAGTTGAAAATCCTTTCGTTATTGTATATGCGAAAACGCACCTGGCATATAATATCATCTATTTTAGAAAAACACAACATAAATCTTTTCTTCCGTTTACAAAATGGTGAATTATCACTTTTTTATATTCAGAGGCGCACATAAGGTGGCCGCGGAATCTTGTAAACGCCTCAAAAATATAAGAAAGAGGGATGAAATATGGCAGTGAAAACCTATTCGCTTTCCAAAGACGGCGAGACTCGTCTGAGCACCAATTTTAAGGTTAAGGAATTTGCATGTAAGGATGGAAGTGACAAGATTCTGATTGACGATGATTTGATCGCCTATTTACAGAAGATCAGAGACTGGGCCGGAGCAGCAGTAACAATTAACAGCGGCTACCGGACAAAAAGTTACAACGAATCCATTGGCGGAGCAACCAATTCTTATCATGTGAAAGGACAGGCTGCTGATATTGTAGTCAGCGGTAAAACCACTTTAAATGTAGCCAGAAAAGCAGAAGATCTTGGTATGAAGGGAATCATGCAGTATATTACAAGCGGTTTTGTGCATGTAGATACAAGAACATCGAAATATTTTGCTAAAGTAGAAAACGGGAAAACCACTTCTGTATCCACCTTTGATTAAGATTGATACAAACACAATTAAAGCGCCCTGTTTCATATTCCTGAACCAGGGCGCTATATAACGTAAAGTACTGTCAGATTACATCAGCCGGTAAATTCAATGGATGATATAATTGAATTTAATATGCTTTCATAATCATTGCTTGAATCGGATTTATAGGTGCAGTTGAATTGAAAAGAAACAGGACCAACTACCGTTTCATACTGTGTCATAGTATATTCCACATCATCGGCCTTATATTGAAATACAAGCTTAATCGCTTCATTGCCATCAATGGTTGTTTTTGTTAAATCTGTTATAACCACGTCTGAATAGCTTTCTGACAAAAGTGCTTTGTAATCTTCCTTTGTTCGATTGAAATCAGTGAGCCAGGCTTCCCCTCTGGAATACCAAAAAACAGGGTTACTCCCTGATTTTGAATCAAAAAAATTAACATAAGATATATCTTCCCCAGGGTTTTCCTCAGATGTCCAATCTGCCGGATAATTGAATTTTATTACTTTATTGGAATAACTGTTTATCTGGGGTAATGACTGTGCTGTTGCAGATGAGGATGTTTCTGCTTGTATTGATGTCTCATTTGCTGGAGATGACGATTCTGCTTTCAGATATTCTGACTGTGTTTTATTTTGACAGGCGGATAACAATAACATTGTTCCTGCTGCAAGTGCAAATAAACACGAAGTTTTCTTATGCTTCTCTTTTAGAATATTCATTCTTATAAATCTCTTTAACACAATTCACCATTTTCTTTCTATTTTATTCCTGACTATATACATGCTCCATAAATTTAAAAATCCGTAACGTTTCTGCCACTGCTTCCTGATTTGCCTGCTGCTGCCAGAACGCGATAAATAAAAGTTCAATACACTGCATCATAAGGGGCAGCGCTTTCCTTTCATTATTTTCTAAAACAATCATAGATTCATAACCGCTTAGAAACTGACTGATAAACCTGATCCACTTATGTTTAATTGCCATAAGATCTTTGGTACCCAGTAATTGCCCTGACAGAAAATAAGCGATGTCAAATAAGCGGGCATCCTGTTTACCTAAGTCAAAATCCAGTACACCGGTTAATGATGTTCCTTCAAACAGTAAATTACCGTAATGCAGATCCCGGTGAATCTGCTGTCTGGGTAGCTGCGGATAAATACTGCATAGTGCTTCCATTGGTCCTGACCATTCTTCCTTTGTCAACAGGCTGCTGCTGGAAAGCTCCCTGCTGATCCAGCCCATGAGTTCCTGATGAAAGGGAGTAACTCCAGTCTTATTATCTGATACTGTCATAAAGGCACAATGAATTTTTCCAATGACAATGCCCGTTTCATAGGCTATTGCTTCATAGTCCTGTTCAAACACCTCTTTTATATGACTGCCTGCAAGTTTTTCCAGAAGCAGATAACACCCCTCTTCTGTCACTATATAATCCCTGCCATCTGCAGCTTTCATAATATGAGGCACTGGAACCCCATGGGAGCGAAGGGCTGCAGTCAGCCTTATATTATTAAGTGCAGCATTTTCTGTACTGACCGACTTTAAAATATACTTTCCCGCTACTTCCCAGGTTGTGGGCGTAGTGGCAACTGGCTTTTCATTAATCCCCCAATATGCAGTTATACCTGCCGTCATACATACACCTCTGTATTTTTTAACCTGTAACATCAATGGCAGATGAAGTTCCTGCATTTACTGCCCCTTGATTTCCCTTGCTGGCTCTTGCCGCGCTGTTCCATGCCTGATTGTATATTCCCCACAGCTGGGATTCTCTGGCATCTTCCGCTTTTGTTCCATAGGAAATCCATCTGCCATTGGAAAATGAGGCTACCATCTCTCCATTGCTGTCGTAAAATTCAGCGTAAGAAACATCATCTGCTTCCTTGCTATATTTCACAGAACCAAACATATAATCCAACAGATTAAAGGTTTTGGGTTCCTGTCTGGTATTTTTATAAATCGCTCTTAGCCCTTGTGAAATAATATTTTTCCTGTCAGGGGAGACCGCAGAAACATAACTTTTTACCAGACTTCTAAATCCGGCTGAATCGGATTGAAATTTACCGGCCGCCTGATCTTTTTTTGCCTGCTCGATGATAGCTGTCTTATACTTTTCATCACTCATCGCCGGCGCTGTCTTTGTATTAAAATGAAAATCGGTATAATCCGGGGAAGGTACACTTCCCCGTTTTTGTGTACCGGAAAGCTGGTGGCTTTGCACCAGTGATTTATCATTTCCTACGCGCATTTTTTGCTCCTTATCTTTTTCAGGAAAGACTTCCATATGGGCTGGTCATATGAAAATCTATCCCGTAATTTATACTTCGATATCTGGTTAGAAATTAAAAGGAGTCATCCCAATAAATCGTAATATAAGGATTAGAATATGTCTTAGATCCAATGTCTAATATCATACCATGGGAAATCGCGCCGCTGATGCAGGTAGCGTTAAAGGAAATTGTATACGTTCCATTGGCTTTGGAAGCCAAAAAACCGCTTGTTCTCAAAGTTGTATTTTCCTTACCGTTCCAAGTCACTTTCTCTGCTGAACTTCTGTTACTGCTGGCCACTGTCAGGTAATTGGTAAGTACAGCTCCTGAATAGTTTTTAAGCGAACCCGGATTTACCTCAAGCTTTGTAATAACAGCATTGGCCGGAAGACCGGAAACACGGAATGTAACTTCACTGGAATTGCCGGTTTGACCCTTTTTTAAGGCAAGACTCATGGTACCGGAGGAAGTCACTTTCTTGGTTCCTGTTGCAGCATATGCTGAAGTTGTTGCTGTAAATGCCATCGTTATAATTAATAAAGCACTGAAAAGTAATTTTAAAAACTTATTTCTACTCATAAAAATGCCCCCTGTTCTAAATTAGTAAGAGAATCCCAGCAACCAGCCTGCCGCATCCCTTATTATACTTATCGGTTTCTTTGGGGCATTTCTAAGATTTTACTCATGATTTGATATTCCATTTCAGCATAACTGTCAATATAGCCTTATTCTCTTATATTGAGAAATGCATCTTCCAGTACTTTACCATCACAAGGTCCGAAGTCAACCCCAAGAATGGAAGCTATGGTTGGAGCAATATCTACCATATGGATTTCTTCCAGCTGATATCCTTTTTTAATCCCTTTTCCTGATAAGACAAAGCAGCAGCCATATTCTGGTTTCTCCGGAGAATATCCATGGGTTGCATACGTTTTATTCTCTTTTTTTAAATCCGTTACAAGGGGACCCGTAATTCTGTCCTCAAAGCTATAACCCGGTTTTGCTTCCAGCATACAACCAGAAACCGGGAAGGCATGGAATCGTTCCAGTTCTTCCCCCGTATAGATTTTCTCTATACCTAAGGTTTCCTCTTCTGCCGCTTTTTGAAGAATCTGCAGAGCGCGCTGCTTCGCTTCGTCATCATTTTCCTTTACGTGCAAATAAGCCGACCCGCCTGTGGACTGCAGATATGCCCTCCAATGCATGCTCCCATTTTCTTCATAAATAAGACCGTCTTCTTTTAGCAGTTGATTCAGCCTCACCTTATATCTTACATTTTTCTGACCATGATCACCCAGTACCATGAAGACCGTTTCCTCTGAAATACCTGCCAAAGCAACCGCCTCCATCATCTTTCCGATTCGTTCATCCATGCGAAGGAGAACCTGGTCAACCTCACTACTGTCTGTCCCATAATGATGTTTTGCATCGTCCAGATCAATGAAATGTATCATTAAAAGCTCCGGTTTCTTTGATAATATCGTGTCTGTGCCGCACATAACCGTAAAATCATCCAGGTAGGGCTGATCAATTCCTTTTCTTATTTTTCCGTATTTTCTCTCAAGCCCCATACAATAAAGAGGATTTCCGTTTTTTAGTATTTTAAGAGCCTGATTTTCACGTCCGATTGCTTTTATCTCAGGCATATTATAACGAATGGAAGCCTTTCCTGTGACAGGCCATAAAATAGCAGCTGATTTCATCCTGTGCTTTTTTAATGCTTCATACACGGTGGGTACCCTGATATCTTTTCTGAACCAGAACCATGCCTGCTCTTCTTCTTCAACAAAAGGCTGGAGCGGGTTATTATGATAAATTCCATGTTTATTCGGATAAACTCCGGTCATCATAGTGGTATGGACAACATAGGTAAGAGTCGGATACACACTTTTTAATTTTGTACTAAAAACCCCGTTTTCTATTAAACGGGAAAGATTGGGAAGCCGGCTTGCTTTCTCCCAGTTATCTTCAGAAAATGCATCATAAGAGATTACGATCAGATGCTTTGCTTTTCCACTGCTCATTTTCATCCCATCCTTTATCTTATTTTTCTTCCACAGGAAGCCTGATAAATATAATAAATCCCACTAAAAAGAGGGGTATAATTCCAATAATACTCCATCTTGCATTGCCTGTAACTGCTGTTGTAAGGGACATCAGCGTGGGGCCCATTATCGCTGAAAATTTACCAAAAATATTATAAAACCCAAAGAATTCGTTGGATTTTTCCTTTGGAATAATTTTAGCAAAATAAGATCGGCTCAGTGCCTGAATTCCTCCTTGGGCAGAACCAATCATTGCACCAAGAATGAAGATGTGCCAGACGGAAGATATAAAAAATGCAGCAATGCAGGAAATAATATAAGTGAATATTCCTATGATAATCATGGTTCTGGCAGAGAAACGTTTTGCCATATTTCCATAAAATATTGCACATGGAAAAGCAATGATCTGAATAATCAGCAGAATCGCCAGCAGGGAGAAGGTATCCAGTGCATCGTTTCCCATAACTGCGGTGGCATAAGGAATTACCATCTTAATAATGGTATCCACACCATCAATATAAAAGAAATAGGCACCAAGAAAAATAAATACAGTCTGATACTGTTTCATTTGTTTAAATGTTTCTGCCAGCCTTTTAAAACTATTCTTTATGGTATCCTTACCGGGTTCCACATAATGAATCTGTTTTACATCTCTTATCATGGGAACGGTAAATAGTCCCCACCATAAAGCTGTAATAATAAATCCAATCTGATATCCGATGGATTTTTCCATTCCAAGAAGAAAGATCAGTATCAGACTAACACCAAAAGGGATAACACTGGATATGTAGCCGAATGCAAAACCAAGGGAGGATATCTTATCCATTCTTTCATCACTGGTGACATCCACTATAAATGCATCGTAAAAAATATTAGATCCTGCAAAACCAATTGCTGACAAAATAAAAAACAGTATTAAAAGCTGCCATTGCCCGCTGGAAGGAGGGATAAACGCCAGCGATGCAGTTGACAGGACTCC
>SVDT01000188.1 GCA_015057775.1 Paenibacillaceae bacterium | reverse complement strand
AAACATTATAGATCCCAGTGTTCCAATTGGTAAGGATGACAGCGAGAACGTGGAAGTGCAGCGTTACGGTGAGCCTGTAGTGCCGGAGTTTGATATCCCATACCATGCAGAAATAATGGAAAGCTTTGACGGAATCGACCTTGACAGTGCAAGAAAGGTTGCAGGCAATGGTTTCTATTATCTGATGGGTGATATTGCGAGACTTCACTCCTCTGTCATTTCCTATGCAAGAGATTTTATGATTGACCGGGGCTTTACTTACTGCATCCCTCCTTTTATGATCCGCAGTGAAGTAGTGACCGGAGTTATGAGTTTTGCTGAAATGGATGCCATGATGTATAAAATAGAAGGAGAGGATCTTTATTTAATCGGTACCAGTGAGCACTCCATGATTGGAAAATTCATTGATACCATCCTTCCTGAATCAAAGCTTCCTCAGACGCTTACCAGCTATTCTCCATGCTTTAGAAAAGAAAAGGGAGCCCATGGACTGGAAGAGCGCGGTGTTTACCGTATTCATCAGTTTGAGAAGCAGGAGATGATTGTTGTCTGCAAACCGGAAGAGAGCATGGACTGGTATGAAAAACTGTGGCAGAACACCGTTGATTTATTCAGAACTCTGGATATCCCGGTAAGAACCTTAGAGTGCTGTTCCGGCGATCTTGCAGATTTAAAGGTAAAATCTGTGGACGTAGAAGCATGGTCTCCAAGACAGAAAAAATATTTTGAAGTTGGAAGCTGTTCCAATTTAGGTGATGCACAGGCAAGAAGATTAAAGATCCGTGTATCTGGTGAAGATGGTCAGAAATATTTTGCCCACACACTGAATAATACGGTTGTGGCTCCACCAAGAATGCTTATTGCTTTCCTGGAGAACAATTTACAGGCAGATGGAACTGTGAAGATTCCTGATGCATTACAGCCATATATGGGCGGTATGAAAGCACTTGTGCCAAAGAAGTAATAATGATTAAGTCCGGCTTTTTATAAGGTCGGACTCTTTTTGAAAAGGAGAGAACCTTCATGATTACCTTCAATCACTTTAATTTTAATGTACTTGATCTGGAAAAAAGTCTGAAATTTTATAAAGAAGCACTTGGTCTTGTTCCGGTACGGGAAAAGACGGCAGCGGATGGGTCTTTCCGCCTGGTTTATTTAGGAGATGGAAAAACAGATTTTACGCTGGAACTGACTTATTTAACAGACCGCAGGGAACCCTATAATCTGGGCGAATGTGAATTTCATCTTGCCTTTCATACCGATGAATATGAAGCGTGCTATAAAAAACACAAAGAGATGGGTGTAATCTGCTTTGAGAATCCAGGAATGGGAATTTATTTTATCAGTGATCCGGACGGATACTGGCTGGAAATAGTTCCTGCTAAATAAGGAGAAATCAGGTGTTTATAACAGTAAACGGGATCCGGCTTCATTATGAAGTATCGGGCAAAGGACCGGCTGTGATTCTGGTCCATGGAAACGGGGAAGACCACAGGATCTTTAAAGAGACCGCAGATCTGCTGGTTAAGGATTATACAGTATATGCCCTGGATTCCAGAGGACATGGAAAAAGCTCCGGAAAAGAGAATATCAGTTATGATAAAATGGCAAAGGATGTGGCGGAGTTCATCCGGCTCTTAGAACTGGACCGTCCCATTTACTGTGGATTCAGCGACGGTGGAATCATCGGGCTTGTGGCGGCTGTAAAGTATCCCCGGCTCTTCTCCAGAATGGTGATTTGCGGTGCCAACGCCTATCCGGAAGGGATGAAACGCAGGTGGCTGATTCTGTTTGGACTTCTTGGGTTTCTGTTTCGTGATCCCAAGGTTTTTATGATGTTAAAGGAACCACAGCTCTCCGGTAAGGAACTGGAACAGATTTCCATTCCAACTCTCATACTGGCGGGTGAAAGAGATATGGTACTTCCATCTCATACAGAGTATCTGGCATCAAAGATTAAAACCAGTTTTTTAAAGATTCTGCCCGGGGAAACCCATGGAAGTTATGTAATCCATAGCAGGAAGCTTTATTTTTGTATGAAAAAATTTATCATGAACCGGTAGTAAAGGGAAACCTGATTTTTTTGAAGGGTGTAAAGAAAAAATACTTGACACCTTAAAAAAAGTATTGTATGATATCACAGGTGATGATATGGAGAAGATAGCAAGACAGGGACTTTTGTATGATTTCTACGGAGCTCTGCTGACAGAGCATCAAAGAAACATCTATGAAGATGTGGTATTATACGATTTATCCCTCAGTGAGATTGCACAGGAACAGGGAATCAGCCGTCAGGGCGTTCATGATCTTGTAAAGCGATGTGATAAGATATTAGAGGGCTATGAAGAAAAGCTTCATCTGGTAGAAAAATTTGAAAAAACCAAGGGACTGGCAAGAGAAATCCGGAATTTGACGGCACAGTTTGCCGATACAAAGGATATGAGTCTGATCCATCGCATCGAAGAGATATCGGGCGAAATCATCGAGCTGGAAGCTCATTAGGAGGGCGTTAGATGGCTTTTGAGAGCTTATCCGATAAGTTACAGAATGTATTTAAGAATTTAAGAGGCAAAGGACGTTTGTCCGAAGCAGATGTAAAGACAGCCTTAAAAGAAGTTAAGATGGCTCTTTTGGAAGCAGATGTTAACTTTAAGGTGGTAAAACAGTTTATCAATGCTGTGCAGGAGAGAGCCATTGGACAGGATGTCCAGAACAGCCTTACTCCCGGCCAGATGGTAATAAAGATTGTTAATGAAGAACTTGTGAAACTCATGGGTTCTGAAACAACAGAAATAGAACTGAAGCCCGCAAGTGAGATTACAGTCATTTTGATGGCTGGTCTGCAGGGTGCAGGTAAGACCACCACCACAGCCAAGATTGCCGGTAAGTTAAAGGCAAAAGGAAGAAATCCCCTTTTGGTTGCCTGCGACATTTATCGTCCCGCAGCGATTAAGCAGCTGCAGATCAACGGTGAAAAACAGGGCGTTCCCGTATTTTCCATGGGAGAAAACCAGAAGCCGGCTGATATTGCCAAAGCTGCGATGGCTTATGCAGCAAAGAATGGCCAGAATGTTGTGATTCTTGATACAGCAGGTCGTCTTCAGATTGATGAGGACATGATGAATGAGCTGATTGAAATAAAAAAAAGCGTTGAAGTTCATCAGACAATTCTGGTTGTTGATGCCATGACAGGACAGGATGCCGTGAATGTAGCCAGTATGTTCCATGATAAGATTGGAATTGACGGCGTCATCATAACAAAGTTAGATGGCGATACAAGAGGCGGTTCCGCATTATCCATCCGTGCTGTTACAGGTAAGCCGGTTCTTTATGTTGGTATGGGTGAAAAGCTTTCCGATTTGGAGCAGTTTTATCCGGACCGTATGGCTTCCCGAATTTTAGGCATGGGAGATATCCTTTCTCTGATTGAAAAGGCAGAAACCCAGGTAGATGAAGAAAAAGCCAGAGAACTTTCCCAAAAGCTTAAAAAAGCAGAATTTGATTACAATGACTTTTTGGAGCAGATGACCCAGGTGAAAAACATGGGCGGTATGGCAAGCATTATGAGTATGATGCCTGGCATGGGACAGATGAAGGATATGGATATTGATGAAAAGGCCATGGACCGGGTGGAAGCGATTATCCTTTCCATGACGAACAAAGAACGGACCAATCCCGACTTAATGAAGAACGCATCGAGAAAACAGCGGGTAGCAAAGGGTGCAGGGGTTGATATCAGTGAAGTGAACCGGATTGTAAAGCAGTTTGATCAGATGAAGAAGATGATGAAACAGCTGCCTGGAATGCTTGGCGGAGGAAAACGCCGCGGTGGCGCAGGACTCCTTGGAAAACTGAAATTACCGTTTTAATATTACTTTGATGTTAGCAAGGCAGATTCCTGCGTCGCTATATATAAGTTTCACAATTTAAGATTTAAGGAGGTGAATTAGAACATGGCAGTAAAAATGAGATTAAAAAGAATGGGTCAGAAAAAGGCTCCTTTCTATAGAATTGTAGTTGCAGATTCCAGATCTCCCAGAGATGGCAGATTCATCGAAGAAATTGGATACTATGATCCTACCACAGAACCAAGCGTAATCAAGTTTAACGAAGAGAACGCTAAAAAGTGGTTAGCAACAGGTGCTCAGCCAACAGAAGTTGTAAGCAAGCTTTTAAAGATCGCCGGTATCCAGTAGTGAGAGGTGAAGCATATGAAGGAATTAGTAGAAGTAATTGCAAGAGCACTGGTTGATAATCCAGATCATGTTGCTGTTACGGAGACTGTAAAAGACGATGAAATCGTCCTTGAACTTACGGTAGAACCTTCCGATATGGGTAAGGTAATTGGCAAACAGGGCAGAATAGCGAAAGCCATCCGCTCTGTTGTAAAAGCAGCAGCTTCCAAAGAAGATAAAAAAGTTACTGTTGAGATACAGTAGCTTTTAAAAGACCGCCGACCTGTCGGGAAGACGGTCTTCTTTTGCTTTCATAAACCTTTGGTTTATGAAAGCAGCGTCCAGAATTAAGCCGGATAGTAATATCCGGTTTCTTTTATATGATATGGAGAGACAAATGGATAATTTACTAAGAGTCGGAGTAATTTCTTCCACCCATGGGGTAAAGGGAGAAGTAAAGGTGTTTCCAACGACGGATGATTCCGCCCGTTTTAAACAGTTAAAGAAAGTGATTCTCGACACAGGCCGGGAACAGATGGATTTGGAAATTGAGGGAGTAAAATTCTTTAAAAATATGGTCATCCTGAAATTTAAGGGATATGATTCCATTGATGAAATTGAAAAATACAAGGGTAAAGATCTTTTAATCACAAGAGATCTGGCAGTAAAACTGGGCCCTGATGAAAACTTTATTTTTGACCTGATCGGCCTTTTGGTAGTAAAAGACGATGGGGAAGAGCTGGGTACATTGACCGATGTAATTAAGACAGGGGCCAATGATGTCTATGAGGTCAAGATGACGGATGGCAGAGAGGTGCTTCTGCCTGCAATTAAAGAATGCGTTCTGAATGTGGATCTGGAGAAAAAAGTTGTAACGGTTCATATGATGGACGGGCTTCTGGACTAAGGATAGGGGTAGAAATAAAGAATGAATTATCATATATTGACGCTTTTTCCTGATATGGTCTTAAACGGTCTGAATACCAGCATTATCGGCAGAGCTGTAGAAAAAGGTCTGTTATCTATAGAAGCAATTGACATCAGAGACTATTCCGCAGATAAGCACCACAGTGTGGATGATTATCCCTATGGAGGCGGCGCTGGAATGGTAATGCAGCCCATGCCCATATGCGAAGCTTACGACGATCTGTGTAATAAGATTGGCAAAAAGCCCCGTGTGATTTACATGACCCCCCAGGGAACTGTATTTAATCAGACCATCGCAGGGGAACTGGCCAGAGAAGAGGATCTGGTTTTTCTGTGCGGTCACTATGAGGGGATTGATGAGAGGGCATTGAATCTTGTTGCAACGGACTTTCTTTCCATCGGTGATTATGTGCTGACTGGCGGGGAACTTCCTGCCATGGTGATGATTGACTGCATCTCCCGTTTAATACCAGGCGTATTAAAGAATGAGACATCTGCCGAATTTGAATCCTTTCATGACAATCTGCTTGAGTATCCCCAGTATACCAGACCAGAGGAATACAGGGGATTAAAGGTTCCGGAGGTTTTGTTGTCCGGACACCATAAAAATATTGACATCTGGAGACGGGAGCAATCCATTAAGCGGACTCTGGAGAGAAGACCGGACCTTTTAAAAGAAGCGGTACTGTCAAAAAAAGAAGTGGAATATTTAAATAAGCTTTTGAAAGAACTGGAAAACGGGGAATAAATCAACGGTTCTAACGCGGAGAATGCTGCTATTATCAGCAACTCCGCATTTTTTATGGAAAAATCAGGTAATGATTACAGCACTTCACCATTTTTGCTTAATATAACAATATGTGTGACCGATAACTTAAAAGGAGGCTTTATCCAATAAATAAAGGAGTTTAGAAAATGCAGGAAGAACCAAATGTACCAGAAATAAATTACGGACAAGAGGAGCAATGGGAAACTGAAAATCGGTGCGGAGCATGTGGGCATGGGCTGATAGACCGTTCTGAAAATGCAGATTCCGTATTATGCAGTGCCTGCCGGGAACGATTCATCCGCTACCCGGTTCCAAAGCTTTTTATTGTTTTTTCAGCTGTTATTGTTGTTTTGTTGGGATTGGCTTTCATCCGATTTCCCAAAGTTATTAAATCCTATAAAATATATGTAAAAGCAGAAGCCAAAGCTGCCAATGGGGATATCGTTGAAGCGATCCAGGGCTTACATACTGTTGTGGAGCAATATCCAGATTCCGTTCCTGTTGCAGTCCGGTTGACCGATATAGCCATGGACGGTGGATTTTATGATGATGCGTCGTATGTGATTTCCAACAATTTATCCGGTAAAAAAATTGAGGCAGATACCGTTGCCAGATTGAACCGGTACATAGATAAATTAGACAGATTCTTCAATACTTATGATACTGTTCAGAATATGCAGTCTAAGCTGGAAGAGGCCAAGTCTAAGGAAGAAGTATTAGTAACAGGCTATGATTATTTAAATCAGCTGCTGAGTGATCCGGAACAGGATAAGGCGTTGGTTTATTATTACATGTCCATGTTTGCCGGGGATGCCGGCGAAGCCAGGAGCTGTCTTGAAAACTCCATTCAGGAAGATGATAACATGTTAGACGCAAAGGTTCAGTTAGCCACTCTGTCGCGGCGGCAGGGAGATTTACAATATGCTGAAAACCGCTATAACGAGGTGTTGCTTGCGGACAAAACCTACAGCTCAGCTTCCCGTGGACTTGCAATTATCAGACTTTTGGAAGGAAAGAAAGAAGAAGGTCTGGATCTGGCATCAAATGCATATGAGCAAAATCCGGAAGGGGATTATATGTGGGAAACTTATTTGATTGCGCTGAAAGAAAACGCAAAGAATACGGATGCAGACGCACTTGTTAAAGAGTATGTTTCTAAGGGAAATGAATTAGATGCAGATTTTAAGAGTTATCTGGATGGGAACTTATCTCTCCATAAGTATTATATAGACGAATAAGGAGGAGGTCTTGCTATGTTTTTTGTTCCAGGTATCGTTGTATCAGTTGTCACATTTCCAGGTGTGATCATTCATGAACTTGCACACCAGATTTTTTGCCGCCTGATGAGGGTTCCGGTATATGAGGTGAAATATTTTCAGTTTTCTAATCCTTGTGGATATGTGTTGCATGAAGCAACACAGGATCCTCTCAAAACATTTTTAATTTCTACAGGACCGTTTCTGATCAATACACTGATTGGTATGATCATTTTATCACCGGCTTCCATAGATTTAATTGTTTTTAAAGATTACTCAAATCCATTAAATCTAATATTAGGCTGGATCGGATTTTCCGCTCTTATGCATGCATTTCCCAGTACTGGTGACGCTAAGGTATTGGTAAATAATATACTGAAAAATAAAAATGTTAACGTGCTGATCAAACTGATTGTAGCACCTGTAATTGGACTGATCTATGTGGGAGCAATTGGCTCCGTTGTATGGTTAGATGCTATCTATGCTGCAGCCATTGCCATGATTATTCCCAACCTGTTTTTATTATTTTAAACAGGCTGAAGCTGTAACCGCCTGGTATGTTTAATCGCATAAACTTAAGGGAATAATAATCAATAAAAAGGTTGCATTCGACAATCCTTTATGTTAAAATACAAAATGTTGTGATGAAAAGGCGATGGTCCTCTGTTACGGATTCCAGTATGAAGTATTAAGAACATCAAATAAAAATCAAGGAGGTTCACACAATGAACGAAATTATTAAGAATATTGAAGCAGCTCAGTTAAAGCAGACCGTACCGGTTTTCCACGTTGGTGATACTGTAAAAGTATACAACAAGATCAAAGAGGGAACCCGCGAAAGAATCCAGATTTTCGAAGGAACCGTTATCAAGAGACAGAACGGCGGAGCTAGAGAAACCTTTACTGTAAGAAAGAATTCTAACGGTATCGGCGTAGAGAAAACCTGGCCATTACATTCCCCTTCCGTAGACAACGTTGAAGTTGTAAGAAAGGGTAAAGTAAGAAGAGCAAAGCTGAATTACTTAAGAGACAGAGTTGGTAAGGCTGCTAAGGTCAAAGAACTGGTTAAATAATTCCGGAACATTTGAGAGGGACAATGTAAATTGTCCCTTTCTTTAGTAGGTGGGGTATCATAATGGATTTTTATCATAGTGAAGATAATAACAAACTCCGCCATTTTGTCAACTGGATTGTTGACATCGTTGTAGTGATTGCATT
>SVDT01000187.1 GCA_015057775.1 Paenibacillaceae bacterium | reverse complement strand
CATAATTCCCTTACACTCCTCTTAATCCGTGGAATATTATTATTCTGGGATATTAAAAATGTAACCAGCATCTCCCATAAATCCTGGCGAAGAATCCTCACTCCCCATCCGCACCGGATGGCCTCCCGTAAATAAGAGTCCTCTTCAGGTACCTGTTTCTTATAACCGCAGTAATCCCCTTCCAGATCAAAATAATGGGACCATACCTTTTGAAATTCTTCCTCTTCACAGGAAAAAAGAAACTCTTCCCCTTCTTTCACTGCTTCTATGTATTGCGCTCCAGCCGTAACAGACCAGATCCCCTGCTCCAGTTGTTCCATGCGAAAGCACTGCCCTGATTTCGCAATCTGACCCAGATCCATATCATCTATTTTAATCCGTACCATGACTGACTGCTCCAATCTCACTTTTTTCATCTAAATACTTCTCATACTGATCAGTGAAATACGTGATCTTATGATCCACCTTGCATAAGTACTTCTTAAGTCCGGCAATCTGATCCTCTACTTCCTTTTTGTGGGCTATCAGCATGGAACACCGTTCTTTTAACGTCTCTTTCCCCTGTAGGCTCAGCTCCACAAATTCCCTGATCTGTTTGATCGCCATCCCTGTGTTTTTCAGACAGCAGATTAAAGACAGCCACTCTAAGTCCTCCTCGGAATAACGGCGGATTCCGCTTTCACTTCTGTCTACGAATGGAAGAAGCCCTTCCCGTTCATAATACCGGAGAACGTGTGGCTTTAAATGTGTCTTTTCTGATACCTGTTTTATGGTGTAATTCATTTTTATCCTTTTCCGGCAGATTTTCCAATCTGTCTCTTGACTTAAAGTTAACGTTAAGGTTTACAATACTTACTATACAATAGTTTGATCCTGTGATCAAGCGAAAACAATAAGGAGGTACCTGAATGAAATCTTTATCAGACAACTATATACTGGCTAATGGTGTGAAAATCCCCTGTATCGGCTTTGGCACCTGGAAAGCACAAAATGGAGAAACTGCAGTCAATGCAGTAAAGCAGGCTCTTAAGACTGGCTACCGTCACATCGATACTGCTGCACTCTATTACAATGAGGAAAGCGTTGGAACCGGAATTAAGGAAAGCGGTGTTCCAAGAGAAGAGATCTTTGTTACCAGCAAGCTGCAAAACCCTGAACATGGATATCAGCAAACACTGAATGCCTTTGAGGCGACCATGAAAAACTTAGATCTGGATTACTTAGACTTATACTTAATTCATTGGCCCAATCCCATTAAAACCCGTGCCAACTGGCAGGAAGCCAATGCCGGCACATGGAAAGCATTTGAAGAACTGTATGAGGCGGGCCGTATCCGTTCCATCGGTGTCAGCAATTTCCGGATTCATCACTTAGAAGAACTTATGAAGACAGCAAAAATTGCACCAATGGTAAACCAGATCCGACTCTGCCCGGGTGATACCCAGGATGAACTGGTTTCTTACTTAAAGGAACACAATATACTGGTAGAAGCTTACAGTCCTCTGGGATCGGGAAAAATATTTGAAGTTCCGGAAATGATTGCACTGTCAGAGAAATATGGGAAATCCATTGCACAGATATGTGTGAGATGGAGCTTACAGATGGGCTTTCTTCCTTTGCCCAAGTCCGTCACAAAAGAGCGGATTGAAGAAAATGCCCATGTATTTGATTTTGAGCTTTCAGCCGAAGATGTATCCATCATAGCCGTCTTAAAGGGCTGCTGCGGATATTCCACCAACCCGGATACCACAGATTTTTAAATAACGGATAGAAAAGAGGGGTATTACCATGTTAAATTTTGATTTTCACATTCCTACCCGCATCTGCTTTGGAAAAGATTCCCATAAGGAAATCGGAGGCCTTCTTGCTCCTTATGCAAAAAAAGTACTTTTGCATTACAGCGGGGACAGAATCAAAAAGAACGGTCTATATGATACCGTTGTCCAGTCTTTAAAAGAAAATGGAATTGAATTTGCTGAGCTGGGAGGAGTCGTACCGAATCCACGGCTGTCACTTGTTTATGAAGGCATCAGACTTTGCAAAGACCAGGGTGTTGATTTAATACTGGCAGTTGGCGGCGGAAGCGTGATTGACTCTGCAAAGGCGATCGCCATCGGGGTTTGCTATGAGGGAGACGTCTGGGACGTATATGAACAGGGAAAGGCCATTACTGCTGCCCTTCCGGTTGCTACGATTTTGACCATTCCGGCTGCAGGAAGCGAATCCAGCAACAGTACAGTCATTACCAACGAAGAAAAACAGATGAAACTGGGATACGGAAGCAATCTGGTCCGTCCGGTCTTAAGTGTAATGAATCCCGAGTTTTTCTTTACTCTTCCGAAAAACCAGATTGCCAACGGTGTGGCTGATATGATGAGCCATATATTTGAGCGTTATTTTACCAATACTCTGAATACGGATCTGACTGACGGTCTCTGTGAGACCACGTTAAAATCAATTATGAGACATGCTCTTCTGGTTTCAGAAAATCCAAAGGACTACGACGCCTGGTGCCAGGTGGGACTGGGCGGCACCATTGCCCACAACGATTTACTGGGGCTGGGCCGCAGACAGGACTGGGCATGCCACGGTATGGAACATGAGCTGAGTGCAATATACGATGTGGCTCACGGCGCAGGACTGGCTGTCCTTACTCCTGCCTGGATGAAATATGTTTATAAAACAAACATCAATATGTTTGTCCAGTTTGCTGTTAACGTTATGGGTGTGGAAGGAAGCTTTCGGGATCCTGACTCCATCGTACTGGAAGGAATCAACCGCCTGTCCCAGTTCTTTGTGAAAATGGGTCTTCCCACAACACTTGAGGAACTGGGTATTGACAGCACCAATTTAGAGCTGATGGCTAAAAAATCAACCGGAGAGGCTTACGGCGTGGAGCACCCACTTGGCGGGCTTAAAAAGCTGTACTGGCAGGATGTTCTGGAAATTTATAAAATGGCTTCAAAATAATAAAATGAAGCTGAACATTCTAATTTAAATTACTTTTCTCCTATACTAAGATGTGAAAAAGATATACTATTTGTACATTCATATCGTATGTACCAGTTCATTGGCCTTATTCGCCAATGAAATCACCTTTCCCTTTATAATAGTGTTTTAGACACCTCTATTGTAATGGGAAAGGTGATTTTTTGTATAACTCACTAAACTTATGGGTGTATTACTCGGGGCTGCTGAGGAATATTTGGCCTCTTTGTTGCTAATTTTCCTTGCAACTTCATTGCTTGGACCCGTACAATAATCTATATGGCAAAAAGAATTGCGACCTTACACATTCCGGTGTATAATATTGATATAATTATACAAATATTATGAATCAGGAGGAATCGTATATGAACATTAAATCATCAGCCGACTTGAGAAACAAATATTCGGAAGTTTCCCAATTGGCAAAAGTTTCTGGTGAACCTATTTATATTACGCTTAATGGGAATGGAGATGGAGTCTTTATGAGCATCGAGGCCTTTGAAAAGAGGGAAGAACTTTTGTTGATGAGAAGCCGGGTGCTAGCGGCCGAAAATGCGCGCTTGGCCGGCGGTAAGACACACAGCCAGGATGAAGTAGACGAAAGGTTTAGAAAACGCTATGAGAATTGAATATTTAGATGCTGCGTTGGCAGACCTAGATAATATCACGGATTATTATGCTCTGACCTTCACCGTAGAAAGTGCATATAAAGTATATGAGCAGATCAGAGGGAGTATCGTTCGCCTGGCAGATTATCTTTACTCCGGTGTACCATCGAAAGATGAACTTTTAAGAAAATTAGGCTACAAAGAGCTTTATTCAGGGAGATTCGTTGTAATCTACCGAGTAGAGCCGCAGGATAATAAAATTTTTATTTATCATATTGCAGATACACAAACCGATTATCCAAAGTCATTTAATAATTTGAAAATTGATAATAAATAACTATATAACACTGGATAGAAACAATATCTCCACTTAGAAGTGATGTGATGGAAGCTATTTATTTATATAGCGACTCCAGGATTATTTGCCTGGAGCCACTATGTCTATATTGTGGCTTATTCCCAATAAACTACAACATTTTTTGCAGCATCATCTACATACGTCATATACCGTATGGATTTTTCAAACTGACTTCTTGGCATACTGATTAAAACAGAAGTATCCCATGGATTGATCACCACTACAGTGTTTTTATTTACATTCTTAATGGAATAGGAATGACCGCCATCGCCAATAATTCCTCTGCCTGGATCTGCTATATTAAAATCGCAGGCCGCTGTAATTCCCTCGCCGTTCTGGCACTTGGCAGCCATGATATTCATGATTTCTGTTTTATTTGACTGCCAGTATGTTCTCTGCTTGAATCCGGTCATCGTCGTAAATACATCACAGGCAAAACAACTGTTATATACATTCATAGCCTTCTGTAATCCGGCTTCAATGACTCTGGCATCCAGATCCCCTTCAATGTACGCATTCTCAACATCCCAGTCCGTTACTGTTTGTTTTCCGGAACCGAAATTAAGTGTATAGGTTCCATCATAATTATCAGTTATCATTTTTCTAAAGATTTTTCTTCCATATTTGCTGTTATCCAGTGCCTGTATGGCTGAAACTGCTCCACAGTCATTGGCATCACCCTGATGAAATGTGCTTAGCTTCCCATCCAGTTGTGTCGCGGGATCACCTGCATAGGCTGTAATTGGTGTAAATGTCGCTCCTGCAGCAATTCCCAATGCTAAGCAGAATGCTCCAATTTTTGTTTTTAATTTTCTCACTTTATTATTCATTCTGATATCGATTCCTTTCGTTTCTCAAGTCTGTATTTATAACGATGTCCGCAAGACTTTTTCATACTGCCCTTTTTCACTCATAATATCCCAGGTACTCAATTTTGATTGTTTTTCCTAGCTGCTGTCCATTTCTATTCATCCTCCCTGTTACTTCTTTGTCTTTTGGATTCGCTATCGGATTAATTATATACTATTTTGTCACATATTGACGTATCATGTAAGAAATAGTAGTCTGCATGTAACTTTTGGTGAATTTTCCCCTATTTTTCGACAATTTGTTCTTAATTTATTACAGCAAAAAAATCAGGGAGCTTTCGCTCCCTGACCGTTTGGCTTTTTTATTATTCATTCAATTTACTCAGACATTCTTTCAGTGCTTCAATATTTCTATCAGCAAAGCAGTAACCGTCCATACCGCATTCCCTTGCCCCTTCCACATTCATAGGCAGATCATCAATAAAAAAACATTCCTCCGGTTTTAGATGAAACCGTTCAAAAAAATGACCATACATCTCCTTTTGCGGCTTCATGCATTTTACTTCTGCAGAAAAGAGAACCCCATCAAAATACTCGATTCCCGGTATAATAGTGGTATAAGTCAACAGGCGGAGAGATGCATTGGAACATAAATAGATGCCATACCCCTGTTCCTTTAACTCCCGCACAAGTTCTCCCATCTCTTTTACAGGATACATATTATATTCATGCCAGTGTTTCAGGCAGAGCTCTGCCATTTCCTTTGCGTGGTCTGTGGACAGACGGGACTGCATTCTCCTTAAGGCATCCTCCTCAGATATCAGACCCATATCAAGCAACAGCCATTCCTGGGAATCAAAAACCGATGTGCAGACTTCCTTTCGTTCCCCTTCATCCTCCATAAATACTGCGCCAACTTTATGTCCTTCGTAATCAACCAGTACTTTTCCCATATCGAATACTATGTTCTTTATCATCTGTCACTCTCCTGTAGTAATTCGTTTCTATTTTTAAACCAAAAATAATAAGGTACTTCTGCAAGAAGCATGCAGGCCCAGCCGATGAGGCTGGCATATGCAACTCCCTTCATTCCCATCACAGGGACGAGAAGAGATACGAATACCACCCGCACAGAGATCTGGATCAGGGTTGAGATCAAGGTAATGGACATGTTCCCCATACCCCTGAAAAATCCCTGAATCCCATTGGTAAACGCAGGCATGAGGTAGAAAAATGCCATCAGTCCCAGATATTGTACCCCGATACTAACCATTCCCGTATCATTCTCTGATACAAACAGCTTCATCACAGGCTCTTTTATGATAAGGATTAAAATGCAGATGAAAACCCAGTATCCTGCCTCAATCATAAGTCCTGTACGAAACCCCTTCCTGATCCGGCTGCTGTTTTTTGCCCCTCTGTTCTGGGCTACAAAGGTCATGATCCCGCTGGAAATACTCTGCTCCGGCGTAAACGCAAAATCATCCACTCTGTTTACCGCATTGAATGCTGCAATGGTACTGACTCCAAGAGGATTGATCATCCCCTGAATCAGAAGCTTCCCGATGGGTTGGCAGGATTGCTGCAGCGCCGTAATTGCTCCCTGTCTTAGCGTCAGGTTTAATAACTCTTTGTCCAGCCGCATTTCCTTCCTGCCCACTCTGAGAAGTGGAACCTTTCTATATATGTAAAGAATACAAAGCCCGGCAGATACCGCCTCTGCTATAACCGTAGCAACCGCTGCTCCGATCACATCCATATGAAACCATGCTACAAACACCACATCTAACAGTCCGTTTAATACAGAAGCCGCAGCCAGAAACCGAACCGGAGTTTTGGAATCTCCCACACTTCTTAGTGCAGATGCCACCGCATTATAAAAAAACGTAAAAGGCATTCCAAGAAATATAATCCGCAAATACATGGCTGAAGCTTCCAAAATCTGATCCGGAACCCGAAGCAGCCTTAAGATCCCCCTGGACGCCGTAAACCCCAGTGCAGCAATAATAAGTGAAAAGAAACACCCAAAAATAAGTATGGTAGAAACTTCTTCTTTCAGCCTTTTTTCATCACCTGCCCCAAAGAATTCACTCATCAGCACCGATGCTCCGATGCAGATTCCTGTAATTCCTAAAATTACAATGCTCATAACAGGGTTTGCCGTTCCCACTGCAGCAAGGGCATCTTCTCCCGCATAGCGCCCGACTATAATGGAATCCACCGCATTGTAAGTCAGCTGAAATAAATTACCCAGAACCAGAGGAATGGAAAAACGAATCAGCTGGGAGGAAATATTGCCTTTTGTCATATCTTTCATCTAGTAAGCCTTCCTTTGACGGATTAGTAGCTTCTCAACTGATCGCTTCCATCATCCTTAGTTTTCTCCAGACGTTTCACCTCTACGTAGTAGCCTGTTTTATCATTTACCTTAACATAAATACGGTCTCCCACTTTATGTCCCAGAATAGCGCTGCCAAGTGGTGACTCAGAACTGATTAAACCCTTTATGGAATTTCCACGGACAGTTGTCACTAGTTTATAGGTCTCCACCTCATCATCATCTTCAAAATACAAATCCACGGTATTATAAAGCCCAATTTCATCTTCTTTGGAATTGTCAGTAATAATTTGAGCCGTCTTAATCATTTTTTCCAGATAACGGATTCTGCTTTCATTCTGATTTTTATCCTTTTTGGCTGCATGATATTCAAAGTTTTCGCTTAAATCTCCATGGGCTCTTGCTTCCTTAACCGCTTCCAGGGCTTCCTTACGAACCACCAGTTTGCGGTGTTCTATTTCCTGTTTCATTTTTTCAATATCATTCTCTGTCAATTTGTCAAACACGTTACCACTTTCCCTTTCTTCCTGCTGGTTAAGAAAGGCTTTTACTCCCTTTTGGGCTTTCCTCCACCGGTTTTCTTTTATAGAGGGACAAAAGCCTGTCTAAATAGATCGATTTCAGCTGTTTGCCTGCCATTGCCTGCTTTAGCGGAGAAAGCTTTAAAATCGTTCCAAAAAGCGCTGCCATAGCGCGGTGGCTGGCAAATGCCTGATTATCAAATATAAGATTCTGCAGAGTTCCCTTTTCAATGGCCTGAAGTACAAAGCGATGGGTGCTGTTCACCGGTGTGATAATCTGTTTTGCCCTTTTCTCCAGTTTGATCGCTTTTACACTGCAGTTTCTGGCGCATACACCGCAGCCAAGGCAGATTTCCTCATCCACTACAGCTTTTCTCCTTCCATGCTCATCAGTTTCCATGGAGATTGCCAGAATGGGGCATGCCTTCTCACATTTGCCGCATCCCACACAAGTTTCCCCGGATATATGGGGAATGTAATTGGTAGTCGCAACGGGCTGCATGGGACTGAATTTTCTGGCTGCCTGAAGTGCTTCACAACAGCATCCGCAGCAGTTGCAGATGAATGCCGGGTGCTCCCGGACATTTTCTCCGATCTGCACCAGATTGCTGGCGTAGGACCGTTCCAGTGCATCCATGGCTTCCTCTTTGGAAACCAGTCTTGTATAATCCCCATGCTCTGCCAGAGAACGGGCAACATTGTCAAAGGTCAGGCATACATCCCAGGGAGCATTGATTTCACAGGGATGACCGG
>SVDT01000186.1 GCA_015057775.1 Paenibacillaceae bacterium | reverse complement strand
ATAGCTCTGGAAAGGAATCCAGAGCATCTAAAAGCGGCTGAAACTGATTTTTTGCACTGAAAGGATCCAGTGTAGCCGGATGGTATGTGACCAGGGAAAGAGGGGAGGGCAGAGCTGTATCAAGTGATTCTTCCAGCTGCTCTCTTGTCAGAAGAGTAAGACCCTTAATCCGTTCTATGCCCAGTGCACCTACGTTAAAAACTCTGTCAGGCGATTCTCCCAGCTGGATCACCCGCTTTCTGTATTCTTCCGTGCTGGTAAAGTGAAGATAACTCATCTTTGTAATTCCATGACGCATGCAGTCGTCATAAGCCCCCTGAGTCAGCTCACCTCCATGTATATGGGCGATTGGAATTTTACAGATCACTGCGGCACTTGCTGCCGTAAAAATCTCATAACGGTCTCCAAGAAGCAGTATCAGATGGGGGTTTAACCGCTCAAAGGCCCCGGAGATACCAATCAGCTCCAGTCCCATGGATTTGCAGATGCCATAGGAAGTGTCACTGGCCAGGTTCATTTCCACCATTTCGTCAATCACAATTCCGTCCTGTTCCATTTCCTGATAATCAAGTCCGAACCGGGTATCCAGATGGGTTCCTGTAACCAAAAGCTGTAGTTTCAAGTCCTGGTCTTTCATTATATTCCGGATTAATGGAGTCAGCAGACCGTATTCTGCCCGGCTGCCAGTTACTACACATAGTCTGATCATTCCCCTATTTTGTCATCCTTTCCATAGTTTCTGTCTGCAAGAGTACCAAGAATCTGAGGAAGCTTCATAGGCGATATTCCGGGAGAGCAGCGTTTGGCACAGAGATTTTCCATGGTAAATGGTTCTCCTATCTGAATGTCCTTTGCAGCTACCAGAAACTTTCTTACGTGATCCCGGTTTTTCAGTTCGTCTCCTGCAGGAGCTTTTATTCCGTTTCCCATTGCTTTTTCAATATTTCGCACACTATCAGCCATGTGCTTAAATTCGTCTGGTTCCAGACTCATCCGGTGATCTGGCCCGGGCATGGTTTTATCAAGAGTCATATGCTTTTCAATAACGCAGGCTCCAAGTGCAGCCGCAGCCATCGCTACCTCGATTCCGGCAGTGTGATCAGAATATCCTGTTTTTTTATGAAACGTCTCTCTCAAGGTAATCATGGCGTTTAAATTTACATCTTCCATGGGCGTTGGATAAATACTGGAACAGTGGAGAAGTGTGATATCCTGTCCGCTCAGTTCCAAAAGATTCAAAGCATCCCGGATTTCTGCGGGCGTTGACATTCCTGTAGAAAGGATAATTGGTTTTTTTAATGCAGCAGCTTTTTTTAAATAACAATAGTTTGTGATCTCACCGGATGGAATTTTAATAATCTCCATACCTATGCTGTCCAGATACTCCATGCTGTCCTCATCAAAAGGAGAGGACAGAAACCGGATGCCACGGAACGTGCAGTAGTCGGAGAGAAGCTTAAAATCCTTCCAGGATAATTCCAGATCCTTTAACATTTCAAATTGAGAATTATCCGTTCCTGTATTATGAAACTGATAATCAGCTTTTTTTGCTTTGGGAGTAGCTAATAGCTCTGTACGGAAGGTCTGGAATTTCACCGCATCTGCGCCTGCTGCACAAGCGGCATCAATTAACTGCCTGGCGATGTTTAAATCCCCATTATGGTTAACTCCAGCCTCGGCTATTATCATAACTTTACTCAAAACGACCAACCTCCCTTGAAGGACTCCCATATACCAGCTTGTTTGAGGAAATGTCAGACAGGACCAGGCTGCCTGCACCGATCATGGAATTACTCCCAATGGTCAGATTCTGGATTACAGTACTTCCAGCACCTATATGGGTATTATCCCCTATTTTTACGTTGCCGCAGAGTGTACAGCCAGGTGCTGCGTGAGCAAAACTTCCAACTGCACAGCCATGTTCCAGAATCGTGCCGCTGTTAATGATACAGCCATTACCAAGGCTCACGCCCGCTCCTATGACTGCCCCTTTTCCTATAAAGATCCCTTCCCCCATATGAAGATCTGTGGATAGTACAGCACTTTTATCAATAATGCAAGGGAGTTGGTAGCCGATCGCCTTACACTCTTCAAAAAGCCGGATTCTTGTCTGTGGATTTCCTACGCTACCGATTGCAATTACCGCATATCGGATCCCTCTGCCGTAAATATCTGCAAGAAGTTCATCAGACCCAAGCACCATAATACCGGAGACTGTTATTCCACGGCTTTTGCCGTTGTCTAAGATCCCTTCAATCTGGTATTCTTTTTTTGAACGAATAGTATCAATTACACTTTCCGCATGACCCCCTCCGCCAAGGAGGATGAGTTTTTTTTTCATAGTTTCATTCTCTCAGCCATCTTTTTCATTTCACTGAATTCCCCCATGTCAAGCCATGTGCTGTCCATAACCGGGTAAGCGCCCACTTTTTCGTCATTCTTCATGCACAGGCGGATTAAATCCGGCATGTCAAAAGGTGTGTCCACGGGAATATATTTTAAAATATCACTTTCCAGTACATAAAGCCCTGTACTAACCAGAAATTCATACTTTGGTTTTTCACTCATGGATTGAATACAGCCATTTTGGTCTAAGGAGATCACTCCATAAGGAATCTCATAGTTTTTCATGGCTGTCACAACTGTAATCCGATTTTTGCTTTTTTGATGATAAAGAAGGAGCTTTGCATAATTAATATCAACCAGGATATCGCAGTTGCTGACAAAAAAACTTCCCGGAATCTGATCCTTTAAAAGAGTCAGGGATCCTGCTGTTCCAAGGGCTTCCTTTTCCTCCACAAAGTGAAGATGATAACGCCGATCCCCGTTAAAATATGCTTTAATCAGCTCTTTTCTGTAGTTGACTGTTAAATAGAACTCTGTAAATCCATAGGAGATCATCTGATTCATGATTCGTTCCACAATTGGGGTATCTCCGATGGGAATCAGTGGTTTTGGAATAATCTTTGTATAAGGGTAAAGCCTGGAACCTTTCCCTCCTGCCATGATTACTACCGGAGTTTTCCTTTTCCTTACAGGCCGCTTTTTTTCGTGCTGCAGTTCATTCCAAAAGACCAGATCAAGGACCTGACCGTTGTCATTTACCACAGGGAGCCCTTCAATTCGCTTTTCCTTCATGATATTCAGTGCTTCAGAAAGTTCCTCCTCTTTTATGGCAATGGGGGAGGGGTTCATAATATGATACACTGGCATGGACAAATCCTTGTTTTGCAGAATCCACCGTCGGATATCTCCGTCTGTTATAACACCTGTCAGCTTATGATCTTTTACAACCAGCAGCATTTTCTTTGCCGTCTCATCTAATTGCCGGATTGCATCTCTGATTGGAATGTCCGGCGTAACAAAGAATTTTTCCACGTCCATGCCAATCCCTCCTTCCGGTTGTCAGCTTTTCCTTAAAGCTTCTATAACATAGTTTATGTCTGCTTCCGTTATATTCACACTGCAGGGAAGATTTATGATTCTGCTTTGATAGTAAGGCGCTTTTTCAATATGATAGGCCTGGCAGCTCTGATACATGGTCTGGGTGTGATTGAGTTTCCAGATGGGCCTGGTCTCAATCCCTGCTTCTTTCAGCTGTCTCATAAGAGAATCTCTTTTTAAGGCCTTGTTCTTTAAAAGAAGAGAGTAAAACCAGTGATTGCTTCTGGCTTTCTCGTTAAATGGCATCAGCTTTACATCCTCAAAATTCTCAAGCCCTTCCCTGTAATAATTATAATTTTGTTCCTTAATGTGGATATAATCTTCCAGACATTCCAGCTGCCCGACACCAAGGGCTGCCTGCAAATTGGTCATCCGGTAATTGTAGCCAATGTGATTGTGGACATAAAAGAGTAAATCATCCTTTGCCTGGGCTGCCAGATAGGCACACCGTTCCACATCAGCCACTTTCTTTGCAGTCACCATTCCACCGCCGCCGGTTGTGATAATTTTATTGCCGTTAAAGGAATAGGCACCGAAATCGCCCATGGTACCTGCAAATTTTCCCTTATATATCCCGTCTGTATATCTGGTTCCAAGTGCTTCCGTGGCATCTTCAATCAGTTTTAAGCCATACTCATCAGCCAGACGGACAAGGGTCTCCATATCTGCCATATTTCCAAAAATATGAACCACTGTGATAGCCGTGATAATCCGTTTGGATTTGTTATTTCTAAGCCCCAAAGTGGTTTTTGTGCATTCCTTTTTTAGAAAATCTTCCAGTTTCTGGCAGTCCAAATTGAATGAATCATCACAATCCATAAAGACTGGCTCTGCACCCAGATATTTTACAGGATTCACCGCGGCAATAAAAGTCAGTGCAGGTACGATTACTTCCTGACCTGGTTTTACCCCGGAAAGAAGATAAGACAGATGAAGAGCAGCTGTGCCGCTTTGGACCGCAGCTGTTTGCTTTACCTTTAAATAATCAGCCATTTCATGTTCAAATCTGGTTACATAACTGCCCGAAGCAGAGACCCAGCCATTTGAAATTGCCTCGTCTACATATTTTTTTTCATTGCCTTTGATTACAGGCACAGATAGGGGAATCATGGGATGCCTCCTGCAGTTTCTATTAAATGTTATACCGGTCTGTCCGGTAATGGTTTAAATTGTTTTCCACCCAGTGTATGGTTTCTTCCAGACCCTGAGACAAGGTATATTGCTGTTTCCAGTCTGTCAGGGATTTCAGCTTTTTATTTGATCCAAGAAGTCTGGTGACTTCGCTTTTTTCCGGGCGCAGTCTTTCATTTTCACAGATGATTTCTGCCTTTGGATTAATCTGACGGATCAGCTCCCTGGCAAGTTCCCCGATAGAAATTTCTATTCCGCTGGCTATATTGATTTCTTCTCCTACGGTATGTTCCGATGATTCGATTTCAATAAAGCCGTTAACGGTATCCTTTACATAATTAAAATCTCTGGTAGGGGTGAGACTTCCCAGATGAATGTCTTCCTTTCCGGCAAGAAGCTGACTGATAATTGTGGGAATGACGGCCCTGGCAGACTGTCTTGGGCCATACGTATTAAAAGGCCGTACAATCGAAACCGGAAGAGAAAAACTCCTGTAAAATGATTCTGCCAGCCGGTCCCCGCCTATCTTTGTGGCAGAATAAGGGGACTGGGCTTTAAACGGGTGGGATTCATCAATGGGAACATAGTCGGCACTGCCGTAGACTTCTGAAGTGGATGTAATTAACACTTTGCCGGTTTTAAGGGCTCTTGCAGCCTGAAGGATATTCAGAGTACCTTTTATATTGGTATCCACATAAGAATCAGGAGACTCATAGCTGTATGGAATGGCAATCAACGCTGCCAGGTGAAAAATGGAATCCACACCGGAGACAGCAGCCCTTACTCCATTGGGATCCCGGATGTCTCCGCTATGTATTTCAATTTCATCCTTTATATGTGTGGGCAGAGTATCAAGCAAGCCGTAGGTACCAAAGGAGTTATAGTAGACAAATGCTTTTACCTGGTATCCCCGCTTGACAAGCTCCTCTGTCAGATGGCTGCCGATAAAGCCGTCTGCCCCCGTGACCAGTACCTTTTTCATGATATTCCTCCTCACTCATGATGATTGTCAAATACTTTTACCCGGTATGTAACGGTATTGTCCGGGACAGAAAAACAAAACTCCCCGTGTATGTTAGTCTGAGTGAAACCCAGATAGACACCTTCCCAGTCGTCTTCTTTCAGTTCTTCATTAAATACATTTACCATTTGTTCCAAAATAATGATGGCCCCTCTTACTGGAACACGATTTTTGTAGCGGACCATCCCCCTGATTATTCCACGTGCCATAACATTTCCCCTTAATTAACTGATGAGGACCGGTTCGTAGATATCGAACTGGTAGTTGATTTGCGGATTCTTTTCTACCACAATGGCAAATTCTCCGAATTGATTGGTCATTACATAACCAAGATCCTTTTTAATAAGAGAAGTTACGGCAATGATACGAACCACTGCGCCTTCCACAGCTTCGCACCGGTTATTAAAAACGGTTCCGGTCAGCAGAACTTCAGGAACGTATTCCATGGTAATGACTGCTGAAGCTGTATTTCTGTTATTAAAATTCCTTGGTGATATTAAAAGTTCCGTATAGCAGCTCAACAAAAATCCCCCTTTCGCTCAGTTATTAATGGGGCGAAGACCGAAATTTCATATTTCATGTCAGGATGTGCCTCCAGGGAAAAGACATAGCGCCCAGCTTCATCTGTAATTGTGTAACCAAGTACAGTTGAAGTATGATTTACCATATCAATCTGGGTGATCTGTACGGCAGCTCCGGCGCTTGGGGTCTGATTCAGGCAATAAACAGTTCCCTTAATAATTTGAAAGTTGATTCGGCCAAGATGAAAATCAAAATGATTTTCTCTGCAGGGCAGAAGCCTGGAGCCTCTTATGGTGAAAGAGGAATGTTTATGACAGTCCATGGTTTCGTTTCGCCCCCTTTCTTTCCATCTTTACTTGTTTTGGGTATAAACGGTCACATTTAACTGCTGACTGTCTTTCGTAACTTCAGCACTGATGGTATTTCCTTCCTGCTCTTTTCCGTTTACAATCATTTTGGATACTTTCATTTCCTTGTAATTGTTCTTAATTGAATCGAATTGAACGTCGTCTTCCATATGCATACCCTCTATTCTCATAGGATTTACTAAACTATATGCGATTGGTAGAATTCTGATACCGTTGAGACAATGGTATCCTTAACCTCTGCCAGTATATTATTGAGGCATTCTAAGTATTCTTTTAAAAAATGTGTCTGATATTGAAGGTCGGAAGTTAATCTGTCAAAATCTTTTGCAGACATATGATTGTTTTTTTCTTTCATATCATAGAGGAATTCCGTAAAATACCCTCCAATAAACTGGTTGTATGGGTCATTTTCAATGTTATTTACAATTTGCAGGATATATAAGATTCTCTGAAGATCAATATCGTCTTCCTCAACCTCCAGAAGGGATTTGGTCTTATTTTCAGATATTATAATCTGGCACAATTCCATTCCCTGACTGGTTTTAGTCAGATAGTTATCTAAAAATTCCAAAATGGTTTTAATTGTTTCTTCAGGATTCATATTCAGCTCATGATCTGGTCTGCAGGGAGTTTTTCTGCTGGAAAAAGTACCTTTTTCCAATATCTCACTTAATTCTCTGTGAGGGGCTCCTTTAATTTCAGCTCCATAAGAACAGTTAATAAATTGGACACGGGGCCGGTCTTTATAACAGCTGATATAATACTCAAGGTTCCGTCTGAAGGAATCCAGGGTTATAGTTGTTTCTGTGGGATTCCCATTGATATCTTTAATTAATATCTGAGCATCATACCGGCTGGTGCTGTCAAAGGGAAACAGTGCGCTGTCTGCGTGATGTTTTTTATTTGTAAGTGCTAAATCCTGACCAGTAAGAAGAATGGGAGAACAGCCCAGCATGTTGGCGATGTCAATACAGGCATGGGATACAGATCCGCCGCAATAGACTGCTTTCACATGCTCCATTCCTTTTATCGTATGGGAAAGTAGAAGAGAAATCAGAATTTTCTCACCTTTATAATCCCTGAGAAGATAACGGTTGCTGTATTCATAAAATGCCAGCGGTACGTCTAAATCCAGATAATCTTTCATCATTTCGTAATTGGCATCTACCGGATCAACGGAAACAACCATATCCGGAATAATTCCGTTCTCAACAAGTGCTTTCAATGTTCTGCTTCCTGTAATGATAAAGTAATTGTTCAGCTTATCTTTATGCCTCACCATATCCTTTATATTCTGATCAAGAGAAGAACCGCCGGAGACTACAATGGCGGGAACATCCTTGTTGGAAAACACATAGTTGTTGACGGGAGTAGCCTGATTAATTATTTTCATGTTTGCAATCATATTCTTAATGAAAACATTTTTAAAGCGCTTGGATAAGTATACCTGAGAGGCAGCATTGGTAATAGTCCAGTCCAGATGCTCGACAAGCCGGTCGTATTCTTTTTTATAGATTTTCTGGTAATTTCCAAAAGCATAAAAATAAATATTATTGATATTCTTAAGGTTAATGGTCTGTTCGAATATCTGCTTCACCAGCTTTTCTTCGTAAAAAACCAGCCGGATATTATCGCTTAAGGCCTCTGGAAACTGCTTGAAAACGGAGGGGTTGGGTTCGAAAATAATGACATTATTTTTGCTGCAGAGACATTTTTTCAATTGCTCTAAATAAGATCCTGTGTCAATGCCAAATAAAAAAATAAGGGAATCAAATTTTAATCCATCCAAAGTATCTATAAGATTACGAATTTCCTGGTCGTAATGTGCAATGTCTGCCAGATATTCATATTTCCTATCTTTTTTTATACGGCAGACGTTATATCCATCAGAAGTTTTAATAATTTTCATAGCTTCCTTGTATGATAATTAGGAAGTTAATTATCACACGTTCCTTTCTTTTTAATATCGTGGTTATAATACATTCAGA
>SVDT01000185.1 GCA_015057775.1 Paenibacillaceae bacterium | reverse complement strand
GGTCAGGGCGGCTACCAGGGAAACCGTGAAGGAAGACCAGAAGGCCAGGGCGGCTACCAGGGAAACCGTGAAGGAAGACCAGAAGGTCAGGGCGGTTACCAGGGAAGCAGACCCCAGGGCCAGGGTGGTTACCAGGGAAATCGTGACGGAAGACCCCAGGGTCAGGGCGGTTACCAGGGAAACAGACCCCAGGGCCAGGGCGGCTACCAGGGAAACAGACCCCAGGGCCAGGGCGGCTACCAGGGAAATCGTGACGGAAGACCCCAGGGTCAGGGCGGTTACCAGGGAAACAGACCCCAGGGTCAGGGCGGTTACCAGGGAAACAGGCCACAGGGTCAGGGTGGTTACCAGGGAAACAGACCCCAGGGCCAGGGCGGTTACCAGGGAAACAGACCTCAGGGTCAGGGCGGTTACGGATACGGAAGACCTCAGGGTCAGGGCGGTTATCAGAATGACAAGGACAGCGATAACACCCGTGGCCCAAGACCACAGGGAGCACGTACCAGCAGAGACGGAGCACCAAAGTCTTTTGACACTCCCATCCAGGCAAAGCCTACCAGCAACAGAGCTACAAAGAATAACTACAAGAATGACAGGTTTGATAAGAGAGATAAAGAAGATGCAAGCAAGGGAAGAACAGCAGCCAAGGGCGGAAAAGCAGGAAAAGCTCCGATTCTGCCTCCGGTTCATGTAGAGCCTAAGGTTGAGGAAATCAAGACCATTATCGTACCTGAGATTTTAACCATAAAAGAACTGGCAGAGAAGATGAAACTTCAGCCATCTGCCATCGTTAAGAAGCTGTTTTTAAAGGGCAAGATCGTTACCCTCAATACAGAGATTGACTTTGAGCAGGCAGAAGAGATCGCTATGGAATATGAAGTACTCTGCGAAAAAGAAGTGAAGATCGATGTCATTGAAGAGCTTCTGAAAGAGGAAGAAGAAAACGTAGAAGATATGGCAGCAAGACCACCGGTTGTCTGCGTTATGGGCCATGTAGACCACGGTAAAACTTCTCTTCTTGATGCAATCCGTCAGACCAGCGTTACCTCCAGAGAGGCAGGCGGTATTACCCAGCACATCGGTGCTTATACAGTTGATATCAGCGGACAGAAAATTACATTCCTCGACACACCCGGCCATGAAGCGTTTACAGCCATGCGTATGAGAGGTGCCCAGTCTACCGATATTGCTATCTTAGTTGTAGCAGCAGATGATGGAGTAATGCCTCAGACAATTGAGGCCATCAACCATGCAAAAGCAGCAGAAGTTGAGATCATTGTTGCCATCAACAAGATTGATAAGCCAAGTGCAAACATTGACAAAGTGAAACAGGAGTTATCCGAGTACGAACTGATTCCAGAAGATTGGGGCGGCAGTACGATATTTGTTCCTGTATCTGCACATACTAAAGAAGGTATCAAAGAACTTCTGGAGATGATTCTTCTGACTGCAGAAGTAAAAGAATTAAAAGCCAATCCAAACCGTCATGCAAGAGGTCTTATCATTGAGGCTGAGCTTGATAAAGGTAAGGGACCGGTTGCTACCGTTCTGGTACAAAAGGGAACCCTCCGCGTAGGCGACACAGTTACAGCAGGTTCCTGCTACGGAAAAGTCCGCGCCATGATGGATGATAAGGGACGGAGAGTAAAAGAAGCAGGTCCATCTACTCCGGTAGAGATTTTAGGCTTAAATGACGTTCCTGGTGCAGGTGATGTCCTCATCAGCACAGAGAATGAGAAAGAAGCAAGAAACTTTGCAGAAACTTTCATCTCTGAAGGAAAGAACCGTCTGTTAGAAGATACAAAAGCGAAGCTGTCACTGGATGATCTGTTCACCCAGATTAAGGCTGGTAATGTAAAAGAACTTCCTATCATTGTAAAAGCAGATGTTCAGGGTTCTGTAGAAGCAGTAAAACAGAGTCTTGTGAAGCTGTCCAATGAAGAAGTTATGGTTAAGGTGATTCATGGCGGTGTTGGTGCCATCAATGAATCCGACGTTTCTCTGGCATCTGCATCCAATGCGATTATCATCGGTTTCAATGTAAGACCTGATGTAACTGCAAAATCAATTGCAGACAGAGAGAAAGTAGATTTAAGACTCTACAAGGTAATTTATCAGGCCATTGAAGACGTGGAATCCGCTATGAAGGGTATGTTAGATCCAATCTTCGAAGAGAAGATCATCGGTCACGCCATTGTCCGCCAGACCTTTAAGGCTTCCGGCGTTGGTACCATCGCAGGTTCTTACGTAATGGACGGTAAATTCCAGAGAGGCTGCAGCGTACGCATCACCCGTCAGGGAGAGAAGATCTATGATGGTCCTCTCGCATCCTTAAAGAGATTTAAAGATGATGTAAAAGAAGTTGCTACCGGTTATGAGTGCGGTCTTGTATTTGAGAAATTTAATGATATTATGGAAGATGACATGATTGAAGCATATGCCATGGTGGAGGTTCCTCGCTAGGAACCATCCCCTGGAACGTTCAAAAGATGAGCCCGTTAAGACGGGCTGGTCTTTTTGAATATGCGGGCAGATAGCGAAAGGAATAAGATGCGTAAAAACAGTATAAAAAATACCAGAATTAATATGGAAGTACAGAAGGAATTAAGCCAGATCATCCGTCTGGAAATCAAGGACCCAAGAATTCACCCAATGACTACCGTTGTTTCGGTTGAAGTAACTCCTGATTTAAAATTCTGTAAGGCATATATCAGCATTCTGGGCGACGAAGAAGCAGGAAAAGCAACCATCGAAGGACTAAAAAGTGCAGAAGGCTACATTCGCCGGGAGCTTGCCCGGAGAGTCAATCTGCGTAATACACCCGAGATCAAATTTATACTGGACCAGTCCATTGAATATGGAGTGAATATGTCCAGACTCATTGACGAGGTTACGAAAGACATCAAAGAGTAAGGAGGTGCCATTGTGAGTTTCCTTGAAACAATTCTCAAAGATGTGAAACATGTGGCGATTATTGGCCATGTAAGGCCGGATGGGGACTGTATCGGTTCCTGTCTGGCTGCTTATAATTATCTGGAAGAAAATTATCCGGATATTCATGCAGTGGTTTATTTAGAGAAACCATCTGTGAAATTTTCATATTTAAAAAATATTGACCGCATTGTCAGTGACTTTAGCAGAGACGAAAGCTATGATCTTTGTATCTGCTTAGACAGCAGTGACACGCTTCGTTTTGGCGAGGCGGTTAAATACTTAAACGCAGCGAAAAAGAGTCTGTGTGTCGACCACCATATAACCAATATTGGTTATGGGACGGAGAATGTAGTAAAAGGCGATGCAAGCTCCACCTGTGAAGTTTTATATGGTCTCCTTGATGAAAGCAGGATCAGCAAAGCAGTGGCAGAGTGCATCTATACCGGAATTATTCATGATACCGGTGTTTTCAAGTATGACTGTACATCAGCTAAAACCATGGAAATCGCGGGAAAGATGATGGGAAAAGGAATTAATTTCTCCAGCATTATCGATGACAGCTTTTACAGAAAGACTTATATCCAGAATCAGATTTTAGGGAGAGCTTTATTAGAGAGCATCACCTTTCATGACGGCAAATGCATTTTCAGTGCCATCAGCAAAAAAGAAATGGATTTTTATGAAGTCGGCAGCGCCGATATGGATGGAATCATTGACCAGCTAAGAATTACAGAGGGTGTGGAGTGTGCCATTTTTATCTATGAAACAGCATGCAGGGAATATAAGGTAAGCCTTCGTTCCACCACAGAGCTTGATGTAAGTAAAATTGCCGTTTATTTTGGCGGGGGCGGACATAAAAAAGCAGCCGGCTGTACCATGACAGGAAGTGTTCATGACGTGATCAACAATCTGTCGGATCAGATAGCGAAGCAGCTTAATTAGGAGATACAGGCAATGGCAGACGGTATTATTAATGTGTATAAAGAAAAAGGCT
Source organism: Paenibacillaceae bacterium (assembly GCA_015057775.1). Lineage (GTDB taxonomy): Bacteria > Bacillota > Clostridia > Lachnospirales > Lachnospiraceae > Lacrimispora. Next base: position 4,586 of record SVDT01000185.1, on the reverse strand, counting down.
TTACCTCTCATGACGTCGTGGCGAAAATGAGAGGTATTTTAAAACAGAAAAAAATTGGTCACACAGGAACCCTGGACCCGGACGCAGAAGGAGTACTTCCTGTCTGTCTTGGTAAAGCAACCAAACTGTGTGACATGTTAACAGATAAAACGAAAACCTATGAGGCAGTTCTCCTTCTTGGCATGGAGACGGATACCCAGGATACTACAGGAACTGTATTAAATACATATCCTGTAGAGGCAGGGGAAGAAGAGGTAAAGGCTGCAGTTATGAGCTTTCTGGGTCATTATGACCAGGTTCCCCCCATGTATTCTGCATTAAAGGTAGATGGAAAGAAGCTTTATGAACTGGCAAGAGCGGGAAAAGAAGTAGAACGCAAGGCAAGACCTGTGGAAATTCTTGATATCCGCGTCGAACGGATGGAACTTCCAAGAGTGACCATTACAGTCAGCTGTTCCAAAGGAACCTATATCCGCACACTCTGCTATGATATCGGTAAGAAACTGGGATGCGGCGGATGCATGGAATCCCTTTTAAGAACCAGAGTGTCAGACTTTGTGTTAGAGGACAGTCTTACACTTTCCCAGATCGAACAGTTACGGGATAATGGCAGCCTGGGAGAGCACATCCTGGCAGTGGACAAGGTGTTTTCTTCCTATCCCCAGCTGGTGATGAAAGAGGAGTTTGATAAACTGGTCCATAACGGCAATCCTTTTATGCGTAACCAGGCAGAAGGAGAATACCAGATCTCTGATGGTCCTGTCCGTGTTTATGACAGCAGCATGGAGTTTATCGGAGTCTATAAACCAAATGGGGAAGGAAGTCTTTTAAAGCCTCAGAAGGTTTTTCTGGGAGGAAGCAGATGATGGAATATATCACTGGGACCAGAGTGTTTCAGATCGAAGAGCCGGCTGTAGTGACTCTGGGGAAATTTGACGGACGTCACAGAGGCCATAAAAAATTATTGCAGCGAATGCTGGAAATTAAGAAAGAAACAGGATACAAGACGGCAGTATTTACATTTGACATGTCTCCCGGCACTCTTGTAAACGGAGTACTCCAGAAGGTAATTACCACAAATCTTGAGCGGAAAAATAATCTGGAGAGAGTAGGAATTGACTATCTGGTGGAATACCCCTTTACCAAAGAAACAGCCAGAATGGAGCCAGAAGAATTTGTAAAACAGATTCTGGTGGGACAGATGAATGCCAGAACCATTGTTGTGGGGACTGACTGCTCCTTCGGATATAAAGGTGCGGGAGATGCGGCACTGTTAGAGCAGTTAAAAAACCAGTATGGCTATGAACTGATTGTGATTCCAAAAGAGCAGGACGAGCACCGGGATATCAGCAGCACTTACGTCAGAGAGCAGCTGGATCTTGGAAATATGGAAAAAGCCAATGAGCTGCTGGGAGAACCATATGCCATTCACGGTGAGGTGGTGCACGGCAACCATATTGGCGGAGCCATCCTTGGATTTCCAACTGCCAACATCCTTCCTCCTCCGGAAAAACATCTGCCTGTATTTGGCGTTTATGTGTCCCGTGTTTACGTAGATGGAACTTATTACGGCGGAATTACCAATATTGGAAGAAAACCCACAGTAGAGGGGATTTCTCCAGTAGGTGCAGAAACTTACATTTTTGGTATAAATCAGGATATTTATGGAAAGACTATAGAGGTACAGCTTTTACACTTCATCCGTCCGGAACGGAAATTTGAGGGGCTTGAGCAGTTAAAAGAACAGATAGGAAAAGACAGGGAACTGGGATTAGAATATTTGAAGAACCTGCCTGGAACAGAAATCACTCAGTTGCAGTAGGAAAAGGGCAGTTTCACCGCCCGTTTCACAATTAAAAAACTTGCGAAGGAAAGTGCATATGACTGACAAAGCATGGAAAGTACTTGGCTTTGCCATCGCCTGCGGGTGTACCGTATGGATGGGAACAGCAGATGTACAGGCCGCAAGAACAGAGACTGACGTCAGGACCGGATCGCCTGTAGCGGGCGTGGAGGTCTATATGGATCAATATCAGCAATCCAGAGAGCAGAAGTCGACGGGAAACACGGCCGGTCTTACGCAGGAAAAAGTGAGGTATGGAACCTTCAATACTATTTTTAACAACCTTGGAGTAGCAGTTGTGGAGGATTCCTTGAACATCAGGAAAGAACCAAAGAACGATGCGGAAATCGTAGGGAAATTAAGAAGCCACTCAGGCAGCAGTGTGCTGTCGGAAGAGAATGGCTGGTATAAAATAAAATCAGGGCAGGTAACCGGTTATGTATACGGAAAATACTTAGCCACTGGGCAGGAGGCCAGAGCAATCGCATATTATGATATGCAGCTGATGCTCCGGGTAGACATTGAGACCCTTCGTGTCCGCAAACAGCCTGATACGAATTCAGAAATTGTTGGAAGAATTCATGAGGGCGAAACGTACCGTTACATTTCCCGTAACGGTGGCTGGGCCAAAATTCAATACAACGGACAAATTGCGTATGCTTATGCGCCGGAGAACGCTACCATTGCCTATACCATTCCGGAGGCAGAGAAAAATGGGGATCTGCGGACCCAGGTTGTAAGCTATGCGGTGAAATTCGTTGGAAATCCATACCGCTGGGGCGGAACAAACCCCAATACAGGCGCTGACTGCTCTGGTTTCATTCAATATGTGATGGAGCATGCGGCAGGCGTCCAGCTGGATCGTACCTCCAGGCAGCAGGCTGCCGAGGGACAGGCGATTCCGTCTTCCAGCATGGAACCGGGTGACCTCTTATTTTATGCCAGCGGCAGAGAAATTGATCACGTTGCCATGTATATCGGGCAGGGTAAAATTGTTCATGCGGCCAACCGGAGAAGCGGGATTAAAATTTCCTCCTGGGATTACAGAAGACCGGTTACCATACGACGGGTAATCGATAATTAAAAACGCAGACAGATGTATGACAATGAGTCAGATATCTGTCTGCGTTTCTGTTAATCTTTCTTTTTTCCCAGATAAGCAGCTTTTACAGATTCATCTGCAAGAAGCTCTTTACCAGGTCCTGACATGGTAATTCGTCCTGTTTCCAGTACGTATCCTACATCAGCTGTATGAAGGGCCATATTGGCGTTCTGCTCGATTAAGAGGACGGTTACGCCCTTTTTATTGATCTCCTTAATGATTGAGAAGATATCCTTTACAATCAGTGGCGCAAGACCAAGAGACGGTTCATCCATCATGAGAATTCTTGGGTGGCTCATAAGAGCCCTGGCAACTGCCAGCATCTGCTGCTCCCCTCCGGAAAGGGTTCCGGAAAGCTGCCAGCTTCGTTCCTTAAGCCGTGGAAATAAATCATAGACCCAGTTAATATCCTCGTCCAGATTGTCATTTCTTAAATAAGCTCCGATTTTAATATTCTCAATAACTGTCATATCCGGAAATACCCGGCGTCCCTCAGGAACCAGAGCAATTCCCTTTGCAACAATGTCCGGTGTATCCATACCGATTAATTCCTGTCCGTCCAGCGTGATGCTGCTTCCGGCAGAAGGCTTTGCAAGACCGACGATGGAGCGGAGAGTGGTGCTTTTACCAGCTCCGTTTGCCCCGATTAAGGTTACAATGCTTTTGTCCGGTACTTCAAAGGAGATTCCTTTTACGGCTTCAATTCCGCCGTAGTTTACTCTTAAGTTATCAATCTTCAGCATCGTCACTCACCCCCAGATATGCTTCAATTACCCGTTCATTATTCTGGATTTCCTCTGGTGTACCCTGTGCAATCAGTTTACCGAAATCCAGAACGTAGATGCGGTCGGAGATCTGCATAACCAGATCCATATGGTGTTCAATCATTAATACAGTCAGGTGGTAGGAATCCCGGATCTGTTTGATAAAATCAGTCAGCTCCTGGGTCTCCTGTGGATTCATGCCTGCAGCTGGTTCATCAAGAAGTAAAAATTTCGGCTCAGTAGCAAGGGCTCTGGCAATTTCCAGACGTCTTTGAAGGCCGTAAGGAAGAGAAGAGGCAATCTCATCCTTTAAATGAAGTAAGTTCTGTTCTTCTAAGAGAGCAGAGGTTTCCTCCCGCATTCTGGCTTCTTCCCTGCTGTTTAAGCGAAGAGTAGCAGAGAATACGTTCTGTTTTGCCCTCATATGCTTTGCAATCAGTACGTTGTCAAAAACAGTCAGCTGACCAAACAGCCTGATATTCTGAAAGGTACGGGCAATTCCCTTTTTCGTGATCACATCCGGTGTATTGCGTACGATGGAGAGCGGTCTTGGTTTTACTTCTCCCAGATACATTTTCTGCATCTTTCCCTTTGGAGTGTTGGAGAGAATGGTCTCGCCCATAAAGTCCACCTGTCCGAAGGTAGGTTCATAAATACCCGTCACACAGTTAAATGCAGTGGTTTTTCCAGCACCGTTCGGGCCGATTAAAGCAACGATTTCCCCCTCATTTACATCGAGAGTTAAGCCGTTTACTGCCACAACACCGCCGAACTGCATGGTAACGTCCTGCATATGAAGTACATTTGCACGGTTTTTTGCTGTCGCTGACATTATGCGTTTTCTCCCTTCTGTGCTTTATTTTTCTTTTTTAGTCTG
>SVDT01000184.1 GCA_015057775.1 Paenibacillaceae bacterium | reverse complement strand
ATGATACCATTTACAAGTTTTGACCGTAAATACACCGGAATTGCCAAATATCCGGCAGTTACCAGAGATATCAGTATGGTAGTACCAAAGAATATTCTGGTAGGCCAGATAGAAGAGGTCATTGAACAGCGTGGAGGCAAGATATTAGAAAACTATGAGCTGTTTGATATTTATGAAGGTGCACAGATTCTGGCTGGTTTTAAATCAGTTGCCTATTCCATCACTTTCCGTGCAGCAGATCATACTCTGGAAGAACAGGAAGTTTCAGGAGTTATGAAAAAAATACTCAATGGTTTACAGGCACTTGGTATTGAGTTAAGAGCATAAAAATATTTTATAAATAGATGTCGGGAGAAAAGCAAAAGCTTCCGGCATCTTTTTTTGTTTGCCTGCATGGAACTGAAAAATCCCGTCAATCCTTACGGTAGAGGAATGTTTGGAAACAGGGAGGCAAAACAGATGCTTGATGATCTTGATATTAAACTCATAAGAGGGAGAATGCTTTTGGATTCAGGAGGAAATCCGGCTGTGGAAGCAGAAGTGATCCTGGAAAACGGTGCACAGGGAAAAGCTGTGGTATCGGTTTTTGATGAAATGACCGGAGAAGAAGAAGCAGATTATATCAGGGAATGGCTGTCGGAAGCGATTTTATTTGAAGATGCTGCAGAACAAAAAAATATTGATAATCTGCTGATCAGACAAAGAGAGGCAGACGATGCGGACCATAAAGAAAACGGCAGAGGAAAGGCCGGAGTGTTAGCACTTTCCATGGCAGCAGCAAGAGCTGCCGGAGCAGGTCTTGGACTTCCGCTATACCGCTATTTAGGTGGATCTACGGCTCCAGTCATGCCGGTTCCGGTCATGAGCATGATTGACGGTGGAGACTGGGGAAAAGGAATCGATTTTAAAGAAATTATGATTATCCCCTTAAACAGGACTTCTTTTGCAGAAGGACTGCGACTGGGTGGGGAAGTATACCAGACATTAAAGCGGCTTTTATCCCTAAACGGAATTGATACATCAGTGGGGGAAAGCGGCGGTTTTGCAGCAGACGTAAAAAGTGCAGAGGAAGCACTTCATTATATAATGGATGCAGTCAGACTTTCCGGATATGATCCGGATTCTGATGTGGCCGCTGGTATTTCCGGGTATGCAGATCATCTTTATGTAAAAGAAGAAGGAATTTACCATTTTGATAAAGAAAGCCTGAATAATGGAATACTGGTACACAGAAATCAAAAAGATATCATTTCCTATTATTTAAGGCTGGCAGACGGATTTCCTCTGGGACTTGTGACAGAAGGACTTTGGACAAAAGATCTTGAGGGAAGAAACCGGATGTATCAGATGTTTCAGCATCGTTTCACCATAGCTTCCGATGACTTTTTTGCATCCAATGGGGTGGAGATTCAGTTGAAGAAAGCAGGTACGGTAACAGCTGCACTGGAAATGGCAAAGAGAGCAGGAAGGCTTGGGCATAAAGTGATCTTTTCAAACAGCCATAAGGAAACAGAGGAAGTGTTTCTAAGTGACATGGCAGCGGCAGTTGGTGCTGATTATATAAAATGCGGTGCACCCTGCAGGGGAGAATGCACAGCAAAATACAACGAACTGCTAAGAATTGAGGAATTCTATCGCAGACGGCAGTGAAAAATAGAAAAAAATATTGTATTTACTGAAAATTTATGGTATGATAAGCGTTGTTTGACTTAAGGAGGTGGGAAAATGATCCGGATTATATTATCAATTGTGTTCGTTATTATATGCGTTGCTTTATCAGCGATTATCCTGTTACAGGAAGGAAAGAGTCAGGGTCTTGGTTCTATCGGTGGTATGGCGGATACTTACTGGGGCAGGAACAAAGGACGTTCCATGGAAGGAAAACTGGAGAAGTTTACAAAGTACGGAGCAATCCTGTTTTTTATCCTGTCATTAGTACTGAATCTGAATATACTGTAGCGATTAAACACTCTTGTGGTATAGCAGCAAGGGTGTTTTTTTCGCTTTAAGGAAAAATTCTGTCATACCATCAGGTGAAGTGCAGATAATAAAACTATAAATCAACTTGTTAGAAAAATTGTGAAAAGAGAGGAAAATAATGACAGAAGAACAGTTAATGCAGCGGAAAGCCATGTTTATGGAACTGTTTTCGGATCCGACTTATAAACCGATGAAATTAAAGGAACTTTCCATGCTATTTGGGGTTCCCAAACATCAGAGAGATGAATTAAAACAGGTACTGGATGCTTTGGTGTCAGAAGGAAAAATCGGAGTATCCCAGAAAGGAAAATACGGAAAGCCAGATATCGGTTCCATGGCAGGTGTATTTTTCGGACACCAGAAGGGCTTTGGTTTTGTATCGGTAGAAGGTTTTGAGAAAGATATCTTTATCCCGGAGGATAAGACTGGCGGGGCTCTTCATGGAGATACCGTTCTTATATCTGCGGAGGCTGAAGGCTCTGGCGGAAAGAGAGCAGAAGGCCGGGTTATTAAGGTGCTTCAGCATGCAAATGAAGAGATTATTGGATTTTATCAGAAAAATAAAAATTTTGGTTTCGTCATTCCGGATAACCAGAAGATTTCTAAGGATGTCTTTATTCCCCAGGGAAAAGATATGGGAGCAGTAAACGGACATAAAGTAGTGGTGAAGATTACCGATTTTGGAGGAGAAGGGAAAAAGCCGGAGGGCGTGATCAAGGAGATCCTTGGACATGTCAATGATCCGGGAACTGACATTCTTTCCATTGTGCGTGCTTACGGACTTCCGGAGGAATTCCCTGACAATGTGATGAAGCAGGTAGAGTCAGTCCCTGATTCTATTACCGGTAAAGATATGCAGGGGCGTCTGGATTTGAGAGAATTACAGACTGTTACCATAGATGGAGAAGACGCAAAGGATCTTGATGATGCCATCACCATTTCAAAAAAAGACGGGACATATACTCTGGGAGTACACATTGCTGATGTAACCAATTACGTAACAGAGCACAGCCCTCTTGATGAAGAAGCTTTAAAAAGAGGAACCAGCGTCTATCTGGTTGATCGTGTTATACCCATGCTGCCCCACAAGCTGTCTAACGGTATCTGCTCTTTAAATCAGGGAGAGGATCGTCTGGCGCTGAGCTGCATCATGGAAATCGATGGAGAAGGAACGGTAACCGGTCACAGGATTGCGGAAACGGTGATTAATGTGGACCGGAGAATGACTTATACGGCGGTAAATGCAATTATAACCGATCATGATGAAGCAGTCATGAAAGAATATGAGGCCTTTATTTCCATGTTTGAACAGATGAAGGAACTGGCTGATATTCTAAGAGAAAAAAGGAAAAAAAGAGGTTCTATTGATTTTGACTTCCCGGAAACAAAGGTAATTCTTGATGAGCGGGGAAAACCATTGGAGATAAAACCTTATGACCGGAATTCTGCCACTAAAATTATAGAAGATTTTATGCTTATGGCAAATGAGACAGTTGCAGAGGATTATTTCTGGCAGGAAATTCCGTTCCTTTACCGGACTCATGACAACCCGGATCCGGAGAAGATGAAAAGTCTGGCTACGCTGATTAACAATTTCGGCTATTCCATTCGCTTCCATAACGGAGAGGTATATCCCAAAGAAGTTCAGAAGCTGCTTGCCAATGCAGAGGATACTCCGGAAGAAGCCTTAATCAGCCGTCTTGCACTCCGGTCCATGAAGCAGGCAAAGTATACCGTAGGAAATACCGGACATTTCGGTCTGGCTGCCAAGTATTATACCCATTTTACTTCACCCATCCGAAGATATCCGGATCTGCAGATCCACCGTATCATCAAAGAGAACCTAAGATCCGGACTCAGCGAGAAGCGGGTCAGCCATTATGACAAGCTCCTGATGCAGGTGGCCGTTCAGTCCTCTTCTCTGGAGAGACGGGCAGATGAAGCAGAGCGGGAAACCATTAAGCTGAAAAAATGTGAGTATATGTCCAGGTATATTGGTCAGGAGTTTGAGGGAGTCATTTCAGGAGTAACAAACTGGGGACTTTATGTAGAACTTCCCAATACGGTGGAAGGTCTGATTCATGTCAATGATCTTCAGGATGATTATTATCATTTTGATGAAGAACATTATGAACTGGTGGGAGAAATGACCAGGAAGACGTTTAAACTTGGTCAGCCCATTCGGGTAATCGTATCGGGTACGGATAAACTGCTTCGTACCATCGACTTTATTTTGGGAAGAGATTTTGACGGGGAATAATAAATACTAAATTGGCAGGATGAAAATACTTTGTTTTTATCCTGCCTGCATTATATCAGGGAGCTGCCAGATATGAAAATAAAATATTTAATGAATGCATGCATGATAGCAGCATTGTTGTTTACCATGACCGGATGTGCAAAGGAAAGAAATAAGATCACGGTTCAAGAGCCTGAAACTACTAAAACAATAATTGATGAAACGAAGAAGGAAGAAAGTGAATCAAAGATAATAGTTGATAAAACAGAGCGTTTGGAACATATAATGATTAGTGACTGGTTTGATGATGATACTGCAATTGTATCAAAAGATAATGAATCATTAGAAAAAATGAGCTTATCCGAACTATCAGACCAGTATCCAAAGAGTCTATATTTACTAAATATTAACTCAAAAGAATATCAGCTGGTTAAGGAACAAAAAGATGTATTGCTTGGGGAAGCTGTGTTCTCCAGGGATAAGAAATATCTGATATACGATGAATCTGTTTTAGGGGATCCTGCTTACTTCATTATGAATATGGAGAATCATGAGAGCATTGGGCTTAAGGGAGAACCGATTGGTGGAGCAAAAAGTGCGCACTGGGCGGATAACGAAACTGTCATCGGTTCAGCATATAGCGGTGGTGTTTATCTGGCTGACAGAACTGGAAATATGAGCCTGATTGATGAATTAAAAGAGGAAGGAATATTTCTTGCTGAGAAACTGGGTAACAATATTTATTATAATACACAATCAGATTTAACTTTAATGACCTTAGACCTGGCTACGAAGAAAAAGACCAGTCTTAATCTGGGGCAGGTATCTGGAATCTTACCGTCTCCTGACAATAAAGAGATGATAATCTTACAGAATAATGACTCAAAAAGTTCCATGATTATTTATAGTCCTGAGCAGGATGAAAAAATTACAATTGCAGAAAATACTGAATTGTACGGAGTATCCTGGTCTCCTGATCAGAAGATGATTGCTTATGGCATGAAAGAAGATGCAAATAATGCATCAGAAAGAAATCTGTATGTATATGATATACTTACTGGAAAATCCATAAAGACTGCTGTGAATACTGAACTCATAAGTACTAACTGGAGTCCTTCTGGAAAAAGATTATCCTACACGGAATGGGATGGAAATCAGTATACCAGCAGTATTGTTTATTTTAAATAGAGCCTTTGCTGATTTTCTTATCCTTTACGAGATATAAATAATGTAGTATGATTGTGTAAAGTTTTAATAAGGGAGATTTATCCATATGGGAGAAAATTTTAAATTAATCGCCAATAACAAAAAGGCGTATCATGATTATTTTATTGATGAAAAATATGAAGCCGGTATCGAGCTGTTTGGCACTGAAGTAAAGTCCATACGTATGGGCAAATGCAGTGTAAAGGAGTCGTTTGTCCGAGTTGACAAAGGTGAGGTTTATGTATTTGGCATGAACATCAGTCCTTATGAAAAGGGGAATATTTTCAACAAAGATCCACTGCGTATCAGAAAGCTCCTCCTTCATAAATCGGAAATTCAAAAACTGGATGAAAAAATTGCACAAAAAGGATATACTCTGGTTCCTCTTTCCGTATATTTTAAAGGCAGTCTGGTTAAAGTGGAGATCGGTCTGGCAAGGGGTAAAAAACTTTATGATAAAAGGGATGATATCGCTAAGAAAGACCAGAAGCGGGAACTGGAACGTGACTTTAAAGTACGCAATTTAAAGGTGTAATGGCTGTATGACGAAGTAATTGCCCGTCTGTACAGAACATCGATTGGATGGTAAAATAGGGGTATAAAATAATGGGAGGAAACTGCGGATGGCACTATATGATTATGTAGGGGCATTAAGAAAAGGGCGAAGGCAGTACCAGGCATCCGTATCAAGAGGAGAGTATCCGTATCTGCCAGTGCTTGATGATATCTTATCTTATTCTGATATCGTTTCTGAAGTCAATTTAGGAATTATGGATATTCCGCTGGAGAAGGTAATTGGTACCAAGACAGAAGGACGGACCAATGCATTTGCCAGTAATTTCATGCCCCTTTTGTCGGAAAAATCCGAATTTGGAGCGAAGTGGGCCTATCTGTATGATCATCAGATTCAGGAAGGAATTCATGATCCGATTGTTGTTTATGAATTCATGAATCAATATTATGTACAGGAAGGCAATAAAAGGGTCAGCGTATTAAAGTATGTGGGAGCCTTCAGCATCGCTGCCTCAGTAATCCGGATGATTCCAAAGCGTACTGATGATTTAAACAACCGGCTTTATTACGAATTCCTTGATTTTTATCAGGTTTCCTTTAACTGTGATATCTGGTTCAGCAAGGAAGGCAGCTATGATAAGCTTTTGAAGGTAATGAATAAAATTCCGGGAGAACAGTGGAGCGAAGATGACAGACTGGTGTTTAAGTCTGCATATGACCGTTTTTCCAAAGCATTTCACGCATTCGGCGGTGATGATTATGACATGACCTGCTCCGATGCATTTTTAGTCTATGTGGAGCTGCTTGGATACAAGTCGGTTAAAGACCGGGTGGAAAAGCAGATTAAGAAGGATCTGGTTAAGATTAAGGATGAACTTCTTCTGTCCTCCAGAGGCAATAAGATTGCGCTGGTGGAGCAGCCGGAGGAGGCTTTAGAGGGATCGGATAACACCACTATGAAGCTGATCAACTGGCTGCTTCCCAATCCAGGCCTTGACCCTTCCATGCTTAAAATAGCATTTATACACGCAAAGACAGCGGAAACTTCCAGCTGGACTTACGGTCATGAACTGGGCAGGATGTATCTGGAGCAGGCATTTGACGGAAAGACAGAAACCATGGTCTTTTTCCATGCAGACTCGGAAGCGGAGACGGCGAAGGCATTTGATGCTGCGATTGCAGGCGGCTGCAACATGATTTTTACAACAGCTTCCCAGATGATTAATTTAAGTGTAAAGACTGCCATTGACCATCCGGAAATCAGAGTGTTCAACTGTTCGGTCAATATGTCCTATTCTTCTGTCTGCACCTATTATGGAAGAATGTACGAATCAAAGTTTTTGATGGGAGCTTTAGCTGCATCCATGTCACGGGATGACAAACTTGGTTATATTGCAGATTATCCCATATATGGCACCATTGCCAATATCAATGCATTCGCTTTGGGGGCAAGGATGATTAATCCTTATGCAAAGGTTTATCTGGAGTGGTCAAGGATAGCAGGGCGGGATGCTCAGGCAGAACTTGAGAAAGAAGGAATCCGTTTTATATCCGGGGATGATATGATTACTCCTCAGGCACCTACAAGAGAATACGGTCTCTATCAGAAAGCTGCAGATGGAAGCCTGAGAAACCTGGCTACTCCTATCTGGCATTGGGGTAAGTTTTATGAAAGAATCGTAAATCTCACCTGTCACGGTTCTGTTGACAGGAAAGAAATGAAAGGGAAGCAGGCGATAAACTACTGGTGGGGAATGTCTGCAGACGTCATTGATGTGATCTGCTCCCAAAATCTCCCACACGGCACAAACCGGCTGATTACATTTTTGAAAAATTCCATTCGGGCAGGAAGCTTCCAGCCATTTGTTGGAACCATTTACTCTCAGGATGGCACAATTCAGTGTGAAGATGGGTTAAGTCTCACACCGGAGGAGATTACTACCATGAACTGGCTTACGGAAAATGTAGTAGGTCAGATTCCTGATTTTGAAGAGTTAACAGAAGAAGCCCGGTCATTGGTTCGTCTTCAGGGTCAGACAATATACGAGAACATGGATACGGAGGAACTTCAGCGTGAAAATTCTGGTACTGGCGGATCATGAGTCCAAGTCGCTCTACGAATTCTATACACCGGAGAAGCTAAAAGATATTGATTTAATCATTTCCTGCGGAGATTTAAGAGCAAATTATCTGACGTTTTTTGCCACCTGTTCTCACGCACCGGTCTATTACGTAAGGGGAAACCATGATTGTCAGTATGACAGATGTCCTCCGGAGGGGTGTACCTGCATTGAAGATGAGATTGTTACCTTCAATGGAGTAAGAATTTTGGGGCTGGGTGGTTCCATGGAATATATTCCGGGTTCTCCCAACCAGTTTACAGAAAAGAAAATGGAACAGAGAATTAAGCGCATGTGGTGGAAGTTAAAGAAAAATAAGGGGTTTGATATACTTGTAACCCATGCGCCAGCTTTTGAACTGAATGATCTGCCGGATCTTCCTTATCGGGGATTTTCCTGCTTTAAGATGTTAATGGACAAGTATGCTCCGAAGTATTTTCTTCACGGTCATATCCATGCTAATTACGG
>SVDT01000183.1 GCA_015057775.1 Paenibacillaceae bacterium | reverse complement strand
CACCACGACCAATAATCAAATCGGGATTGGCTCCCAGAGCTACTTCTTTTCCAACATAACCTTCGGCCAGTACGGGGATTTTTAAGAATTCTTCGGCAATATCTTCAGAGGTCTCACCATAAAGAGCGGCAACACCTGCCATGGTGTCTGTCAGACCCAAACGAATCAGCAGTTCCGCTGTAGACTGGTTGTTGGCGACCACACGTGTGGGAGCTGCTTCAAAAACCTGCTGCCTGGATGTCCAGTTGCCATCATTGATGCTGTAATTGGACACGGTTAAGGGATAGGAGACGGAACTGGACTGTTGGTTAGTCTGAGAATCCACAGTCTCCGTTTTTTGAGTTGTCTTTTCAGGGGTGGAAGAGGCAGAGCTGGAGGTACATCCAACTAATCCTGCAACCATAAGAACTGACAGCGATACGCCGGCAAAATGCTTTTTCCAAGTGATATTCAAACGTGTTTCTCCTTTTTAAATTATTAGTTAGTGAAAGCTAACTCAAAAGAGTATACTGTAAAAACAGTGGATTTGTCAACCTGTTTTATAAGGTTTCACCTGATTCATGAATGACGATAGTGTTGACAGTTATATTGAGGTATGATATATTGAAATGCGGTTAGAAACAACTAACTAATAGAAACATAAGGGTTCATTTACACTAATATGTTAATTACTAAGGAGCATCAGCATGAAGACACAAGGCAGCATAACTGCAAAGAATAGAAAAAAAGAAAGCATCCAGCATAAGACATTTGTACCGTTGGTTTTCGCCCTGATGGTTTTTATTGTATTTTCAGTCGGTTGTTCGGTATCCATCGGGCAAGTGCCTATCTCTCTTGATGATACGTTTCAGATTCTGCTTTATAAGATTTCCGGGATGAGATTTGGTTCATTAGAAGGGCTTTCCACGGCCTCTTTTGCGGATATTATATGGCACATCCGTCTGCCCAGGGCGCTGATGTCGATGCTGGTTGGAATCGGGCTTTCGCTATGCGGTGCAGTAATGCAGGCTACCGTACAAAATCCGCTGGCAGACCCTTACATATTGGGCATTTCCTCAGGAGGTGCCTTAGGAGCTACCTTTGCTATTTTGCTGGGATTTGGTTTTCCAGGAGTGCTGGGGCAGATGGGTGTTGCCGCCTGGGCATTTGCAGGGGCATTTGGAGCTGCTGTTCTGGTGATGGTTATTGCTCATATGGGAGGGAAGATTACTTCTGCCAAGCTGGTGCTTACAGGTATGGTGATCAATGCGCTGTGCAGTGCGTTTTCCAATTTTATTATCTATTTTGCAAATAATGCGGAAGGAATTAAGACAGTAACTTTCTGGACCATGGGAAGTATTGCGTCAGCAACATGGGAGAAGCTTCCTTTGGCAGCAATCAGTATAGGAATTGCGGTTGTGTTTTTCTTAACCCAGTTTCGGGTGCTCAACACCATGCTATTAGGGAATGAAGCAGCTGTCACGCTGGGCATTTCCTTAAACCGTTATCTTCGCATTTATATGATGGTTTGTGCATTCGTTACGGGAATTATAGTTTCCAGCTGTGGAACCATCGGTTTTGTTGGATTAATTATTCCTCATATTGTCAGGGGGGTGGTGGGAACAGATCATAAAAGACTGATTCCGGCTTCTGCTTTGTTTGGAGCTGCCTTTCTCATTTGGGCTGATGTATTTTCACGTACCTTGATCCATCAGAGTGAATTGCCCATTGGCATTATTACTTCCATGATCGGAGCTCCCATGTTTATGTATATGCTAATGAAAAAAGGTTATGGATTTGGAGGAAAATAAGGTGGATCTTCAGGCAAATAATATGATCGTTACGTTATCCAATACTGATATTGTAAAGGATATTTCAATTAAAGTAAAAGATAAACAGTTCGTTGGATTAATAGGACCTAATGGCTGTGGAAAGTCCACGCTGCTTAAGAGTATTTATAAGGTGATAAAGCCCAGGCAGGGCAGTATTTATCTGGGTGATCTGGATGTGGTGAAATCAGATCCCAAGTCGGTTTCCCGTATTATGGGTGTTGTTGGTCAGTTTAATGATCTTAGCTTTGATTTTACCGTTCAGGAAATGGTTCTTATGGGAAGGACTCCCCACAAAAAATTTATGGAGGGCGATTCGGAGGAGGATTATAAAATTGTCAGTGCTGCACTGAAACAGGTCAGCTTGTCCGGATATGAAAATCGCAGCTACCTTACCTTGTCGGGAGGTGAAAAACAGCGAGTCATACTGGCACGTGCCCTGGCGCAGCAGCCCTCCTTCCTGGTTATGGATGAGCCCACCAATCATCTGGACATTAAATACCAGCTGCAGATTTTATCCATTGTAAAGGGAATGAATGTTGGCACCCTGGCTGCTCTGCATGATCTGGAGCTGGCTGCTGAATACTGTGATTATCTTTACGTGATGAAGCAGGGAAAAGTGATTTCACATGGAACTCCAATGGAGGTACTGACCAGGCAGCTGATCGGAGAGGTTTATGACGTGGAGTGCGAAATTTATACCAATCCCATTACAGGGGAGTTGAGCATTGCTTATCTGCCGGTATCCATGCATTGCAGGGAAGATAGAAAATAAAATAGAAATATTCTCCATAGGGACGTTGACATGGATTCTATGGAGGAATATAATGAACTCAGGGGTATATACGTTGGTATATGCCCTTTTGTATATTATGACAAAGGAGGAAAATAATCATGAGTGATAAAAAAACGGATAATCTTCATTGTCCCTGCTGCAAGCGTCACTGCCCCATTGATGATCTTCACTGCAGCAAAGGTAAGGTCTATGCAAAATCATTAAAACGGAAAGAAGAGACCAGCAAACAGCAAACAGAAAACTATGAACCTTCATTTAACAGAATTCTTCTTTATTATAAATTTGGATTTCACCGATTGTTTGGTCAGAAGGAGAAAGAATTAAGTGGTAAGAAATTAAGAGCACTGGTAATGGGAGCATTGTTCCAGACAGATGGAAAGACTGCAGCAGAACTGGAATCAGAAACGGGAATTAAAGATGAGAAGCTGAAGGAGTGCCTGGAAAAACTGGAAAAAAAGGAATATGTGAAAAAGAAAACCCAGCCAGAGGGATTACGTCAGTATACCCTTTCGGATAAAGGAACAAAAGCGGCAGAAGAGTTTATAACGGGTGGAGACAAAGAGGTGCTGAGCCGCCTGGAAAAAGAAGAAAGAGACCAGCTGGAAGGATTATTAAGGAAATTATTACCATAGAAAAAATCTATATAGACTTCACCATTTAATTCAATAATTGTCCGACATGTGCACAAGAAATGTAAAAAAACACGTTTATGTTTGCAGTTTTCATCAGATGTGATACAATGATTGTATGACAACATGAAAGATTTAGACTAAAAACATAAATTAAAGGAGTGAATTAAATGGAAGAACTTTCCAGAATTCCCATTGTACAGCAGGTAGTAAACAGCATGAAGGATTATATTGCAGCAGATGGAATTTTGGTTGGGCAGAAATTGCCTACAGAAAAGGAGTGGTGTGAGAAACTGACCGTTGGCAGAGGAACAGTCAGAGAAGCATTCCGCATTCTGGAGGCCAGGGGGCTGGTAGAGATTAAGCCTGGTCGGGGAGCATTTCTGGTCAGCAAAAAGGAATTGGGTCAGGAAGAACTGGCTGAATGGTTTCTTAAAAATGAAGTTGAATTAAAAGATTATATTGAGGTTAGAAGTGCGGTGGAGCCCCTGTGTGCCAGAATTATCGCCAAACGGGCGACGGATGGGGAACTGGAGCAGATTGAACGAACCCATTTCCGGTTTATCCGGGCTGTGGAAGAGAATGATTTTGCGGGTATGGCAAAGTATGATGAACGGCTGCACCGCCAGATTGTGGAGGCCAGTAAAAACAAAATGCTCATTTTTATGAGTAAAAAAATTGATGAGTGCATTCGTGATTTCCGGCTGAGAACGTTTCAGGTTCCTCAGAATGCCCAGAACGCAATCCGGGCACACCATAACATTGTGGAAGCGTTAAAGGCACGGGATGAAGAAGTGGCAGAACTTTATGCCAAACGCCATATTTCATTGATTAACACAGATATGAATGTAATTATAAAACGGTAATAGAACTGACAAAATTCCTGCCAAAATTGTGGAATTTTGTCAGTATATTAACGTTGCATTTTCATCAATATGTGATACAATGCAACATGTATAAAGAAGTATGCAGGAGATGGAAAAACACCTGCAGCGGGAGGACCTACATTGGAAACCAGGAGGAAAAAGTCTGGGATACATCGTCTGATACTGGCATGTTTTTTTTGCACGGCAGTATTAATGACACAACTGAATACGGTTGATGTGGTCAAGAGCCTGGGACATCCTGGCTTTTTTTCCGTGAGCAGTTTTTCTGGCGATAACCTGCGCCATAAAAGATATGATGCGATGATTGAATCAAAGGATGTGCTGGAAGAGGAAGCGGTAAGTGATGTATTTCTTAATATTGTAAGCCGCTCAAATCTAAAGAGCGTAATCCTTGATTATATATGTTTAAAAACATTCTTCTTATTTATACCGTTTGCGTTATGGTCACTTCGCACCGTTCTTATGCGAGAGGGATATATAAGCCGGATGTTTGTGATACGTTATATTCATAATTCCGACGGAGAAAAAGAAGCAGCAGGCAGGCTATGGCAGATTGAAAATTAATATAGAAAATGAGGAAAACTTATGAAGCCAGGAAAGAAAATGCTTGCTGCGATATTTTTAGGAATTGCAGCCATTGTTTGCATTGCAATATTTGGAGCAGGAGATAGTGTTAAAGGAATCTTCGATATGCGGTTTGGTATCGATATACGGGGAGGCGTAGAAGCTATTTTTGAGCCTCAGAATTTAGACCGTAAGCCTACGCCTCAGGAACTGGAATCGGCAAGGGAAGTAATTGAAAGCCGTATGGACAGCCAGAACATTGCTGACCGTGAAGTAACTGTGGATAAAGAGGCTGGTTATATCATAGTACAGTTCCCATGGAAATCAGGGGAAACAGATTTTAACCCGGAAGATGCAATATCTGAGTTAGGTGAGATGGCAGAACTGACATTTAAGGATCCAGATGGAACTGTTTTAATTCAGGGTAAAGATGTTGAGAAGGCCACTCCTCAGACGAATACATCCAATGGAATCAAGACATACGTAGTAGCTCTCAGCTTTAACAGCAATGGATCAAAGCTGTTTGAAGATGCCACTGGAAAACTGATTGGAAAAAGAATGGGAATTTATATGGATAATAATCTGATTTCCAATCCTACGGTGCAGAATCAGATATCAGGAGGACAGGCGGTAATCACTGGTATGAAGAACTACGAGGAAGCCAAGGCTCTGGCTGAGAAAATTAATGCCGGTGCTCTTCCTTTCTCCTTAAAAACAACCAACTTCTCTACCATTAGCCCATCCCTGGGAAGCAATGCCCTGACAATTATGGTCTATGCCGGACTGGCTGCATTCATCGTGATCTGTCTCTTTATGATCGTGTTCTATAAAATGCCGGGTATCGTTGCATGTATTACACTGCTTTTACAGATGGTGATTCAGATGCTGGCAGTTTCCATACCCCAGTATACCCTGACCCTTCCGGGAATTGCAGGTATTATCCTGACACTTGGTATGGCAGTGGATACCAACATTATTATATCAGAGCGTATTTCAGATGAACTAAAGAAGGGTTCATCGGTAAAGGGAGCTGTTGTTTCCGGCTATAAGAATGCATTTTCATCGGTACTGGACGGTAATGTGACAACTGCGATTGTAGCAGTGATCTTAATGATCTTTGGATCAGGAACCATGCTGAGCTTTGGTTATACCCTGCTGGTTGGTATGGTGGTAAATCTTCTGATTGGTGTATCCGTGTCCAAACATATGATACTGTCAATGATTCAGTCTGATTTCTGGAGAAATGAAAAACGGTTCCGAATCAGAAAAGATAAAAAAATCATTCCTTTCTATCAGAAAAAATATATATTTGCCATTATTTCAGGATTTGTTATCCTGTCTGGTATCGCGGGCTGCTTCTTCTATGGAGTGAAACTGGATACCCAGTTTACAGGCGGTGCAGTTCTGTCTTATTCCGTTTCTGAACAGGCAGATACCGGTAAAATACAGGAAGCCATTGAAAAAGAGACAAAGCGTCCCGTAACCGTTCAGATTAAAGAAGATAATATGACCGGATTAAAGCGGCTGTCTGTTACCCTTGCCGGAAATGCAGGTATGTCACCAGAGGAACAGAAAGCCATTACGGATACAATTAACAGTACCATTGGCAAAAATGATGCAAAGCTGTCTGAGACATTTGTCGTAGAACCATATATTGGTGCAAAAGCGCTTAAAAACGCCGCTGCTGCCATTATCCTGTCACTGATCTTTATTGTTGTATATGTCTGGATCCGTTTTTCCGTTATATCTGGTCTTTCTGCCGGAATAACAGCGATGATTGCTCTGGTTCATGATGTTTTTGTAGTATTCTTTGCATTTGTATTGTTCCAGATTCCGTTAAATGATGCTTTCGTTGCGGTAGTACTAACGATCATCGGTTACTCCATTAACGATACTATCGTAATTTACGACAGAATTCGTGAAAACAGAAAACATGATTCCAAGATGCCGGTGGACACTCTGGTTAACGTAAGTACATCCCAGACACTGGGAAGATCCATTAATACGTCAGCAACAACTGGAATTTGCGTATTAATTCTTATGGTGGCTTCTGTGTATTTCCATATTGAATCCATCATGGAATTCTCACTTCCTATGTTCTTTGGTATCCTGACTGGCTGCTATTCATCAATTTGTGTGGCAGGTACCCTGTGGGCAATGTGGGAGAAAAAGAAAGGTAAATAATAAGATATCAGGCGAAGGCCGGGTAGTCAGTTAATTTGACTGCCTGGCCTTTTTTTTGATTGTAAGACAAAATTGCATGATGGTGTATGACTACCTTTTGTCTGTTTTGCATAATTTTAAAATTAATCTTGACAAATTTCGAGTAAAGATGTATTATGAATTTACAATATTGTATGACAGCATACAATAAAAGCGAGCCCGGGAAGCTTAAAAGAATGATATCATACAATATTATCAACAAAAGTAACAAAAAATGTATGGAATTTAACGACTAAACGTGTTGAGAGGTGGATTATTATGAAAAAAGTAATTGGAATTGTATTATCAGCTATGATGGCAATCTCTTTGACTGCCTGCAGTTCGACTGCAGACAATACAGCCCAGACTCAGAGTGAGTCGCAGACGACTGCAGCTGTAACATCAGAAGCAAAGGGGACGGAAGCAAAAGGAACAGAAGAAAAGCAGAAACCAGTTAAAATCGGAGTTTCTGCACCGGATTTAACCAATGTTTTCTTCATTCAGATTAAAGAGGCAATGCAGAAATCCCTTCAGAATCCGGAAGATGAACTCATCATACAGGATGCAGGCGGAGATCAGAATAAGCAGATGAATGACGTTATGGATATGATCAATCAGGGGTGTGATGTAATCTGTATCTCAGCAATTAACTCCGAAGGCGTAAGGGCAACACTGGAAGCATGTAAGGAAGCCGGTATTCCGGTAATTGCATTTAATACCGCGGTAAAAAATCCGGAACTGGTTCAGTGTACCGTTGTTTCCGATAATCTGGAAGCAGGAAAGCTTTGTGCACAGGCACTGGCTAAAGCATTAGATGGAAAAGGCAAAGTAGTTGAAATTACATACAGTACAACAGAAGTATGCTATAACCGTCAGCTTGGTTTTGAAGAAGAAATGAAAAATTATCCTGGAATTGAAATCATTCAGACAAAAGACGTAGAGAAACCAAAGTCCGATTATTCCCAGCCCATTATGGTTGATTTTATCAACGCCAATCCAGTGATTGACGGCGTATTTACAATCAACGATCCTACTGCCAGAGGAGCAATTGCAGCATTAAAAGAAGCTGGACGTCTGGACAAGACAAAAGTTGTATCTGTGGATGGATCAGATGAAGGAAAAGGATTTATCCGGTCTGGTGAGATGGTAGCATCTGCTGCACAGGATCCGGCTGGAATCGGAGCTACCTGTATGGAAAGTGCATACAGACTTCTGTCTGGTAAGACAATCGAAGAGAAGGTAGTGGTACCTATGTCTATTATTACGGAAGAAAACGTTGGCAAGTAATCCGTAAACTTTTGACCCGAAGCGATGAATGCAGAACAGGAGTAGAAAAACATGTCAGACGCATATGTTTTTGAGATGAAAGATATTACAAAAGCATTTGGCCGCAATGTTGTGCTTGACGGAGTCAGTATTTCCATAAAGCCCGGAGAAGTCCGGGCTCTTATGGGGGAGAATGGTGCAGGAAAGTCAACTCTGATGAAAATTTTAGGCGGCATTATCAGTGCAGATTCCGGTACGATTTTCATGAACGGAAAAGAGGCTTCCATCAAGCATGTAGAAGATGCCAGAGCCTTCGGCGTCAGCTTTATCCATCAGGAGATCACCAATATTCCGGAGATGACCATTGCTGAGAATATTTTTCTTGGAAGAGAACCGAAAAATCATTTAAAAATGGTGGATTACCGGAAAATGAAAAAAGAGGCTCAAAAGGCTCTTGATGCCCTGGGGCTTAAACTGGAT
>SVDT01000182.1 GCA_015057775.1 Paenibacillaceae bacterium | reverse complement strand
CCGGGCAAATCCAACAATTATATTCGCTGCAAAATATTGATGCACTTCCATGAAACTTTGTTCATCAATGATCATATCTATAATATTGTGCATATCATAAGCTTTTTTTGAATCATCAGGAACTATCTGAGAAATATTCTTAATCCGGCTTTTTTTAGGTATGTATTTGGTATTCATAGACTGATGATCTTCACAATTCGCCGGAAGCAGAGAGATCAGACTGCGAACAGACTCAAAGCTCTCCTTCTCAGAATCATGTATAAAATGCGCCACCCCTGACCTGGAATGTACGTCTGCACCCCCCAGATTCTCAGCGGAGCATTTCATTCCGGTCACATGCTCAAGTACTTTAGGTCCTGTTACATACATTGTACCTATCTTTCTGGTAATAAAAATAAAGTCAGTAATTCCCGGCGAATACACTGCACCTCCTGCGCAAGGTCCAGATATAATAGAAATTTGCGGTATATACCCGGAGGCTAATGTATTACTATAAAATATTTCTCCATAGCCGGCTAAAGCATTCACCCCTTCTTGTATTCTCGCACCCCCTGAATCATTAATGCCGATAACCGGAGCTTTGTTTTCTATTGCCAGTTCAATTATTTTTACTATTTTTTCCGCATGCTTCAACCCAACCGTACCCCCGCAGATGGTAAAATCCTGGGCATAAACAAAGACTAATTGTTTCTTTATATAGCCATAACCTGTAATCACACCATCATAGGGAAGCTCTGAATTACTATATGTTCCCCCAAGTTCTGCTACTTCTTTTCCTATCTCACAAAAACTTCCTTTATCCAGCAGCAGATTTAACCGTTCTATGGCATGCAGCTTGAATCTTGCATGCTGCTTCAAAATATTATAAGCCATTCTACCACATCTTCCTTTAGACCTGTCTTTCCTTTGTCCTGGTTTTAATAAAAATGTAAAGCAAACATATCAATAATGTCAGTAGCTCTGCAATGGGAATCGACAGGAACACTTTCTCATCCATAAATATAGAATTCAATATCAAAATGAACAGTATGGGTAATAATAATGACCGTAGCGCAGAGAAGATAAATGATAATCCTGGTTTTAAGGTACTTGTAAAATACCCCGTAATAACTATGTTCAATCCACTGACTAAGAAAGCAGGCCATAACATCCCAATATAGGTAACTGCAAGCTCACTGATATGAGCCGCTTTGTTCTTTAAAAAAATACTGACCCATAAATCATCAAAGAAATATAATGCAGCAGCAATTAACGCTCCCATTATCAGATTAAACAAAATAGAAACTTTTAGGAATCCATTTACTCTTTTTGAATTTTGGGCACCAAAGTTAATACTAATGGGACCATTCATGGAAGCTACTACACCATAACTGACAAGGCATCCACTATACAAAAAAAAGTTAATCGTCGTAAAGGCCGCTACCCCATCCACGCCGGACTGGCTCATTAGAACATGATTGAATACAAATGCCACAATTCCACTTGAAGTTTCATTTAGAAATTCTGAAATACCATTAAAAATTGAGAACAAAATATCCTTTGTGAATCTTATAGGTTTTACCAGCTTAAGAGCACTGTTTTTATTAAAAAATGTAGGTAATAGAATAAAAAATGTCATGGATTGTGATAAACCAGTAGCAAATGCAGCGCCTCTTATTCCAAGACCTAATAAAACCACAAATATAAAATCAAGAAACACATTCATTACTGCACTTAACAGCAATGCAAAGGAAGTTAAGCCGGGTCTGCCATTGACTCTTGAAAAAAAGCTGAGACCGATTCCCATAAGCTGAAATGGTAAAAAATAAGTATAATTTATTAAATATGTAACAGTATTTTCAGCAACACTGCTATCCGCACCAAGCAGATAAGCAATATGATACGGGAATATTAAAACGATTACCCAGGGGATCAGTATCAACAGTAACATGATCTGAATAAATTTTGAAAATGTTCTGGAAGCATCTTCAGTTTTTTTCTCACCCATAAGTTTGCCGCAAAGAACGCAACCCCCAGATCCCAGCATAGTTATAACACCTAATAGCAAAGATACATATGGAACAATTAAATTAATAACAGCCAATGCGTTAGAACCAATAAAGCGTCCTACAAATATACCATCTACGATGGATGCTGATGAAATTGCCACCATTCCAAGTATTGTAGGTATGGCATATCTGATAAATATCTTTATAATACTACCTGATGTTACATCTAAATCGTTTTCCACCTTGATTTTCCTCCAACTTTTCAATATCTGTATTTTAATTAAACTCTATTTTTTATATGCAAGTACTGCCGAAAATGGTCCGTCCAGATGAATGATGTCAAACCGTTTAAATCCGGCTTCTGCACACCAGTCTTTCAGTTCGTGAACTGTAAAATCAAATGCTTCGCCAAATTCTAACAGCATATTTAACGATTGCAGAAATCCTGCGCAGCATTCTCTCCGCTCATCATCAATCATCATCTCTGTGACAATAAAAACACCATGATCTGGCATTGCATTGTATGCAGCCTGAATTAAGTACTTCTTTTTCTCTAAGTTCCAATTATGCAGTATCATTCCCATACTGATAATTTCTGCTTTGGGCAGAGAATCTTTGAAAAAGTCGCCCGAAGCTACCTTTATTTGATTTTCCAGACCAAATTTTTTCACATTATTGAAAGCAATGGATTCCATGGCCGGCAAATCAAAATTAGTGCAGCTTATATTGGGGTGTTTTTTACAAACATAAATTGAAAACAATGCAGTAGAACCGCCTATATCACTTAACGTATTATAATTTGAAAAATCAAACTTTTCAGATAACAGTCTATAGTTCTCACCAGATGCCCCTGCCATGGCATTGGCGAATTCTTCCGTAAGTTTTAAATCTGAATAAATGGTATCATAATATGTTTTACCCTTAGCCAGGGTCTCATTGTGCAGTCTTCCATTTTTTAAAGCCTCTTCTAAATTCCCCCATACTTCGTATAGTCTGGAGTTGGCTAGTTCAAGTATTCCTCCTGCATAATAAGGACTGTCTCTGTTTAAATACCGCTTTGCTTCATCCGAATTGCTGTAAACAGCATCAGCCCCAACCCCATCACGGATCAGAAAGCCCATACAAAGCAGGCAATCCAGGAAATCCCATAGTCCACGGGGGTGTATATCAAGTTTCTTTCTTATCTGTTCTCCTGTCATACCGTCATTTCCTAATATGGTAAACAGGTCAAATTTCAAAGCTGCTAATAATACTTTTGCCTGCTGAAAAGCAAAACCAGTATCGATCACTTTCCGCAATCCACTTCCTATTTCCATCATCATACCTCCAATATTGTTTCATCTGAAACAGGTAAATATGGCAAATGGCTTCTTGAAAAAACATTTTTAGTCAGTAATTTTATAATAGGCCTCTTTTTTGTTTCTTTTACAAGCTGTACCAGCTCTTCACCATATAATCCTGAATTGCAGGAGTAATCATACCATACGCCCAAATCTTCTTCCTCTTTATTATCTTCCCAATTAACCATCACCCCATATTCAGAAGTATTATTAAAAATAGGCGTGTTTTTGATCAGTGTGAATCGGTCATATGCAATATAGTGGATCTCACGATAGTGTTCCTCAATGAACTTAATTGTTTCCATTGCCTCTACTTTCGTTTCGGTTGGAAATCCCAAAAAGAACATTAAAAAAGTTTTTATACCGGATTTCCTGCAGTTTTGAATAATTTCCGGTATAATATCCGGGTTTGTATTCTTTTTCATCTTATCTAAAACTCTAATTACAATTGATTCAAATCCAAAACTCAGCATCAGACAGCCCCCCTCTTTCATATCCCTAAGAACATCAAGAGTATACATCTTTTCCAGCCGGGTATCGCCAAACCAGTGGAACGGCAGTTTCTGACCTGATATTTCCCTTGCTAAGCGTCTGGCAACAGACGGTGCGATAGCCTCATCTACAAAATAGAAATCCTGGACATCATATAAAGAATTTAACATCTTCAAATCCGCCAATATTCTGTCAGCATTTTTTTCTTTATACTGGCAATTGGTTATTAATACCGAACTGCAGAACACACACTTTGCCCAGAAACAGCCCAGATTGGTTTTGTATGGAAGAATTTTACAGGGCGATAAGTACAGATCCAATGGAAAGTCTGAAAAATCCGGCAGACAGGAACCAAAAGCTGACTGGGAGTCATTTAATTCCATATCCTGTGCTTTCCCATTTTGAAAGGTTACAGTACCTGGAATTTTTTGAACTTCTGCATTATGTTCCAGAGCTTCAATTAATTGTAGGAAAGGCTTCTCCCCCTCGCCAGGAATAATCAGATCTATTAATTCACTAAATGGATTAAAAACCTGCAAATTGTTTATGTATAGCGTAAAATAGGTCCCGCCAACCGCAATTTTGATATCTTTATTGTTTTTTTTCAATAATGAGATCAAAGTGAGTGCAGGAATCAGCTGTTCAAAATAACAGATCGAAATACCGATTAGGCCTGCTTTTTTCTCTAAGATCTCCGGCATCTTATATTGGTAATATTCAATAAAAGGATTCTGTTTTTTATCATAGACAGCCTTTAAAACTTCTTTCGTTTGAAAGATAGAATATTTAAAAGTAAACTGATGCTCGATACTCCAGGAGGTGGGATACACGGATGCCGAAACATAATTCTGAGCCTGCCTGAAAAAATCCGTCAGCTTATAATACCCGTCAAGGTCTTGATAAGTAGAGCTTTTTTTTAGCAATTCAACGTTAGAATCTATGTTATTTATTAAAACCTCCCCATTGGAAACAGCATCTGATAAGACAGCCAGTTCCTTTCTCTCTTCCTCATCCAAATCCTCTTTCCCTTTCAGTATATCATACCTGGATTTTATGATTGTATATTTTTCAGTAAAATATTGACTGTTTAGAAAATAATAATGGGCTTCCACATTTAAGTCTAAATTTTCCACATCCTTATTTCCCAATTGTTTTAAATACCCCGCTATTGTTGCAATTCCCAAAGGAGGATGCACAGCATCTACCATGGGAGGAAAAATCAATAATGTTTTCATCTAATCCTTCTCCTTTGCTAAATCCTCACTGAATTTATCATATCTGGCTGAATTAACATAATCCCTAAATTTACTGGCATGGCTTAAATCCATTGCTTTCGTTACAAAACTATCGCAGTATTTACACTGGTCACACATATTTTTACAAAAATTATCAATCTCAATAAATGGCCGGATAAAACCACCCAGTTTCTTATTATCAATGAAAACTGAAGGAATAAAGTTTTTGTCAAAAAGCATGATCAGCTCCCATAAGTTTCCGTCAAAATCCTCCTTAAAATAGTATTCTACAGCTTTTGCAGGATTAGCAGTCTGTATCACATCACGCCCCTGAATCTTAAAATGATGAATTCCTATTTTTTCATATTCACAGATATCTTCTGGTCTTATCCAGCTGTTTTTAAGAAAGATACTTGGATCATTCAACATTCTCTGGCTGCATCTGGTTATATAATATTTGTAACTAGATCCATATTCCACAGAATCAAAAATATAGCTGTTATAATGAAACGGCCGATAGATACAGTTTTTATAACATACCACATTGGTAATTACTTCTACTTTATCTCCAAAGCTTTCAACAATATTTTTCAATGTTTTAAAATCTCTGTTTACTGCTTCTTCTGCAACAATTCTGTCTGCACCCATTTTTTTATAAGCCAATGCTTTATTGGGTGTATTGACCGATGAAATAGCTGACACTTTTACCTTTATTTCTGGATTTAATGTTTTTATTATTTCAATTAATGACGGCAGGCTGACTGTCATGGAGTCTATTCCAATATCACAGAGTATTTTAAGAAATTCTTTGATTTTTAAGAGGCCACCGCTGGTTATTTCCATGTTTTTAAGTGAAGGGGCATTTAATGTATAATCAAACTTAATCCCGTGATCCATGGAATATTTGACATAATGCCTCAGTCTGTCTTGATTCAGCTGGGGTAGCGTATCGGCGGATCTGCCGGATCCATATATATTTCCTAATGTGATATTCCCATAGGTTTCCTGTACTCTGGATTCTTTATATCTTTTATTTAAATCAGCGTATTTGTCGATGGTTTCTGTTTTAAAATCAGCTGGAAGACTATAATATTTCATATTTTTCACACCTTTCGCACGATCAGTGAATGAATTTCTCCCAAAACAGGGAAAAAATCAACCTTTAGCCCCTTATAATATCTCTCAGCCAGCTGTGATATTCTTTGTGATTCATTTTGATCAATAATCGGCCATTCAATAGCAAGCCGGTTAAATCCTTTATTTAGCATTTCAGCCGGAATATCAATGTGCTGATTCGTCCACTTTGGCTGCCCAGTTACCGATTTAATCTCCTGGTCATTGATGAGAATTCTAACGGGATCATGATTCTGATCCGGTGTTTCAACAGGTAATCGGCATGTTAGATCCAGTGATAAATCGTGTTCTCCATCTGCAATTAAGGTAAAGAATGAGCGTGGCCACCATGATTGATAATACGGTAATCTTCTTCGTGTTCCGTTCTCTGAATCCATAGACATCTTCAGATGAGAATTTAACCATTCAATATATGCCGGTTCAGTTAAATCAACCCCGTTCTCCAGGGCCTGTATGTAAGGCTTCTGATAATCATTTAATAAACCGTTTCCATCCCACCCGTTATTTTCTAAAGTGTTGCATATGGCTTCCACAGTTAAAGCATCAGCGCCTGGAGCTTCCTGGGCAACAGGAAAATCTAAAGGTGAATTCATAAGTGCAAAGAGCTTCTGCCCTGCTTTACTTAACGTAAATCCTGAACCTTTTTCACAGCTTCTCCCCATTATATATAGTTTCATAATTTCCAGTACTGATCTGTCACTGTCAACTGCCTTTTGAAATAGTCCGCTATACCAGTCTACGTCTGATTTATCAGATATTGGTCTGTTTAAATGAGTATTATATAAAGCTGTACAGAAATATGAGACCGCCAATTGTGACTGATTTGTTTTGAGAGGAGCCGTACGTTTCACTAAGGATATCCAATCCTCCCTGGTGTTTTTCTCATTGGATAAAATTAAGTTTGCTACAGGCGCCATCACGATGTGGAAACCTTCCGGATTTAAATGACAATAATCTACGAATACTTCTTTTCCTAATACCTTGGTGCCAAAATATTCTTCCAGAACCTGTTCAAAATCCAAAAACCTTATATGAGGACAGATCCCATTGTTCTTCTCATATTTCTTCCTCACATATGAGGGAACAGCTGGAAATGATGTTATTTCATCAAATATAAGTGAATTATCACATTCTGAGACGCAATACTCATAAGCAAGTTTGTCTTTTCCCAAAGCAATACAGCAATCCGCTAATATTCTGGATGATGCAGAGTTACTCCCGTTATCAATTTCAATCATTTTCTTTCCATAATCAAACGCTTCCTGATACTCTTTTTTATCCAGTGCTTTTGATGCTAGTTTATAATATTCATACCATTTTATGGTTTTTTCGTTATTCAGCCAATGCAATGGAACCCTTCTTACCCAGTCTGAATAGTTTAGTGCCGGAATTGCAAAAATAAATTCTGCCGGGCTTTTAGATGCCAGTTTGTCTATCTGAGACATAACACGATCTGCAAGTTTTCCAGCGCTTTCCTGGTAGGCAGTAATAACACCTTCCACACCGTTTTTTTCCAAAGACATCACGTACTTTCTGCGGCGTGATAATGGTCCGTTATGCTCAACCATTATATCCGAGAACCAGTTGTTTCCTGCAATGATAACGATGTAATCCGGTTCTAATTGAAGAGCATGCTCACAGGTTTCAATCAATGCTCCTGCATTCATGCAGTTTCTTGTCAGGTCAATCACTTCCCACGAATAATTCCCATCCGTCTTTAAATAATTATTTAATGCTTTGGCAGGCGTTATGTATGGGGTGAAAAACATTCCGGCAGCAGCTGATTCTCCAATTAAGCAAACCCGTTTATCACCATCTTTTTTTCTCAGACGGAACTGATCGCATGTACTCTCCCAAAATACAGAATCCATCTGTTCCTTTCTTTTAAATATAACCTCATCGTTCTGTCTCACCGGGTGCCAGGTCCCTATTGCATGAAATCCCTCCTCATCAGCAGCTGATTTTGGAATATTACTAATCATATTGTCCTGTTCATCTCTATCAAATCGTCCAAAAAGGTGGAGCTGCAGAAGCCTTAACAACTCTAACCCGGATTCATCCTCTACCTGTAACGCTTGGGTAAGTTTTGCAATACTTGAATTTTCAGTTCTCATTTGATTCACTCCTTTTTTCCATCAGATAAAAGTATAAATGGCTTCTATTTTTCTTCCATTAAATAAGTCTTCCGGCGGTTTAATAAATTCAAAATCATGTTTTGCCATTTCAATAAAATTCTCCGACAGCATAGTTCTGTCAATGATAAAATCTCCTAATACCAGAACATCTATTCCAGAATTGCCAAAGCATCTTAACGCATCTATGGGACTGCATACAATGGGCTCTCCACGGACATTAAAGGAGGTATTAACCAGAATAGGACAGCCGGTCCGCTGGTAAAAGGATGTAATCAGTGCGTGGAACCTAGGGTTTGTTTCAGCAGAAACTGTCTGGGGACGGCAGGAACTGTCTACATGTGTAATTGCCGGTAAATCAATATCTGACTGCACCTGGCAAGTCTCCAGCATAAAAGGGGAAGTCATCTTCATGTCGATATGCTGTGAGGCATATTCTT
>SVDT01000181.1 GCA_015057775.1 Paenibacillaceae bacterium | reverse complement strand
TTGGAGGTACATATGGTCTGCCGTGGTGTGCTGCGACAGAGCTTCTTTTCTATAATAAAGATATGTTTGATGCTGCCGGGATTTCTTATCCAGACAACAACTGGTCCTATGAGGATTATAAGTCCGCTGCAGAAAAGCTGACCCAAAAGGCGGCTGATGGTACAACAAAACAGTATGGCTGTACACTTCCCAATACCCAGACCTGGTGGGCTGGAATTGGCGGAGCAGGCGATCAGGTATACGACCCAGCCAAGGGCCAGATGGTCATTGGAGACGGAGCGGTATCCTTTGTTTCAGATGTAGCTGCCATGGCAAAAAGTGGGGTGATGCCAGAACCATCTTCCGATACGGCAGATTTATTTGCCTCTGGAAAAGCGGCTATGAGCTGGCAGGGAAGCTGGAATATCGGAACTTATGGAAGCAGCCTTCCCTTTCAGTGGGATATTGCTACCATACCTACAGATAAGGTAAAATACAATACCCTTCATACAGGCTTTTACAGTATTAACTCAAAAAGTAAGAACCAGGATGCAGCATTTAAGGTAATCGAATATCTGATGGGAGAGGAGGGGCAGACCATTAACTCAAAATCCAGCGGCAATCCATCTGCCATCAAATCCATTGCTGAAAAAGGTGCATGGAAGGTGGAAAGTGCCACTACCATCAAAAACTGGGATGCTATGACGGATTCCCTAAAAGCCGGGGTTTTCGGATATACCTGCCTTCCTTCCGGAGTTACCAACAATGCCATCAGCGAATTTAACGCGGCAGTACTTGGCCAGAAGACACCCGAAGAAGCTGTAAAAAAAGCCGATGCCTATGCCCGGGAAACCATTGGTTATTAGACGGTAAGCTGGAAGGAAAGTGAATGATAATGGAAAAAGAAAGCAGTAAGATGGCGAAGAAGAAAAAGCTTATGAATCATTTGACAGCCTATGCTTTTTGCGCTCCGTGGATGATAGGATTTGTATGCTTCACCCTGTTTCCCATTGCCTTTTTATTTGCTGTCAGTCTGACAAACCGGAAACTAAATGGTGTTTCCCAGTTCATAGGTCTGGCCAATTATATAAACATGTTTCAAAGTGCCACGTTTTGGAATTCCATTCGTGTTACCTTGTTTTTCACAATTGTTATGATGATTGTAACTACAATATGGGCTGTAGTTATGGCCCTGCTGCTAAATTACAGGCAAAGGCTCAATGGTCTCTTTCAGTTTTGTTATTTTCTACCGTCGGTTATCCCGACGGTAGCACTTGCCTATACATTCCGAACTATATTCGGTAAGGAAGCAGGGCTTTTAAATGGGATTATTTCTGCATTAACAGGTAAAAATGTGATGATTAACTGGCTGTACGACAGCCGTACCGTCTATCTGGCTCTGTTTTTTATCACCCTCTTTACGTACAACACAGGTCAAATGATGCTGATATTCCGATCCGGTTTAAATGATGTGCCCAGAGAGCTTTATGAGGCATGTGAAATTGACGGAGCCAGTCCATTGAAAAAATTCTTCCGGATTACCCTTCCCATGATATCCCCCATTATCCTGTTTAATGCGGTTATGGGTTGTATTAGCGCATTGAATGGCTCATTTGCTCTTTTATATCCACTGACTGGAGAAAATGGTGATCCAAACGGAATGTCACAGGTGCTCAGCCTTCTGATCTATAAAGAAGCATTCAGCAATATGAAGGTAGGCTATGCCTGTGCCATGTCTGTCATACTGTTTCTGATTGCGTGTTGTTTTGGTATCGGTATATTTGCAATCTCAAAAAAGATTGTTTACTATGAAAATTAAAGGGGGAGAGGCATGAAATCAGCTAAAACGAAAAAAAGAGCCAGCCGGATTCTGGTTTTTATGATGAAAATTCTGGTGGGAATAATCATGTTTTCTCCGATTATCTGGGTCCTCACCGGATCTTTTAAGACCTTAACAGAGTTTACTTCATCATCTGGTATTTTTCCTCAAAAAGGGACCTTAGAAAACTATAAGTATATTTTTTATCACTCCAACTATGTGCTTTATGTCAGAAACACAGTTCTTCTGATGGCGGGAACCACTGCGGGAACTTTAATTTCCTCCTCACTGGTTGCCTATCCTCTGGCCAGAATGGAGTTTCCAGGGAAAAATCTGATTTTTTCCCTGATTGTGGGAACAATGATGATTCCAAATATTGCACTCATTGTTCCCCAGTATATCATGTTTGGAAAAGTTGGCTGGCTGGATTCCCTGCTTCCCATGATTGTACCTGCATTTTTTGCATATCCCTATAACGTATTTCTGTTCCGGCAGTTTTTTCGTTCTATCCCCAAGGAACTGGATGAGGCTGCTACCATGGATGGCTGCAGCAGAATCGGTATCTTTTTCCGTGTGCTGATTCCTTTATCAAAGTCAACCTTTACCACAATTGGCGTGTTATCCTGCGTCTTCTGGTGGAACGAACTGACCCAGCCGGTCTTTTACATAAACAGTGATAAATGGAGGACTCTGACCATTGCACTTATGACAACATTTATGTATACTTCAGGTAATGCGTTTGTAATCAACTGGCCTTCTATAATGGCTGCCTCCACACTTATGATTCTGCCTCCCATGCTTCTTTATCTGTTCGGATCCAGATTTTTAGTGGAAGGAATTAAAACGTCCGGGCTGAAGGGCTAAACAGGAAAAAGGAAAGAGAGAGTAGAGAATACATGACACTAAAGGAAATTGCATCAATGGCAGGAGTTTCCGTGGCAACGGTATCGTATGTTTTAAATAATACGGCACAGGTCAGTGATGAAACCAGAAAAAAGGTAGAGAAGATTATCAAGGAAACCGGTTATCGGTCCAATATCCTGGCAAAGAGCTTAAGAAGGAATGAATCCTTTCTGGTAGGAGTGATTGTAGAGGATGTAACAGTATGGCATACGGCTTATATTATTGACGGAATCAATGAGATTGCTGAAGCAAGAGGCTATAACACCATACTGAGCAATTTAAGGCTGTTAAATAAAATTGAATCCCAGTTCGATCACATTTCCAACTATCAGAATGATATTGATAAGGCACTGGATGTAATGATTGGAATGCAGGTGGATGGCATTATTTATGTAGGCATGCATGACCGGAAAATCAGTCATATCCTGGGCAATATTAAAAAGCCGGTGGTTTACTGCTACTGTTACACTGACGGAGAAGGATCATCGGTTCGCTATAGCAATGAAAAGACAGTTTATCATATGACAAAAATGCTCATTGAAAACGGACATAGAGAGTTTGGGGTTATTAATGGATTAAAGGAGTCAGAGCCCGCCGCATTAAGGTACAATGGGTTTTTGAAAGCTTTAAACGAGGCTGGCATTACCATGAAAGAGGAGAATATAACCTGTGGGAACTGGAAGTACCAGGAAGGAAAAGAAGCTGCCAAAAAACTATTGAATAAAAGCGGTCACCCCACAGCAATTGTGGCAATGAATGATGATATGGCAGTGGGTGTCTGTGATGCAGCAAGAGAGCTGGGGCTGAAGGTACCTGATGATGTTTCTGTCACAGGCTTTGACAATTCTGATATTATTCAATACGTAACGCCAAGGATTACAACCGTGGAACGGCCATTGCAGGAGATGGGCTACCGCGCTATGGAGCTGCTGCTTGAAAATGTAAGCGGAGTCAGCGTTGGAGATGTGAGCATCACACTTCCCTGTACTCTGATTGAAGGGGAGTCGGTAAAAAAACTGAATCAGGAAAATAGATAGCAGAGCGAGGAAAAGGTATGGTGGGAAATAAACTGACGGGTGCAGATTTAAAACATGTTACAATACAGGATACATTCTGGGGTAAATATATAGATCTGGTGGATGAGGTAATTCTGCCATTTCAATGGGACCTGATTAATGACCGGGTGGAGGGAGCGGAAAAAAGCTACTGCATCAGGAATTTCCGCATTGCAGCCGGGAAGGAGACAGGAGAGCATAAGGGGATGGTATTTCAGGATACCGATGCGGCAAAATGGCTGGAGGCAGTTGCCTGTTCCCTTAATAAAAACAGAAATGAGTGCCTTGAAGAAGCGGCGGATCAGGCCATTGATCTGATTGCTGCAGCCCAGTGCGAAGACGGATACTTAAACACTTATTATACAATTACCGGAAATAAAAGATGGTCAGACTTATTTGAAGGACATGAGCTTTATACTGCTGGTCATATGATTGAGGCAGCTGTGGCGTATTATAAGGCCACTGGAAAAAGAAAATTTCTTGATGTAATGTGTAAATTCGCAGATCATCTCTGCCTTGTTTTTGGACCGGAGGAAGGTAAAATTCATGGCTATCCGGGACATCCGGAAGTTGAGCTGGCACTGGTGAAATTATACCGGGTGACGGAAAAGAGAAATTATCTCTGGCTTGCGGATTATTTTGTTAGAACAAGAGGAGAAAGACCCTGCTATTTCCTAAATGAGGATTGTATTAAGAACGGGAACTATATTTTTCCTGAATTTAAAGATTTTGATCTGGATTATAATCAGTCCCATATGCCATTGAAGGAACAGGAGACAGCAGAAGGCCATTGTGTCCGGGCCGTTTATCTTTACAGTGCAATGGCAGACCTGGCTTATGAATATCAGGACGGAGCTCTTACCAGCCAGTGTAAAAGGCTGTGGGAAAATATTGTGAATAAGCGGATGTATATAACCGGCAGTATTGGATCAGCCGCCTATGGGGAACGGTTTACAACAGACTATGACCTTCCCAATGATACCAATTATTCAGAATCCTGTGCGACGGTAGGTCTTGCTATGTTCTCCAACCGGATGTTTCATCTCACCAGAGATGGAAAATACATGGACGTTGTGGAGAAAGCCCTGTATAATACCCTTCTTGCAGGGATCGCCATGGATGGAACACATTTCTTCTACGTAAATCCACTGGAGGTAGTGCCAGAGGTGGTGAAAAAAAATCCCACATACCGGCATATAAAAACCACCAGACAGCTTTGGTTCGGAGTGGCCTGCTGTCCGCCCAATATTGCCAGAACCCTTGCTTCCCTTGGTAATTACATATACGCTTCAGATGACAGTACGATCTACGTCAATCTTTTTATACAAAGCAGAATGGAGTGTCAGCTCTCAGGCGTTGGCATCTGCGTAAGTCAGGAATGCAACTATCCTGAAAATGGAACGGTCACTCTTTCCATAAATCCGGAA
The DNA here is from genome assembly GCA_015057775.1 of Paenibacillaceae bacterium. Lineage (GTDB taxonomy): Bacteria > Bacillota > Clostridia > Lachnospirales > Lachnospiraceae > Lacrimispora. Next base: position 3,658 of record SVDT01000181.1, on the reverse strand, counting down.
AAACCAGGAAGCCAGTTTACCCTTGCTGTGCGCATTCCTTCTTACAGTAAAGGAGCGGTACTTAAAATCAATGGAAAAGAAGAGACTGGAACTCTGGAAAAAGGGTATCTTTATTTAAAACGAATTTGGGAAATAGATGATAAGGTTGTTATGGAACTGAATGTCCCGTTCCGATACGTCAGATCCAACCCCAGGGTTCGTCATAATATAGGAAAAGTAAGCCTGATGAAGGGACCGGTGGTTTATTGTCTGGAAGAGGCGGATAATGGAAAATATCTATCAGGGACGGTTATCGATACCAGCGTAGAGCCACAGGAAGAATATGACCATGAGCTCTTAAGAGGCACCCTGTGCGCCAGATTACAGGGAAGCCGTATTGATTATGAAAAGGCAGGAGATTCTCTATACGGAGAAGAGAGGCCGGTTTATAAAAAAACAGAGTTGAAAGCAATCCCTTACTTTTGCTGGAACAATAGGGGAGAGGGAGAGATGACTGTCTGGATGAGAGAAAAGGAATAGAAGAAAGCCTGGATCACTTTAGTTGACTGATCCAGGCTTTCTTTTTAGTTTCCGCATTCCACGCTGATTTCATTAAACTTCTCAAGAATAAAGTTTATATCCAGGCCATTTTTTTCTTCATCTGCGCAGTCCACAACTGCATTGCCCTGATGCATCATAAGAAGCCTGTTTCCGTAATCCACTGCGTAGCGCAGGTTATGGGTTACCATGATGGTGGTCAGCTGTTTCTCTTTCACGATCTTATCTGTCAGCTGCATGATAATCTCTGCCGTTTTAGGGTCAAGTGCTGCTGTGTGTTCATCAAGAATCAAAAATTCGATGGGAGTCATGGTTGACATCAAAAGTGCCATGGCCTGTCTCTGACCTCCGGATAAAACTCCTACTTTTACGTGAAGCTTGTCTTCCAGTCCAAGACCTAATGTATGAAGCTGTTCTTTGTAATAGTTAATTCGCTGCTTATTGGTTCCGGGAAGTAAATTAAATGGTTTTCCTTTCGTATCAGCCAGTGCCATATTTTCCAGTATGGTCATATTGGGGCAGGTTCCCATGGCGGGGTTCTGATAGACTCTTCCGATGCGCCGCTGGCGGCGGTATTCGGGCATGCTGGTGATATCAGTGCCGTTAATGAGTATGGATCCGCTGTCCAAAGGAATGCTGCCGCAGATCAGGTTTAAAAGAGAAGTCTTTCCGGATCCGTTGCTTCCCACAACAGAAACAAACTGCTGATCCTTTATGGTTAATTCAAAATTGTGGAACAGACACATTTCATTGACAGTTCCGTGGTTGTAATATTTATTTATGTTTTTCAGTTCAATCATGCTTTCACCTTCTTTTCCCTGCCGTTGCTCAGTACCAGAATGGCCAGGAATAAAACTGATGTGATCAGTTTTAAGTCTGAAGCTTCCATTCCTAAGAAAATTGCAAACGATACGCAGGCTTTGTAAATGATAGAGCCTATAATGACAGCAGTGGTTGATTTTACAAATCCGATCCGTTTAAAAAGCTTTGTACCGATAATGACATTGGCAAGCCCGATGACGATGGTTCCGGTTCCCATGCTGATTTCAAAGAAGCCTTTTTGCTGGCAGTATACAGAACCTGCCAGAGCAGCCAGACCATTTGCAATTGCAAGCCCCACAATTTTAACCATCCCTCTGTCTTTCGCCAGGGAAGTGACAAGTGTTTCGTTATCGCCAACTGCCCTTAACAGATATCCGGAGCGGGTTTTTAAGTACTGGTCTAAAATAAATTTTACTACGAAAACGATGACTGCCAGAATCACAACCGCAGTAACGCTGCTTAGTGACGCCGGAAACAGCCTGTTAACCAGGCTGTTTTCAAAAATGGTGCTCACATTGAAAAATGGAACATTGGCTTTTCCGGCAACTCTTAAATTAACGGAGTACAAAGCAGTCATGACAATAATACCAGACAGAAGATCCCGCACTTTTAATTTTACATGGATAAAACCTGTGATGCACCCGGCCAGAGCTCCGATGGCAAATGCGATAAACAGGGTTGCCAGAGGATTTATACCAGCTAATATAAGTGTAACGGTGACAGCGCCTCCAAGGGGAAACGTGCCATCAACGGAAAGATCGGGAAAATCCAGAATCTTATAGGTGATGTATACGCCCAGCGCCATAATGGCATAAACCAGACCTTCTTCCAAAACGCCAAGTATAATTGACATGATTTAACTTCCTCCACTTAGTTTCTTCTTATTTTGTTCCTTTTGAAATATCAGTAAACACCTTGGCAGCAGAGTCGGTCAGTTCCTTTGGTAAGGTAATACCAAGTGTATCAGCAACCTTGGAATTTCCGTAAAATGCTGCATCTTTAATTACTTCAAAGTTTAATTCGCTTGCTTTGGCTTCTCCCTTTAAAACCTTAGCAGCCATAACGCCGGTCTGTTTTCCTAAATCCACATAATCAAGACCCATTGCTGCAAGGCAGCCGATTTTTACCTGTTCCACTTCACTGCCGAATACCGGTATGTTTTTCTTGCCTGCTTTGTCAAGGATAAGTGGGAGAGAGCTGACTACGGTATTATCAGTTAAATTGTTAAGGCAGTCAACCTTTTCTAAAAGACTGTCAGTTGCCAGGGAAATATCAGCAGTAGAGGTAACTGCGCCTTCCACGATTTCAAATCCATAATTTGCAGCAGCAGCTTTGTATTCTTTAATTGCTGTCTCTGAGTTTACTTCGCTTGTGCTGTATAAAATACCGATTTTCTTTGCATCCGGAAGAATCTTGCGGATCATTTCCAACTGTTTTTCAACAGGAAGCTTGTCGCTGGTGCCGGTTATTTCCCCCACCGGAGTTTCGTCTTCTTTGGCAAGAGCAGCAGCCACCGGATCAGTTACGGCTGTAAAAATAACAGGTACGTTGACTTTTTTAGCTCCGCCGTAGGCAGCCTGTGCCATGGGAGTTGCAATGGCGCAGATCAGATCAGTCTTCTTTGCAAGAAAGTTGTTTACGATCTGGCTTGCTGTACCACCGTCAGCCTGTGCATTTTCATAAAGGACAGTTAAGTTCTTTCCTTCCTCAATCCCTTCTGCGGCAAGTCCCTGTAAAAACCCTTCCCGACAGTTGTCGAGAGAGCCGTGCTCTGCAAACTGGGCGATTCCGATGGTATAAGTTCCTGCCTCACTTTTTGCAGATGCTGCTGATGTGGTTTCCTGTGCCTTTTCCGGTGCTTTGCCAGAGGCACATCCGGTGAGAGAAGCAGCAAGTGCTGCCAGTAACATGATTTTTAAAGATTTTTTCATAATAATTCCTCCTAGAATTTATTTTTATTGATAGAATCCCTTTTGTTGCATAAAAAAAGTCCCAAGTATGTTATACACATACTTGAGACGAATCATACAATCCGCGGTGCCACTCAAATTGGCTTACTATAAGCCCTCTTTTCATATACTAACATATATGCCACATCATATAACGGTTGTGGATTCCGTCAGCCCCTACTACCATTCGGTTCAAGGCTGCCCTCAAAAGTCCATTCAGCTATCTGCACTATACCGCACTCACACCACCGGCGGCTCTCTGAAATACTGCTGGGAAAGCTTACTCTTCTTTTTCAACGGTTTCTTTTATTAATCAATATATTAATGCGTGAAAGGAATATTGTCAATAG
>SVDT01000180.1 GCA_015057775.1 Paenibacillaceae bacterium | reverse complement strand
CTTTGGAAACGAAGCTGTGGCTTGTTCCATGGAAGCCGTAACGGCGAATGCTGTATTTTTCATAATATTCCATAGGGATTGCGTAAAGAGAAGCTTTCTCCGGCATACCCATACCAAATGCAGTATCAAAAACAGCTACGTTTGGTGTTCCTGGCATAGCTGCTTCACATGCCTCAATACCCATTAAGTTAGCAGGGTTATGCAGAGGTCCTAAATCGAAACAGTCACGGATCACTTTTTTAACATCTTCATTTACAACGATGGAATCACTGTAAATAGTACCGGCATGGAGAACACGGTGTCCTACTGCAGAAATTTCACTGGTATCTTTGATTACTCCATGCTCAGGATTAACCAGGGCATCCATAACCAGCTTGATTGCTACAGTGTGGTTCGGCATCTCTTCTTCTAATTCGAATTTGCCTATTCCTTCTGCTTTGTGAGTCAGTTTGGATCCGTTAATACCAATTCTTTCGCATAAACCTATTGCTAAAACTCCCTCATTTTCCATATCAATTAACTGATACTTTAAGGAAGAGCTTCCGCAGTTGATAACTAAAATTTTCATAAAACTAAATTCTCCTTCAATTATTTTACAATTTCGCCGTACTGTTCTCTGCCGCAGCCTGCTGCGTTAGATTCATCCGTATCAATGTGCATAGCCAGAGCATAGGACTCGTTTACACGTACAACTACATCTCCGAAAACAAGACTTCTGCCATTTGTATCAATTTTCACAGAAACGATCTCGCCGTTTTCAACTCCCAGTTTTTGTGCATCTGCAGGCGTTGCGTGAATATGACGCTTTGCTGCAATTACACCCTCTGTGATATCAATCTCACCTGCTGGTCCGACAATCTTACATGGTCCGCTGCCTGCAATATCTCCGGATTCTCTTACTGGTGCGGCGATTCCTGCAGAACGGGCATCTGTCAGAGAAAGTTCCACCTGAGTAGATTTTCTTACTGGTCCCAAAATGGAAACTCCTTTGAACTCACCTTTTGATCCCACAACAGTAACTCTCTCCTCGCAAGCAAACTGACCTGGCTGGGATAATTCTTTCTTCTTGGTTAATTCATATCCCTGTCCAAATAAAATCTCAAGATGTTCCTGAGATAAATGTACATGACGAGCTGATGTTTCAACGATAAAATTCATACTTATCTATTCTCCTGTTCTAATTGATCAATGCTTCTTCTTGATTCTCACTCTATTCTATGAGCATTCCTGAAAATTTTCAAGTGTTGTGACAAAATAATTTGCATTTTTTGCGAAACAATAGCATAATATAGGTTGAAAAAAAGAAAAAGGACGTTTTTTATGATAAAAGAGAAAAATTTGCATGCTGTAGGTATTATCGCTGAATACAACCCCTTTCACAACGGCCACGCCTATCATATCAGAAAAGCGAAAGAACTGTCAAATGCAAAATATGCTGTGGTAGTCATGAGTGGAGATTTTGTACAGCGGGGAGCTCCTGCTATCTATGATAAGTATACAAGGACTGCCATGGCACTTTCCTGCGGAGCCGATCTGGTATTGGAAATTCCGTCTGTTTTTGCTTCCGGAAGCGCGGAAGACTTTGCATCCTGCTCTGTGGCACTGCTAAACGGCCTGGGGGCAGTTGACACTGTGTGCTTTGGCAGCGAAAGCGGGGATATGGAAAAACTTTCCGCTATTGCTACTATTCTCGCCAACGAACCTGCAGTTTATTCAGATGAGTTACGTAAAGAGCTGAAAAAGGGGGCTACTTTTCCGGAAGCAAGAAACACCGCTCTTGTCACCAGCAAAGCTGTAGGGAAAGAAGATGCCTCGATTCTGGCCTCTCCCAACAACATTTTGGGAATTGAATATTTAAAGGCCATCTATAGACAAAACGCTTCTTTAACACCTTTGACCATTGCAAGAAATGGAAGCGGCTATCACGATCCTCTTTTAACGCCCCATCGTTTCTGCTCTGCAACCGGACTTAGAAAGGCATTAAGGGAATCAGGAGAAGATTACAATAAGGCGGGGAATACAGTCTTCGATTATGTACCAGATCCGGTGAAATTAAAAATACAGGAAAGCAAACCTCTTTACTGCGACGATTTCAGTCTCCTGTTAAATTCCGCTCTCCTAAGGCTGTCTATGGAAGGAACCCCATTTAATAATTTTTCCGATGTGTCAGAAGAAATGGCTGCAAGAATTACAAAACAGCTTCCAGATTATCATTCATTTGAAGAAAAGATCAACCAGTTAAAAACCAGACAATACACCTATACAAGAGTGAGCCGTGGTTTGCTCCATATTATGCTGGGGACAACCGGCCAGCTGACGGAGGATGGCCGTCGGGCAGGCTATGCTCCTTATGCCAGAATTCTGGGTTTCAAAAAAGAATCTGTATCCCTGATGGGAGAAATAAAAAAGAGAGGGAGCATCCCTCTCATCGCCAAAACTGCTGGTGCAGAAACCAATTTAACGGGAGCAGCTGCCGTTATGCTCCGACATGACTTCTATTCTTCTCACATCTATCAGACAGTATTACAGGCTAAATATAATATAAAAATTAAAAATGAATTTACACAATCCGTCGTCATATTATGACGGCGGATTGATATATTCTCTAATCCTGTCTTTATATAGAAGAAACCGGGATTTGGGTACTACAATTCCCTGCTTCCACAGATCAAGGAGCTCATCAAAAGTCACAAGCTTTGCGTCCACAACTTCCTCTGCCTGTAACTTAAGATCGTCTTTCGTGACATTCTGCCTGTTGATATAAGTATCCACAAACCGTTCCCTCTGTCTGATGCTGTGAATCAGCGTTAAATCCTCTTTTTCAGCATGAATTCCGGCTTCTTCCCAAAGTTCTCTTATAGCCCCTTCCACTGTGGTCTCGCCGGCAAGAACCGAACCGCCGGTACACTCCCACATTAAGCCGTAAGGCTTATTGGGATGCCGTCTGGTCAGCAGAATCTGATTCCTGTGATTTACGGTCCAGATATCAGCAATCAGATGATATTCCCCTTTTCCCAGCGGAACTCCCCGGACATGAGTCCTTCCTGTTGCCGCTCTGTTTTCATCGTAGATATCCCAAAGCTCCATAAGCGCTCCCCTGTCTGACGTGTCAACAGTTAAATTTAGAAGTTTGCTCCATTCCAGCCCCAGTGTTCTGCCTCTTCGTATTTAATATAGATCTTATCCTGGGCAATTCCAAGTACTTCTTTAAAAATTCTGGAAATCTCAGCAGTTAAATGATCCAAATCCCGGTCAGAAGCATGCCCGAAAATCTTAACTTCTACAAAAGCAAGCTTCGTATTGTTCTTTCCTTTAAAATATAGAGAATAGTTATCTTCAAAACCAACCATCAGCCAGCTTTCTGACTTTCCCTGAATCAGACTGATTGCCTGGCCAAGTTTATCCTTAATCAGTTCTTTCTCTTCTTGGGATAATGCAACATTTACTTTTGAATTAATAAAAGGCATGGATTTTCCTCCTTTAATTATTGCTTATATCATAACATATATGACAGCAAATTTCACTCATAATTTTATATTAGTTTATTCTTTGTAAAACAAATCATAAAGAGTCAGATTTCCATGAAGAAATTCCATAATTTCATCAATTTGGCTTCGGTTATTTTTCTTTTCTCCCTGCTTAACAGCACGGATTAATATGTTCTTTGGTGTATGCTCCATATCAATAAATTCCAGTATCTGTGTTCTGTACCCCTGGTTCTCCAATATCTCTGCCCTAAGAGCATCTGTATACAGAGCTGCCATTCGTTCTTTTATAAGACCATACTGGAAAACAGGTGCCATCAGACTGTTCTCTATGTGTTTGTTGAGTTCATGCTGACAGCACGGTACGGATAATATGACAGATGCCCCCCACGAAACAGCTTTTGCCAGAGCAAAATCAGTGGCTGTATCACAGGCATGAAGTGTAACCACCATGTCCACCTGGCTGACGCCCTCGTATGATGCAATATCACCGTGATAAAATCTAAGTTTTTCGTACCCATAACTCTCACTTAACCGGTTGCAGTTGTCAATTACCGTCTGCTTTAAATCAAGACCGATAATGCGGATGGAGTATCCCTTCTGCACATGAAGATAATAATACATGGCAAATGTTAAGTAGGATTTGCCGCAGCCGAAATCAATAATTACATTTTCCCTGTCTTTGTGAAGTCTGGGAAGTATATCTTCAATAAATTCAAGGAACCGGTTAATCTGGCGGAATTTGTCATATCTTGATTTTATGATAGTTCCATTTTCCGACATGACTCCCAAATCAACTAAAAATGGTATGGGAGTTCCTTCTTTTAAAATATAATTTTTTTGTCTGTTGTGATCCGTTACTACAGGAAGTGCTGTGATTTTTTGCGGAATACGCTTCATCTTAATACCAGGAACTCCTTTTTTGCTGATCAGAACCCTGACCTGGCCTTTTGCTGATTCCAGTTCCAGCTGCCGAAACGTTCCAGCCAGTAAATCTGCAGCATAGTCTGCACATTCCTCTTTTGTCAGGTTTTTATGAAATGCCTGGTTTCCAACCAACTGCTCGGCCTGAAACAGCAATAAATCCTTTTGCTTAAGAGGACGGATTTTCACTTTGGACATTCCCTGTTTTTCAACCGGATTGCTGATGATCATACGAATTAAATAATCATCAAGAAATTCCCTGAGCGCTTCCGTCACTTCTCTTTTATCGTTCTGTTCCATGGCTAATTCTTAAAGCTGTGAATCGGCGCAGGAATTCTTCCTCCGCGGTTTACAAACTTTTCACAGGAGTATTGATTGACTGGCATAACAGGAGCGTATCCTAAAAGACCGCCGAATTCCACGGTTTCACCAACAGTCTTGCCGATTACCGGAATAATACGAACTGCTGTTGTCTTCTGATTTATCATACCGATTGCGGATTCATCTGCAATGATTCCGGATATGGTGGTGGCAGGTGTATCTCCAGGAATGGCAATCATATCCAGACCAACGGAGCAGACACAGGTCATTGCTTCCAGTTTTTCAAGGTTTAATGCACCCATGGCAACTGCATCGATCATTCCCTGATCTTCACTGACAGGAATAAATGCACCGCTTAAACCGCCTACATAGGATGAAGCCATAACTCCTCCCTTTTTTACCTGGTCATTGAGCAGAGCCAGGGCAGCCGTTGTGCCTGGGGCACCAACCCGCTCCAGACCAATCTCTTCCAAGATTTCAGCTACACTGTCACCGATTGCAGGTGTGGGAGCCAGAGACAGATCAATGATTCCAAATGGGATATTAAGTCTTTTGGATGCTTCCTGGGCAACCAGCTGTCCTACCCGGGTAATCTTAAATGCAGTTTTCTTAATGGTCTCGCAAAGAACTTCAAAGTCCTTTCCTCTTGCGGTCTCAATCGCCCGTTTTACTACACCAGGTCCGCTGACGCCTACATTGATAATTGCATCCGCTTCTGTAACACCGTGGAATGCACCAGCCATAAATGGATTATCATCCGGCGCGTTGCAGAATATCACCAGTTTTGCACAGCCAAGGGAATCATTATCTTTGGTCTCCTCTGCTGTTTCCAGAACAATTTTGCCCATTAAAGCAACTGCATCCATATTGATTCCTGTCTTAGTAGAACCTACATTAACAGAACTGCAGACACGGTCTGTACAGGCCAGCGCTTTTGGAATAGAGCAGATCAGATTTTTATCAGCCGTTGTCATTCCCTTGCTGACAAGTGCAGAATATCCGCCAATGAAATTAACACCAACTTCTTTAGCTGCGCGGTCAAGGGTCTGTGCTATGGTAACAAAGTCATCAGGAGTTTTGCAGGCAGCAGCTCCTACCATTGCAATCGGGGTTACGGAAATACGTTTATTAACAATGGGAATTGCAAAATCTTTCTCTATCTCTTTTCCTACAGATACGAGATTTTTTGCAACCGTGGTGATCTTGTTGTAAATCTTTTCATTCACCGCTTTTAAATCACTGTCGCAGCAGTCAAGGAGACTGATACCCATGGTGATAGTGCGCACATCCAGCAATTCCTGCTCGATCATCTTATTGGTCTCATTTACTTCAAACATATTCAACATATCGATAACCCATCCTTTTCTTAAGCCTCACTGCAGTAATCAGATCCGATGCATTTTAGTAAAAATTTCTTCTCTCTGGCATTTTACCTTTACACCAATCTCGTCTCCAATTTGTTCCAGTTCATCCGCAAGCTCTCCAAAAGGCTTCGCTGCTTCATTGATGTCAACAATCATCATCATATTAAAATACCCCTGTACAATGGTCTGGGAAATATCCAATATGTTTACCTGGTTATTTGCCAGATAAGTGCAAATCTTTGCTATAATCCCTACTGTGTCCTTGCCAACTACTGTAATAATCGTCTTATTCATCATGCATCTCCTCTTTATATAGTGATAATTTCCGACATCTGATCCCGTTTTGCAACGGCTATGGAAAAATCAGATGCCTTAAATGGATTATCTCCTTCTGAGATTTCAAGCTTTACGGTTTCATAAGCAAGCTCTTCGTAATTATTTTCCTTGCTTAAATGGCCCAGCAGAATCTTCTTTAAGTTTTCGTGAAGAATGCAGCACAGCAGCCGTCCCGCATTTTCATTGGATAAATGTCCATGATCTCCCAATATCCTTCGTTTTAAGTAATAAGGATAAGGTCCTGCCTGAAGCATATTCACATCATGGTTGGATTCTAATAAAACAGCATCCAGTCCCTGGAGATGGTCGATAATGTACTGATTGTAATGCCCCATATCCGTTGCTACTGCAACCGATTTATGTTCATGCTGTATCCGGTATGCTACCGGATTTGCCGCATCATGGTCAATGGAAAACGGCTTGACCTCTAAATCTCCAACAAAAAAATCCACATCCGGGCGAATGGCGCAAAACAATTCCCGGGGATATTCTCCCAGATACTTCTGCTTGGAAATCTCCTCCAGAGTCTCCTGTGTTCCATAGATGGGAACGCCATACTTTCTGGCCAGCACTCCAAGCCCTTTGGTATGATCCGAGTGTTCATGAGTAATTACAATTCCTGTGAGCTCGCTGCCCTTTAATCCAATTTCATTTAAGCCCTGTTCAATTCTTTTATTGCTTATTCCGGCATCTACCAGAACATGAGTCGTATCAGAACCTACATAAATGCAGTTTCCGCTGCTCCCGCTAGCAATGCTTACCAGTCTCATCGTTTTCTATCCCCTGCTTTTTAATATTTCCACCAATTGATCCTCTAAATCCTTAACAGAACCATGGTTTTCGATTATCCGGTCACAACGCCTTGCATATTCCTGTTCCGACGCCTGGCTTCTGATCATTTTTTCCGAACGTTCTTTTGAGTAGCCCCTGTTTTTTAAAAGCCGTCTCATTCTGACTTCTTCTGATGCATGTACATACCACATCTCATCATAGATATCTTCCGCTTCTTCACCCATAATTGCAAATTCTACCACAATAAGCCCGGCTTGGGAAGCGGAAATTTTTTGTCTGATTCTTTTCCACACCAGGGGATGAATGATTGAATTAATCTGTTCTCTGGCAGATTCATTGTCAAAAATCACTTTTCCCAGTGCAGTACGGTTAATGGTGCCGTCTGAATTAAGAATGGCTTCACCAAAAGTTTCTTTGATCCCCAGATATCCTTCTTCTCCCGGCTCCATCAGTTCATGGGCAACTTTGTCCGCTTCCATCACTTCTGCATTATATTTTGTTTTTAATATGGTGAGAACCAGACTTTTACCAGCCCCCACTCCGCCAGTAAGTCCAATTACTTTCATACGTTTCACCATCCTATTATTTGGCATCGAACCAGGATTCTCCAACATTGGCATCAACTTCCAGCGGTACAGCAAGGCTGGCAGCACTCTTCATCTCTTCCACCAACAGTTTTTTTACCTGATCAAGTTCTTCCAGCCGGGTCTCAATTAAAAGTTCATCATGAACCTGAAGAACTATTTTTGACTGCAGACCCTGTTTTTTAAGAGCACGGTCAACCCGAATCATGGCAATCTTCATAATATCTGCGGCTGTTCCCTGAATCGGGGAATTCATCGCTACACGTTCTCCAAAGGAACGCTGCATAAAATTAGATGATTTCAGTTCAGGGACGGGGCGGCGCCTTCCAAACATGCTGACTGCATACCCGGTTTCTTTTGCATCCGCCACCAGTTTGTCCAGGAACAGCTTTACCCCTGGATAGGTTTCAAAATACTTATCGATATATTCGGTGGCTTCTTTTCTGGTAATACTTAAGCCTTCACTTAAACCAAATGAACTGATTCCATATACGATCCCGAAATTCACCGCCTTGGCATTGCGTCGCTGCAGGGAGGTTACTTCCGTCAAAGGAACATGGAAAACCTCTGAAGCAGTGATTGCGTGAATATCCTCGGCCTGCTGATAGGCACCGATCAGTCTTTCATCTCCAGACATATGAGCCAGAACCCTCAGTTCAATCTGGGAGTAATCAGCGTCTACAAAAACACAGCCTTCCTGCGGAACAAAGACTTTTCGGATCTCTCTTCCCAGTTCCATACGGATGGGGATATTCTGTAAATTAGGCTCTGTACTGCTGATTCTGCCGGTAGCGGTAATTGTCTGATTAAAGGTCCCGTGAATCCGTTCATCGGAACCAATATAGGCAGCCAGTCCATCGGCATAGGTGGAATTTAATTTTGTCAGCTGTCTGTAATCCAGAATCTGTTCTATGACCGGATAATCAGGCGCCAGCTTTTCAAGCACATCAGCAGCTGTGGAATAACCGGTTTTTGTTTTTTTCCCACCTGGCAGTTTCATCTTTTCAAACAGGATTTCACCCAGCTGTTTGGGCGAATTAATATTAAAGGTTTCACCTGTCTGTGCATATATTTTCAGTTCTGTTTCCTTAATCCGAATCTTTAATCTGTCCCCGTATTC
>SVDT01000179.1 GCA_015057775.1 Paenibacillaceae bacterium | reverse complement strand
CGGATGCCACTCCTGTGGGAGACTATGAGAAACGGCTTAAGGATAGTATGAGACAGAGAAAACCGGAAGACCTGCTGCTCCCATTAAAACAAAGGTAAGCTGGCTTAATGCCCCCATCCTTGATCCCAGTAACCCCGCCGCTAGAAAGGTAGAAAGATGAGCGAAATTAACGGGTACCGGTCCGATGGGAATGGTAATTTGAGACAGGATTGCAGTCAGAGATGCAAACAAAGCACATAACGTAATTTCTTTTGTTTTTAAATTTTTCATGAAAAATCCCCCTGTAGAATGATGTCATTTTTCATCATTATACAAAGGGATTTTTGCATTGTCAACCATATTATTGTTTTAGGTTAACATTTCATTATTTTTCGTAAAGAAACTCTTCCGGAAGGGTAACTTTAAAATCACGGGCAAGATCTTTAAAGTTCTGTGGTGTGATTGTCTGCAGTTTATCCGGACGTATGGATAAAACCTTTACCAGAATCTCTGCCGATTTTTCAACCGTATGCATTAATCCAAAGGTTAAGTCAAAGTCTTCACCGGAAGCAAAGAGACCATGATGGGCCCATACTGCCACGTCATATTTCTTCATTAACTCACTGGTGGCAACTGCGATATCGCGACCGCCTGGCACCATCCAGCCGACCACACCAACACCGCTTGGGAAAACAACGGGACATTCGGTAGCCATCTCCCATAACTCTCTTGTAAATACACGATCTTCCAAAGGCAGCACAAAGGTTAATGCAATTACATTGGCCGGATGAGCATGGTAAATAACCCGGTGCATACCATTGGTTGCAATCTTCTTCACTTCATGATTCATTAAATGGGAAGGCAGCTCACTGGTAGGGCGTCCTCCGTTTACAAGTCCCCAGCAGATCCGGTAATTTTCTCCGGATTCGTCGATTTCTATAATACAGGTGTTGGCAGCTGGATCTAAAATCACGTTGCGAAAATATTTTCCGCTTCCTGTCACCATAAAAAATTCTCCTGCCAGATCCTTAACCGTTGTACCGATGGGCTGCCAGGAAGTGTTTTGATCTAATTCTTCCTTTACAGACTCCACTTCTTCTGCCTTAATCCGGTAGCTTAAATTGCCTCCGTTTCTTTCATGCCAGTTCTGTTTAAAACCATCGTCACACATACGGATAAAGCCTTTTACAAATTCTGCATCTAATATCTTCATTTTTTTCTCCTCTATTTGCGGTCTGCCAGCACTTCTTTTTCATATGCGGTAATCTGGCTGAACCAGTCTTCTTTTGCAGGTACTCCGTTTATCTCACAGAAATAATTCCATACATCACCGATTGGATAGAGTTTTAACTCTTCCTGAAGCATCATAAGCTCTGTGAAATTACGGGATTCCTGTAAAGCAGCCAGTTTCTCATTGGGAAGCAGAAGGGCGTTTAATAGAGCTTTCTGCATATTTCTCATTCCTACTACCCAGGCGCTTAAACGGTTGATGCTCGCATCAAAAAAGTCCAGTGCCAAAAGTACACGATCTGCTCCCCCACGTACAACCTCTTTTGCGATCTCTTTCGTCTCATCGTCAAACAGTACCACATGGTCACTGTCCCAGCGAACTGGTCTGGTTACATGAAGTGCTACTTTATCAAAAAACAGAAGCATGGAAGAGATCTTATCAGAAACTACCTCCGTCGGATGATAATGTCCGCTGTCTAACAGGCAGAGAATATCATTCTTTGATGCATAGTTCATATAAAATTCATGAGAGCCTACGGTACAGCTTTCCATACCAATGCCAAATACCTTTGATTCCACTGCAACGAATACCTTAGACTTATCGTAATCCACAGAAAGAATCTGGTCAAGGGAATCTTTTAATCTTGCTCTTGGTGAGGTACGGTCGGCGGGAATGTCCTTAAATCCGTCCGGAATCCAGATATTCATGGTACAGGGTGTACCTAACTCTTCGGCAAAATACTGGGAAATACGGATGCACGCCTGTACATGGCGGATCCAGAATGTCCTTATTTCAGGATCTTCGCTTGATAAGGTGGCATTCTCTGCCTTTGAATGGGAAAATAAAGTAGGATTAAAATCAATGCCGATTTCTCTCTCTTTCGCAAATTCCACCCATTTTGCAAAATGCTTTGGCTCCAGCTCATCCCGGTCAACCCATTCTCCCTTTTCAAAGACTGCGTAGCTTGCATGAAGATTGATTCTGTGTTTTCCAGGAATCAGGCTCAGCGCCTTATCCATATCTGCCATCAGTTCTTTGGGATTGCGTGCCCGTCCCGGATAATTTCCGGTGGTCTGGATTCCTCCTGATAACGCACCGGCTCCATCAAACCCAGTTACGTCATCTCCCTGCCAGCAGTGCATGGAGATCGGGATCTGTTTCAGTGCAAGAAGTACCTGGTCTGTATCAACGCCTACTGCTTTATATGATTCCCTTGCTGCTTCATATCTTTCTTTGATTGTCATATTTATTTCTTCCTTTCTTTTTTTCAATCTAAATGGAATACCGGTTTTAACCCGTCTGAAACAGGGCTGTTGTCAGGATTAGTTTTCATAATGTCCGCCATATAATCCCACCATTTCCGGTTAATAGGGGTATCTGCAGATTTCGCCCATTTCTCTTCCTCTTCTATTTCGATATATCCGTAAAGCACATTGGTTTCTTCATCTAAAAATATGGAATAATTATGTCCGCCGCATTCATGTATCATTTCTTTCATTTCCGGCCAAAGCAGATTGTGGCGTCTCTCATATTCCTCCGCCATTCCTTCATTTAAATACATTTTAAATGATTTTCTGATCATATCGTTCCTCTCCCATCCACAGCCGTTTACAGCGGCTTATATTCTTTTACAGCAAATGACTGGTATACTGATTCTCTTGCTGTTTTTAAATCTTTAAATTCTCCGTAAGAAATCATCTGAGCCAGCAGATTTCCAATTGCAGTGGCTTCTCCCGGTCCGGCATATACAGTTTTCCCCGTCTGTTTTGCAGTTAATTCATTTAGGTAAGCTGCATTGGAACCGCCTCCCACCACGTGAAGACTGGAATATGTTTTTCCTGTAATGGATTGAAGCTCTTTTGCTGTATCTCTATAGCATGCAGCAAGACTGTTATAAATCACTGCCGCAATTT
The DNA here is from genome assembly GCA_015057775.1 of Paenibacillaceae bacterium. Lineage (GTDB taxonomy): Bacteria > Bacillota > Clostridia > Lachnospirales > Lachnospiraceae > Lacrimispora. The sequence goes on along the minus strand of SVDT01000179.1, from coordinate 5,818 downwards.
CTCCTGCACTTTTTGGTACAGGCTGGTTATTTCTCTGACAGAACTCTGCAACCGCATTTATCATACTCTCTGGAGCCAGAAAACCGTTATCATTACAGTCAACCAGAGATGGGATATTTTCCTTTGATGCAAGCTCACACAGTTCTGCAAAGGAATAAATCTCGCCTCTCCCGGCCAGCTCTTTTTTCACTGACTGTATCATCCAAAGTCCCATAATATTTTTTAAATACCGATAACGGAAATCGTACCCGCCTTCGTTGGTAAAATTAGCTTCCATACTTTTGATGGAACAGTCGGCAACCGGAAGTTCGGTTCCCATAAGCGACCAGGTTCCTGAGCTGATGTATAGTATGTCCTCCTGAAGTTCTTCTTTTCCCGGAACTTTAGGAACAGCCATTACCGCAGAACCAGTATCATGAGTAGCAGGTAACACCACAGTACAGGAAAATCCTACCTCTTTTACGATTTCTTCAGTGAACTGGCCCACCTTTGTTCCAGGCATGGAAAGCGGTCTAAATAACTTCTCCGGATAGGAAAGCATACGAATCAGTTCATAATCCCAATCCTCAGTTACAGGGCTGACCAGCTGGGTAGTGGTAGCATTGGTATACTCCTGTTTCTTTTCTCCCGTAAGCAGAAAATGAAAGTAATCCGGTATCATAAGGAGCGATTCGGCTCTCTTAAGAAGATCTGGTTCTTTCTCTTTAACAGCCATCAGCTGATAAATCGTGTTAAAGATCTGTTTTTGAATTCCGGTTCTCTTATATAGATCATTCTGGGAAATGATTTCATATACCTTTTCATCCATTCCCGTTGTTCTGTCATCCCGGTATCCTGCTGCCCTTCCAAGAATTTTATTCTCCTCATCAAGAAGGACAAAGTCAACTGCCCAGGTGTCAATGCCCATGCTGACGGGTATCTTACCAAGTTTTTTACACTGCTTCAGTCCCTCTTTTATTTCAGCGAATAAGGACTCCACATCCCAGGATAAATGACCATTCTCCTGCTTCATGCCGTTGTCAAAACGGTAAATCTCTTCCAGAATTATCTTGTTGTCCTTCACAGTGCCGAGTATATGACGGCCACTGGAGGCTCCAATGTCAACGGCAAGATAATATTTTTCCATACGCACCACACTCTTTCATTATTATTGCCCATGCTCTCTGGGCATAAAGGGATACCCGCAGGGTGTTTCATTATTATTGCCCACCCACATTTCTATTTATATCATAACGGATATTTAAATAAAAAATAAGGACGCTGTTTATTTAAAACTGCGTCCTTATTTGCATTTTACTTTAAAATCTTGTATTTACTGCATTTTATAAGATGCGTTTTTATTATAATTACCATTGCCTCATATTTGACCTATTAAAATATTCAGCTCAATCGATATATCTACTCCCCTACGTTCGCGGTACTCTGGAAAATATCAAATAGATTAATCCATAATATAGTCGTAAGTTTGGGTAAAATCGCCGTATACACCTCGTCTGTTATTGTGCTATAATATAAATATCAAACGTGTGGTTTGCTTTACGGGTACGTGAGTCCGGTTTTAGTGAACTGCACTTTTTATTTTATTAGAAAGAGGTGAAATATTATGAACATAGGTGATGTCTTTATATACGGAAGTCATGGTATTTGTGAGGTTACCGGATTACAGGATATGTGTATGGATGAAAAAATCCGCCAATATTATGTACTCAAACCTATTTACCATGCTACCGCTACAGTATACATTTCAGCTATAAGCAGCAGAAGAAAAACCGAAATTCGCCACATTCTCTCTGCCGATGAAATTTTCTCTCTACTAAAAAAAATGCCGGATAAAGATCACATCTGGAATAAAGATAATCGTAAGCGAAAAGAATTATATGGCCAGATTCTTGCAGATGGTAACCGTTTTGAACTTTTAAAAATGGTAAAAACTTTACGTTGGCACAAACAGGAGATAAAAAACACAAATAAAAATAATAAACTACAGATTTCTGATGAAGACTTTCTTAAGGATGCTGAAATAGCTCTTTGCGAGGAGTTTGCTTATGTATTGAACATTAAGCGTGAAGAGGTTATTCCGTTTATTTATGAACAGTGATGCCACGCAAAACGAACCTGAATTTATAGTAAAATATAAAAAGCTGAAATAATCACCAGTGAGAAGTCTCTTATAAGGTATTTAGTGGTTGGCTGAAACCTAACTAATCACTAGATTATCTTTTTGGCACTTGAACACCCATAAACTCCCGACTATACAATTTATTATTTATTCATTTTTTCTTGACATACTCAAATTATCGTGTTATACTACGGATAGTATTTTAATAAAGTCTTGATTTCGCATGTATACGTAAGTCATTATTCTATTGATGATTTACGCATATGTGCGATTTTTAGTTTTATCAGATATAATTTTAATTTAAGGAGGTATCTTTCATGAATAAAGGTACAGTAAAATGGTTTAATGCACAAAAGGGATTTGGTTTTATCAGCGACGAGAAGGGTAACGAAATTTTCGTTCATTTCTCAGGTCTCGCTATGGACGGTTATAAGTCATTAGATGACGGACAGTCTGTAACATTTGATGTTACAGAGGGTAATCGTGGGTTACAAGCTGTAAACGTTAACCTCGCATAAACATTAAAAAGACTGCTTTCGAGTGGTCTTTTTTTTTGCGCTTCAGATCCATCAACTATTCATTCGCACCACCTCCTATCTATGTAAAGATAGAAGGCCAACGCCCTTGCTGCCGTTTCTCAACTTCTTATCGGCTTCAATATCCACCATGCCCACACAAAGACAAATCTTAATAATCAACGTCAATTCAAAACGTCACGGCATACTGAAATTCAGTATTTCCGTGACGCTTGATTGTTATGTTGACACTTGAAATAATTTAATTAAAACTGCGTCCTTATTCGCATTCTCACCCAATTGCTTTTAATCTACCTACTCAGCCTTGGAAGAAATAAGTAATTCTTTTAAATCCATAATAGACATTTCGTGCTCGTCCAGTATTGTGGATACTTCCTTAAACTGTTCCAGCTTTATTTTATCCTGAATTTCTTTTTCCTTTTCATCCAGTGTAACAAGACTTTCCTTATACTGCTTGATGGATTCCTGCACTTCCGTTAACTCTTCCTGAAGTTTTTCAAGCGCTGTTTTTCTGACTCCTCTTGGCATATTGGTCCTCTCCTTTACAGATATTATTTAATTAACCATATATAACCAAGTATATGCAGAAATGATTTTCAATATTACAAAAATACAAGTTATTAATAAATTATATTTGTTTTCTTTTTTTCATTTTAAAGCATCACTTCCGTTTTTTCATCCGTTATAAAGAAGAGAAGAGATACTGCTTAATACTGTTATCTCTTCCCATCGGGGAATGGCAGCGTTACATTCTTATCCCTGTATTCTTTTGGAGACATGCCATAGTAATTCCGGAAAATACGATGAAAATAACTGGTATTGTCATATCCTACTGCAATCGATATATCCGTGATAGAAAGTCTGGTATTCAGAAGAAGAAAAGAAGCCTGATTCAGCCGCTTAATCTGAATGAGTTCCTTAAACGTCCGGCCGGTGAGACGTTTTACGGCTTTGCTCAGCCAGTAAATATTGTAGTTTAAGCTGGCTGCAAGTTCTGTCAGTTCCCCATCTTTATAATTTTCATCGATGAATTTTAAAACCTGAAAAGTCAGCTTCTGGTCAAAACTTTCTGTTGTATGGCTGATCTTATCGGTGTAGTGCATGAGTTGAAGAAATAAAAGCCCCATTGTAACCTGATTGATGCTTCTTTTATTTGGCTGGTCATTGAGCAGAGTCCATACCATATTTTCCACCAGATTCTGTACTGGAAGAACGTCAGCCACCTGAAAATGCAGGTAACTGGCATAGCGTGGATCAAAGCAAAGACTGCCTACCAGAAAATCTCTTAAAAGGTTCTTCTCCTCTCCCATCATCTGAAAAGCAGTATCAAAAAACTCCGGAAGAATGATAAAATTAACAGCAATATCTCCCTCACCTGCAGGAAGTATTTCCTGGGTTGCATGCTGATTTAAAAACAGCAGTTCCCCGGTTTTTAATACCACCTCTTCTCCGTCAATCCGATGGGTGGTCTCTCCCTGGCACATATAAATCACTTCTATATAATTATGTTTATGTCTTGGGAAATGGACAAATCTGGTATGAGGTCTGATGCGAATCATTTTACCATGCTCTAACATCTTTCTGCTGTCGATCACCAGCTCCTGCCCCTCTGTATACCGCTTCCGATCGATTTCCGTCCGGCCGTTTATGATCTCCCGTTCCTCATCGGTAATCACTGCAAGACGGTTTATAATCTCCTGATTCACTGACTGGTGCCTCCTCCTTCCATTTGGGAGAACAAAATTAAGTTTCTCCATCGATCCTCACCTATGGCCCGTTCACCAAGAGCATAGGCGTGGTCCTTTTCTCCATTGGCAAGGAGTTTATAAATCACTGCCCCCTTTGCATCTGTTTCCTTGATCCACCGGTCATTTAATACAATCACTCCGTCTTTCGTCTGAAACTGCCACACAGCGGTCTCTCCCTGCCTGTTGGTACTGGAATAGGTGATGTCTCCCTGCATGAGATCCTCCTGAAACATCCCGTTTTTAGAGGTTTTAACAGTAATATCCTGAGTCACTCCATCATAATAGCGGTAACCGCATTCACCGCTGCCGTTCATCTTTCCATTCTTCCAGCTTCCATAGGAATAATCATACCGTTTGCCTTCTTCCAGACTAAGGACTGAGATGGCCGAAACAGTTCCATCCGGCATTCCATTCTTAAAATCTCCATAAAATACAACAGTGGGCTTTAGAAATACAATTCCAGTTCCATCCTTGATTTCACGCTTTAACATCTCTTCTGAATACATACAGGGAAATTGGGCGATAGAATCACCATTTGCTTCTATTAACCTTGCAGCTCCTTCCAGATCCCCGTCTTTCAATCTGCCGCTCAGCCCTTCTAGATATTCACGATTGGCCGCAGTGAGAGAAATTCCCGCATCCTTCATTTCTGTAACCGCCGTTTCTGGCGGTGGTACATCTTTTTCCTGAATCTGAGACAACTCTGACTTCTTAAGCTGTTTATCCTTATTCTGTACTTCCTTACTGTTTCTTATGGTTCCTGCCACACTTAAAAGAAGCATCAACAGAGATACCAGGGCAATGGTGACGCCAATTCTTATATTTTCTTCTCTTCTGGCTTTGTTTCCATCATAATTCACGAACTTCCCCCCTTACTGCCGTCAACCGACCAGGCTTCTTTTAAAAGAGCAATCCCTTTTTGTATTTCCGTCTCAGTCAAATTTGCAAATCCAAGAATGACCGTAGGTGGATATTTGTTATGTTCCTTATGAATAAAGGATCCGGACAAACCATATACTTTTACGTTTTTCTTCTCTGCCCTTAAAACCAGTTCTTCCTCGCTTCTTCCCTTCTGGTCTGTCAGCAGCAGATGAAGTCCTGCATGCTCTCCCCCAATTAAAAACTGATCTTCAAAAGACTTTAAACCAGCAGTTAACACATCGTGCTTGGATTTATAAACGGCTCTCATTCGGTTTAAATGGCGCTCATAATGTCCCTCAGACAGGAACTGATACAATATGTTCTGATCAATTCTTGATACTGTGGAAGCATAGAAACTGATCTGTTTCTGATAAATCTGGTACAGGGGAATGGGTAATACCACGTAACTGACACGGATGGCTGGAGCAATGGATTTGGAAAAGGTTCCGCAGTAAATCACACGCTCCCGGTCATCCATACCCTGCAGGGCAGGA
>SVDT01000178.1 GCA_015057775.1 Paenibacillaceae bacterium | reverse complement strand
CTTTGCATGTCTTCCATCAGGAAAAAGCCTGTTTCTTCTCTTAATGCGGAAGCTGCTGAGACAGCACTTGCATTTCTTAATATTTCTTCCATGGGAAGCTGTCTGGAAAGGCCAAGAGCAAAACCAGCTATCATGGAGTCACCGCATCCTACTGTGTTCACTGCATCTATTTTAGGTACTCTGGCTCTGTAAATACCGGAGCTGCATACCACGAAGGAACCTTCTGAACCAAGGGAAACTGCTACGATCTCCACACCCCGTTTATGAATGTCCTCTGCGGCTTCGATCATCTCTTCCAGGCTGTCGCAGCTTTTTCCTGTCAGCATACGGATCTCATCTAAATTAGGCTTAATCATGGAAGGAGCGGCTTCGATGCCCATCTTAAGCAGATTACCGCTGGTGTCTAAAATCACCTTTTTCCCTGCTTCCTTTCCGATCTTCACCATTCTCTGGTAAGCAGTTCCATCAAGTCCCCTTGGCACGCTTCCTGATATGGCAATGACTTCTGCCTCATTTGCAAGCTTTTTATAATGTTCCAGGAACGAAAGAAAGTCTTCTTCCCCTACTTCAAAGCCAGGTTCCAGGAATTCTGTCTGGATCTTATTTTTTTCATCCCAGATATTAATGCAGGAACGGCTCTCTCCTTTTAAATGGTAAAATGCGCTGGTGATCCCAAAGGTGCTTAAGGCTTCTTCAATATAATTACCTGCATGGCCTCCCACAAAACCGGTTGCCACTACGCTGCCTCCTGCAATGACTGCTGGCTTTGAGACATTTAACCCTTTTCCACCCGGCGTATAGGAACATGATTTCACACGGTTAACTTCTCCCTGTGAAAACCCATCTACTACATACCGTTTGTCAATGGCAGCATTTAATGTTACGGTCAGTATCATAGGTACCTCCTATTCGTTTACCAAAAGAATCTTTCCCTTTACCAGCCCCGGTGTCTTAAACAGCTGGAACGCCTCCTGCGCCTGGCTCATGGGCATCTTTTTATAGACGAATCCGGGATCAAATTTCAGCTGTCCTGTTGCAAAGTAATGGGCGGTCAGTTTCCATTCTTTTCCCGGAAATGGGGAACTGTAAGACATCCAGGATCCGGTTAACTTAAATTCTTTCCGGTTCATATTTTCCCACATGGAAGGGGTAAAGGATAAATCAACATGGGGAGTTCCGACGAAGCAGACGCTGGCTTTATTGGCTGCCAGTTCAAATGCCATCTGCATGGTCGGCACCTGTCCCGCTGTCTCAAATACATAGGAAAAGCCTTTTCCTTCTGTCAGAGCCATTGCTTTTTCCTGAAAGCCTTCCTCGGTGGTATTAATCGCTTCATCTGCGCCCAGACGTTTTGCCAGCTCCAGACGTTCTTCGCTGATATCAAATACAACCACTTTTTTTGCTCCGAAGATCTTCGCCCACTGCATGGTGAACATGCCGATGGTTCCACCTCCTAAAACGGCTGTATACTCACCGCCCCGGTAGTCATTCTGGAACAGACCGTGAAGGGCAACGGTAGAAGGCTCAAACATAGCGCCCTGCTCATAAGAAATGCTTTTATCAAATACAACCGCATTCTGCTCCGGAATCACTACATAGTCTGCGTTGCTTCCCTGCTGCCTGGAACCGATAAAGCTATAGTGTCTGCAAAGAGAAAAGTTTCCATTCTGACAGTCATCGCATTTCATACATGGGATCAAAGGTGCTCCGGAAACCCGGTCTCCCGGTTTTACTGAAGTAACTCCCTCTCCCACTTCCACTACATCTCCGGAAAATTCATGTCCCAGTACAATGGGATAAAAATGTACTCCGTTATGCAGTACTCTTGGAATATCAGATCCGCATATACCAGATGCCTTTACTCTGATTTTCACCAGTCCGGGACCTGCTTTCGGCTCCTCATAATCCATATACCTTACGTCCTCATTTGCACAAACAACTGCTGCTTTCATGACTCATTTTCTCCTTCCTGAACCATCATATCTTTCAAATGCTCATATAAGCTTAAATATTTCCGGTAATTCCGGTCATAGATGTTACGGTCTGCCTGATTGGGAACGTGATACCGCTTATTTTCCACAGTCAGTTTAACTGCCTCTTCAAAATCTTCATAAATGCCAACTCCCACTCCTGCAAGAATTGCTGCGCCTAAGGTTGTGGCTGTATCGGAAGATGGAACGATCACAGGCTTGCCTGTCACATCGGATTTAATCTGGGTCCATAAGAGAGAATTTGCAGATCCTCCCATGGCCCTTAACACATCAACGGATGCGCCTGCCTCTGCCGCCACTTCCAGATTGTGCCTTAAAGACATGGCAACCCCCTCCATGACCGCACGTATGAAATGACCTTTGGTCTTTCCAAAATCCATTCCGTAATATACGCCTTTGGCATAGGGATTCCATAAAGGAGAACGCTCCCCTGCCATGTAGGGAAGGAAGATCAGTCCGTCACTGCCTGGAGCAACGTTTCCAGCCTCTTCATTGAACAGATCCAGGGAGCTTTTCCCGGTTCTTCTGCCTTCTTCTCTTTCAAATGCGCCAAACTCCTTCTCAAGCCACCTCATGGCTCCGCCGCCTCCGGTAGTTCCGCCTTGTAAAAGCCATTTGCCAGGTACTACATGACAGCTTAAAATCAGCCTTGGATCGGCTTTGTAGCTGTCGATGCAGATACTCATTCCGCCAGCCTGACCGCCCTGCTCCTGGGTTTCCCCGGCATGGATTACTCCGGCGCCAAGTGTCCCGCAGGCTGCGTCAAGACCACCGGCTACTACAGGGGTTCCCTCAGCCAGTCCGGACTGGGCAGCTGCCGCTTTCGTCACTGTGCCAATCACTTCATGACAGGGGTGAATATCCGGAAGAATGTGGGCTGGAATTCCAAGCGCTTCGCACATCGCCTGATCCCAGGTTCCGGTATGCATGTCAAAGCAATGAAAACCATATCCCTGGGAAAGATCCTGGGTCATCTGACCGGTAAGTCTGTACGCAATGTAGCTGTTGGATTGCAGTACCTTATCAATATTCTCATACACCTGGGGCATATTTCTTTGATACCAGATGATCTTAGCCGTGCTGTAGGAGGGCTGCAGGGAATTGCCTGCCACTTCAAATATCCTCTGTTCTCCCACTTTCTCACTGAGTTCTCTGCAAATGTCATCGGCTCTGGTATCCATCCAGATGGGCGTGTTGGTTAACACGCTGCCCTCTTTGTCTACCGCTATGGCAGACCAGCTCTGTCCGTCGATTCCGATTCCTGCGATTTCTTCCGGCTTTATCTGGGATTTGGAAAATATGTATTTCATGGTGCTGCAGATCACCCGCCACCATTCATCCGGGTCCTGCTCTGCCCAGCCTGTCTGGGGATAATAAACCTCATATTCCCCGGTTGCAGTCTCTAATACGGTTCCATTTCTATCAAAAACGGCGATCTTACAGGCGCTGGTCCCTACGTCAATCCCTAATAAATATGGTTTCATGTTTTCCTCCTGAACCAATCAGTCCGCTTTATGGTCACATCCGCAGACCAGAATACGGTTCTTAACGAACTGCTTCACTGCTTCCATTCCCACTGTGCCTAATTTCTTTGGATCAAAGGTGTCCGGATGATCTTTTAAAAGCTTTTTTCCTGCATCGGTATAAGCTACTCTTAACTCTGTCGCAAAATTAACCTTACACATTCCTCTGCTTACACATTCTCTTACATCTTCGTCGCTTAAACCGGAAGCGCCGTGAAGAACAAGGGGTGCTGACACCAGCTTTTTGACTTCGCTGATCCGCTCTTTGTCTAAAACAGGAGTGGTTGCATAAAAGCCGTGAGCAGTTCCGATTCCGATTGCCAGGGAGTGAACTCCTGTCCGTTCTACGAATTCCTTTGCCTGCATGGGATCTGTGTTGTTGTCCGCTTCTGCTTCCAGATCATCTTCTTTGCCGCCAACCTTACCAAGCTCGCCTTCTACTGTGATATTGCAGGCTCTTGCCGCATCTGCAGCCCGTTTGGTCAATGCGATGTTGCTCTCAAAGTCTAAGTGGGAGCCATCAATCATTACAGATGTATATCCAGCACGGATTGCCTGGAGAACAAGCTCGTAGCTGCTGCCGTGATCTAAGTGGAGACATACCGGTACGGTTGCTTTCTCAGCCTCGGCTGCTGCCATGGCGTAATATGTTTCCAGTGTTCCGTATTTCACCGTTGACGGTGTGGTCTGAAGCATAACCGGAGCCCGAAGCTCCTCAGCTGCAGCCACCACAGCCTTCAGCATTTCCATATTTTCAACATTAAAAGCTCCTACTGCGTATCCGCCTTTTTGAGCATCCAAAAGCATTTGTTCCGATGTAACCAGTGACATAATAGTTTCCTCCTAACAATTTTACGATCATTTGGTTCTTTACACTTACCATTATACCGTTTCTGTTTCGGAAAATTAGAGGGGAACCAGACAGAAGCCAGGGCTGTATGTCGTGTTATCGAACATTCCTTGACTTGCATCAATTATGCTGATAAAGTAAAATATAGGATAGAGATTGGAGGGGAAATCATGAGGACGGGATATAAAGATTTAAATATAAAAATAGGGATCGATGATACCACGTTTTTGGTCTTAAATATCGTATTTGAGCGGTTTCTCCGTTCCATGCCAAGACACAGCCACGGGAATAACAGTTATGAAATCCACTATATTCCCTACGGTCATGGCAAAGTAAATATTGATGACCAGATTTATAATATTACTCCCAATACCCTGTACATGACAGGCCCTCATGTGGAGCATGAACAGATACCTTTAAAGAATGATCCCATGGCGGAATATTGTATTTATTTTAAGCTGCAAAAAAATAATACTCACCTCCAGCCTGAGGTGGATACGGTGGCTTATAAGTTCGAGAAAACCCATTTCTGGTTCGGACAGGATACCCAGGAGCTGTATCCGCTGATGCAGCAGATCTTTTTTGAACTGGAACACCGCTATACGGGATACATGATTTTAGTGGAGGCCCTTCTCCAGCAATGTGTAGTTAAAATTGTACGGAATTACGAATATAAGGCTCAGTCCAAGGTTCATTTTTCGCCATCCAATCTGGTGGATAGTAAATACATCATCGTGGAAGAGTGCTTTCTTTATGAATATGAAACCATTACACTGGAAAATCTGGCGGAGAGGCTTGGTTTAAGTGTACGACAGACGGAACGGTTTTTAAAGGATTATTACGGCAGAACCTTTCTTCAGAAAAAAACAGAGGCCAAGATGTCTATGGCGAAGATTTATTTAAATGATGAAACGATTAATATATCGGAGATTTCTGACAGGCTGAACTACTCATCCATTCAGCACTTTTCTTATGCATTTAAGCAGTATTACGGGATCTCGCCGAGTAATTATAGGAAGAAGAATATGATACGGGATAACAGTTAACCTAATTTTAACATATACATGATTGGAGGGATATTGTATTGAGTCAGACCGAATGCAATATATATCTGTTTTTTGCTTATTTACCTTTTGTTTCTATTTTGATCAGCGTTCTTTTACTTATAAATGGAGTAGTTTCTAAATATAAGTAAATTGCACTAAATTCGTAGAACAGAAACTTTTATTGATTTCCCCAACATCCTATTCAGGCAGTTAAGTTTATTACTAAGTCTTGACAAAAATAATATAGAAATAATATCCTAGAATTATATAAGGAACAACCGTCCACAAGGTGGTTCACCATTACATGAGTAGCATATCCACTCCGTAACTGCCAAGTTTCTACCAGGGTGGATTTTGTTATGTATTTTAGCTTACGACTATCTTTATTTTACGTCTCATATTTTACTGCTACGTGTATCATACTCACTGATACTTCTACCAAATTCAATTAACTAATATAAATTGTAAATTTTTAGTTAGATTTGTAACGTTTTAATTAGATTTTTAAACATCAATTTCTGCACATAATCTGCAGGGTGCAGGCCATCATTCGTACAATCCTTTCCGTAAATAATATCATCAATTACTAATTTTTCTTTTGCAAGATATTCCATAATATATTTGTAATTATCTATTAATAATACTTTTCTGCTATCTGCAATGCAACGTAAAATCTCAACGACTTCATCTGTATGATAAATTCTATTGTTATAATACTCATTACTGTGAACCGATGGGGTTGGGGTCAGCAAACACACCATTTTACCATTATTAATCAGTTCATCAACAATGTGTTCACAATTCCTTTCTAATTCTTTCATACCATTTATCCGTTTACGGTCATTTAATCCCATTAAAACAAACACTAAATTATCATCAATAGATACAAGTGCATCAAGATACTTATTTATCTGATATGAAAATGCTCCTCCACATCCCTTATTCTCAACGCTGCAGGTAATATAATTATCTCGCAGATACTGCTCCAATAATGCCCACCAACTGTTTGGTGCCACCCTTTTAAAGAATTTTATACCATCCCCTTCAAATATAAGTTCTTCTGTCTTATAGCTCATAGAACTTCCAGCACCAGCAGCAATACTATCTCCTATTATCTTTATCTTAATTCCTTTTGAAAATATATCTTTATAAATCATTTGTCCCCCGCATATTGTATTTATTCATTATAATAAATCATTAATCTTGAAAAAAATAATAAGATGTGTTATATTGAAATTACAAAGAGCAACCGCCACACAAGGTGGAAGCTCCCAGTATAACGACTAATGTCCTAACGGACACCGCCTATCCTGTTCGCTGCAGGGTAGGCTATTTTTTTAACTTATGCCCGATGAAGCGGGGCACGCTGTCTATGTAAGTCAGCAATGCCAAGATAAAAGTTGCAAATAAAAGCACGTCTGCAAATGAAAACATATCTGACACCACCTCCCATCTGGTTATGACATAAAGACATAAAAGCTGGAAGGTCCCACCCTGTATTCGGTTACTCCTGAAAACATATTACCATATATTCCCAAGGCATACAATGTCTTTCTCTCTACGGCCTATCCACAATTGGCTTGGCGGTATTTGCCACTTCTTCAATAGATAACGAAATTAGTGTTGAATCAGGGATGATAACACTCTTCCGTTCGTACATGGGACGAGTGCAGGAACCCCTTTGGGTCAGTACTTTGTACCGATTACACCCAGGGAGGAACTTGAAATTGAGCTTGCCATTTGCTCCGCCAAAACCTTCGTAAACTAAAAGGCATCCTGCTAACATAAAATGCAGGATGCCTTTTACTATCAATGTATATTCAAAGCCATCAGATATGTTTCCCAAGCCATAGTAAGATATCCGCAATAATCTCATCTCTGCACGGCTCATTTAAGATTTCATGAAACAGGTTTGCATAGACATGCAGACTCTTATCCTTAGAACTGATCTCTTCAAAGAGTTCCAGGGAATCTTTTGCTGCCACCAGACCATCATCAGCTCCATGAAGAATCAGAACCGGATCGGAGAAGCTTTTTATATTGGCCTTCAGCCACTGTACACCAGCATATATCTGGTTGATCAGGCCGGTGCTGATCTCCTTTTCCACCAGCGGATCCGAAACATACGCTTCAATCACCTTTTTATCGCTACACACTCCATCTCCAAGTTCATTTGGCAGATAAGTATCATCCGGTGCCTCAATTGGGAACTGATCTCCCATAACGGGATGATTGTAATGAGTCAGCGCACCAGAAGTAATTATTCCATCTGCCATTCCAGGATTCTTTGCACCAAACAGTGTAACTGTCTCCCCGCCCATGCTGTGCCCGAACAGGAAAACTTTTTTCCCTTCGCTCTCCTCTCTGGCAAGAGCAAGAACCTGTTCCAGATCGTCAGGCATCTCATTAAAATCTTTAAAATAAACCTTTTTCCCCTCTGATTTCCCATGCCCCCTCTGATCATACCGGTAAACACTGTAGCCATTCTCGTTAAGCTTTTCCGTGAAATAATCGTACCGGTTTAAATGCTCACACAAGCCATGGGCAATGACGATCAGTGCTTTTGGATTTTCCACTGCATCTTTTTTAAATCTCAGTTTCGTGCCGTCGAAGGAAATAATCATTCTTTCCTCCTGCATTCTGTTTTCCCCATTCATAATACCTTCTCCTTTCAAATTTCCATGAATTTTGACGGTTGTATATCAGTAATTTCATCATACTACAAGGTCTTCTTCATGGCAAGATCATTCGATTTTACCCTTCCAGCCCCGTGAATTTTATATCACTAAAACAGGTTCGTCCATAGCTCAGAGAGCCAAATCCAAACATTCCCGATTCAAAAGAGGAATCCTCTGCTTCCAGTATCTTTAAACCATTAACTGATAAAATTATTTTTTGCCCTCTTACTTCTATTTCAAATAAATAAGTGCTTTCCACATCCCATGGGTAGTCAGTTTCCGCCAAAATATAATATCCATACTCATTTTTATAAAGTGCCAGTCTGTTCTGCCCGGAAAAACCTGCCCCGTAACCAAGCATCGCTCCTTTTGCCCGGACTGTCATTAAGTGGTTTTCTCCAAACAATGGTTTTACAAGAGCACTCACCCGGTAGTCTTTGCTGTAATAATTCCCTGTATAAGCAAATGCTGGTTCGGCACGGTGGAAATGAAGAAATTCTCCCTGTATCGTCCAGTTCCCTCCGTCTGTGGAAAATGGAGTAACGGTTCCAAATTCTTCTTTCTGCTTCGCTATATCAATTTCATAATCTGCAAGTCCTGTTACCTGGAATTTTTTCATATGAATATAGCCGGTTGTAGTTCCTTCCGGAAAACTGCTTCCTCTGACAATAAATCCAACTTCCTCTACAAGATCCCCTTTCGTATCAGGTATTGTAAATTCCACCTGAAACCATTCATTTTCAGGATAGTCAGCAAAACTAATTTCTACGATATCCTGCTTCCCAAACGTCTTTATATATGGCACCAGATCCAGCTTCTGCCCTTTCAGCCATTGTACAGACAGTTCCATGGTGACCTT
>SVDT01000177.1 GCA_015057775.1 Paenibacillaceae bacterium | reverse complement strand
ATCACACCGATCCATTCCCTGGTGAATGCACTGTGCCGTCACCATCATTGGAAGACGACCGTAGATTAACAGCTCTCCTGGAATCTCTAGCTTTTCCAATTCTCTGCTGTTTAATTCCACTGGCCAGGTGATCTCATCTGCACCAAGGTTCTTAAGCATCTTTTGTGCCTGGTTATTCATTCCATATACGCCGAAATCAAAAATGAGATTTCCTTTTATGCCTGTCTTCTTTAAATAGCCCGGTTCTTCCATGGAACGGATTAAAAAACCGTCAAATCCTGCTTCTTTTAAATAGTTCTGATGGCGTTCGAAGAACAGCTGCGCTTCTGTACGAAAAATATGAGGCATGGTCAGATAACACTCTTTTCCCTTTTCATGGCACACATTTACATATTGATTCCACTGTTCCGGTTCGAAATGAGCTGCTTCTATATAAAGTCTGTTTACATTGGGATTACAAACCACTGCGTCAAAACATTCTGGTTTTTCCAGAGAAACAGTAAGTTTTGCCGGCTCAGATACTGGGACTTTTAAAGCATCATTACTTTCACCGGAGGATTCATTTTGTGGGTACTGCCTTTTGTATTCCCGGAGTATCTCTGCCTCCAGTTCTTCCAGGCCTCTGCGCCTTAAATCATTCAGAGCCTGAACAGGAACAAAGACATTGCCACTAATCTCTGCCTCCAGGTTTTCAAATAAAAATGGAGTGTTTCCTGTTTTATTCAACTGCTTTAACACCTTTTCTTCTGACATGGGCTGGTTTAAAGCCGTCATCACCAGATCTCCTTCTATCACAATGCGATGCTTCTGTGACGTCAGGATCAGGGAAGCCTTTTCTCCTTCTGAAAGCAAAATCTTACCGGTAACGGGTACTTTTAACTGCTTTTGTACATATTCACGGTCAAGCATATCAAATAACTGATTGTTCCCCTCCCTGAATGACGGTTTTTCCTTCCATACTATCATATCCCTGCCATTATGTTTTTTATAATAACCGTCTGTCTGTCCGCCTCTGTCAAACAGATCCAGAAGCACTTTTCTGTCTCCGTCTTCTACTTTATAACCGCTTCTGCCTTTTTCCAGATAGAGATCCGCATATTTGCGGTAAATGCTTACCACACCTGCCGTATATCTGGGACTTTTCATTCTTCCCTCGATCTTCATGGAATAGACTCCGGCTTCAATCATATCGGGTATCAGATCCAATGTGCTTAAATCCTTCAGGCTTAAGCAGTAGCGCTCCTCTTTTTTCCCAAGAGCCTTTCCCTTATCTTTTACATCAAATGGAAGCCGACAGGTCTGGGCGCATCTTCCACGGTTCCCACTTCTGCCCCCGATGAGACTGCTGAAAAGACACTGACCGGAATAACAGTAGCAGAGAGCACCATGAACAAAGCTTTCGATCTCTACATCAACCTGTTGGTGGATCTGCCGGATCTCTTTTAAAGATAGTTCCCTTGCAGTTACGACCCGTTCTGCGCCAAGCTCCTTTAAAAGCCCGGCACCATAAACTCCGGTAATCGTCATCTGGGTACTGGCATGAACGGGAAGGTCTGGAAAATATTCCCTTACAAAGGAAAGCACTCCTAAGTCCTGTACAATAACAGCATCAAGTCCCTGACGATAGTAAGGAAGAAGGTACTCAAAAAGTTCCTTTATCTCCTGTTCTTTCATAAGAGTATTGACAGTTAAATAGAGTTTTCTACCGTGAAGATGAACATAGTCAATGGCCTCCAGCAGCTTGTCCTCTCCTGGATTTTCTGCGAATGCTCTGGCTCCGAACCGGCTTCCTCCAATATATACTGCATCTGCGCCTGCGGCTACTGCCGCCTTCATGCTTTCAAACGAGCCTGCCGGAGCAAGGATCTCAACTATTTTTTTCACATCTGCCTCCAAAATTATCAGTAATTAAATTCTGATTGATAAAAAGGAGGAGGTCACGGAAAATCCATGAAACACCCCCTCCTGCCTTATTCATTCCTGTCTGAACCAGAAGATTTCTTTAATCCAGCCAGTTCTGTTTTCACTGCCTCCAGCTTCATCTGAGTTGCAACCAACTCATGCTTTAAACTGTAGGTTTCCTTCTCCATCTCAGTTTTTTGCTGCTCCAGCCTTGCTATCTGTTCTCTGGCCTTAAAATAATCATCTGCCATATTTAACTCTATCATAACGTTCTGGTATTCTGCACTCTGCTTCGTGAATCCTTCCCGACGTTTTAAAGTTATGATCATCTCATTGATGTAGCTGGCAAGGCGCTGTATATACCCCTCTTCTTCGCTGCCGCCAAGTGCATAAATCTTGCCATCAATCAAAACTTCTGTATATTGCTTGGAATCCATGTTGTTCTCTCCCTGTTATCATTTGCTCTTTCTTTACTATATCATACTTTACACAGTTAGGAAAGTTCTAAAATTCAGGCAGTTACGACTCCATGGGGATACCAAGATGCCCATAAGCCCGTTCCGTTGCCACCCGTCCTCTGGACGTCCGGTTTAAAAATCCATTCATCAGAAGATAGGGTTCATATACATCTTCCAGCGTTCCTGCATCCTCACCCAAAGCAGCAGCAAGGGTATCAAGACCTACGGGACCTCCGGCAAATTTTTCAATTACTGTGGTAAGAATCGCGCGGTCGTTGTAATCCAGTCCGAATTTATCCACATCCAGTATATCAAGAGCGAAATCTGCCACTTCCCTGGTAATCACTCCATGGTACTTAACCTGGGCGAAATCCCGCACTCTCTTTAACAGGCGGTTTGCCAGTCTAGGTGTACCTCTGGAACGCCTGGCAATCTCCACCGCTCCCTCTTCCTCGATTTCCACCCCCAGAACATCTGCGGATCGGGATACAATAATCTTTAATTCATCTGGTGTATAAAATTCCAGCTTTTGAACTACTCCAAAACGATCCCGAAGCGGTGCCGTCAAAAGCCCGGCTCTGGTGGTGGCTCCCACCAGGGTAAACTTAGGAAGGTCCAGCCGGATGGATCTGGCTGCCGAGTCTTTTCCAAGCATGATATCAATGGCAAAATCCTCCATGGCTGGATAAAGTACTTCTTCCACCTGCCGGTTTAAACGGTGAATCTCATCCACAAACAAGACATCGCCTTCCTGAAGATTATTTAAAATAGCTGCCATCTCACCTGGCTTTTCTATGGCGGGTCCTGAAGTAACTTTCATGTTCACGCCCATCTCATTGGCAATAATACCGGAAAGAGTGGTCTTTCCAAGTCCAGGCGGACCATAGAACAATACATGGTCTAAGGATTCCCCTCTGGCTTTTGCCGCTTCAATATATACTTTTAAATTGGTCCGGATCTTCTCCTGTCCGATATATTCATTCAGACTTCTGGGTCTTAAATTCGGTTCAATCTTTTTATCCTCTTCTGTTAACTCTGTGGTTATTATTCTACGCTCCATCTTCGCCATACCCTGTTATATTCTATATAAATGCCAAATGCTTTAAGGAAGCCTTTAAGACATCCTCCACAGACATGGTGTCCGTTACCTCTACCTGACGTACCGCACGTCCGGCTTCCGCAGAAGAGTAACCAAGTGCAGTGAGGGCATCAATGGCCTCGCCAGTGACTCCGGTCTCTTTTCCCAGATCATTGACCGCCTCTTTAAAGGCAGCTGGGATCATATCTTCTATATCAATCTTATCCTTTAAATCCAGAATAATTCTCTGAGCAGTTTTCGCGCCTACGCCAGGCGCCTTGGAAATAGCCTTTGCATCCCCTGATACCACCGCTCTTTTTAAATCATCCGGATCCATGGCAGACAAAATTCCCAGTGCTCCTTTGGGGCCAATCCCATTCACACTGATCAGCTGCTTAAACATCTTCAGATCCTGGCGGGACAAGAAGCCGTAAAGACACATGGCATCCTCTCTCACCTGGAAATATGTATATAATTTTACTTCCCTGCCGACACCTGGAAGCTTCTCAAATACAGACAGGGGAATGAAAATTTCATATCCTACGTTTCCGCATTCAATTACGACACAGTCTCCTGTCATCTCGGCAATCGGTCCTTTTACGAAAGAAATCACTCTGCAGTTCTCCTTTTATGCCTTGCAAATACTTTTGTAAAACCATTTCTCTGATTTTTATCATAGCATACTGCCAGTTGATATGCAAGTAATTGATCGAACAAATATTCTGTACTCCGTTGACGAACCAGAAAGCTTTGGCTATAATAGGGAGGGAAAAGAAAGGACGAAACTGCTGATGATCACTCTAAAAAAACAAATAGCCTTTGAAGAAACCTATCCCCTTCACCGTCTTGGAAACCGGGAGGAACTTCTGTTCTTTGACATAGAAACCACTGGATTTTCAGGGGAGTATTCCACTCTCTACTTAATTGGATGCGTTTATTATCGAAACGGGGTCTGGAATCTGGTTCAATGGTTTGCCGATACTCTGGATTCGGAAAAAGAGCTTCTTGTAACATTTTTCGAATTTCTTAAAAGCTTTCAAAAGGTAATACATTTTAATGGGGATGGATTTGATATTCCTTATCTGTTAAAGCGCTGCCGTGCCTACGGGTTTGACTACAATTTTTCAGGCACCGAAAGCCTTGACATCTATAAAAAAATCCGTCCATACCGGAATCTTTTAGGTCTATCAAGCATGAAGCAGAAAGCCATTGAAGCATTCTTAGGTGTGGAGCGGAAGGATCTTTATTCCGGCGGACAGCTGATTGAAGTTTATAAAGATTACTTATTCTCCAGGGACCAGTACCTTTTTGATTTACTGATCCTACATAATGAAGACGATTTAAAAGGTATGCCCTTAATTCTCCCCATTTTAAACTACCCGGATTTTCTGGAGCATGATTTTACATTGTCAGACCAGGAGCTTATTATCAATCCTGATTTACTGGGACGGGAGCAGCATCTTCTTAAGCTGACCCTTGAAAATGGTTTTTCTGTACCTGTGGGATTTTCAAAAGCCAATTCCATGGTCAGGGCAACAGCAGACGGCAGAGAGCTCACCCTTCTCATCGACCTGTATGAGGGAGAGCTGAAATACTTTTACCCGGATTATAAAAATTACTATTATCTCATATATGAAGACAGAGCCATTCATAAAAGTGTAGCCGAATACGTGGACAAAGAAGCGCGGGTAAAGGCGACTGCAAAAAACTGCTATATCCGGCAGACTGGCTGCTATGTACCTCAGTTTTCTCCTTTATGGACGCCCGTTCTTCAGTATCAGTGGAAAGATAAGATCACCTATTTTGCCTATGATCCAAAGTTCTTTCAGGATCATGAGAAGCTTCAGGCTTATATCCGCCACCTGTTCGATCATCTTTCTTCTTAAGCCATTTATCGGATCCCCTGCATTTTCCGGAAGTCTCTTGGAGATACACCTTTGATTTTTTTAAAGGCATCTCCAAAGTAATTTCCGTCACCGAACCCGCATTCAAGTGCGATATCTGTCACAGATTTTGAAGTATTGATTAACAGCTGGGCAGCTTCCCGAATCCGGATATTGGTCAAATACTCTTTAAACCCAAATCCGGTGACTGATTTAAATTTTCTGGAAAAATAGGCAGGGCTCATATGGATCATTTCTGCAACTTCATTGAGAGTCAGGGGTGCTCCGTAGTTATGGTAGATATATTCCGCCGCTTCTTCTATGGCTTTTTCTCCTATCTCCATCTTTCCTGCATCCGTCCTGGATTCCTGGCACCTGGAGAGAAAAATCAGCAGTTCATATAGATAATTTCTCATCATCATAGGAGAATATCCGTCCTGACCAGCTCCCTCATAAACCATCTTCTGAATTAATTCTTCTGCGTAAGACCTGCCGCCTGCCGATATGGAGACTTTGGAATTTTGAAATAAAGAGTCTGTCAGATGGGAACCGCAGCTTTGAGACATATCATTTAAGTATTCCTTATCAAAGCTTAACGTAATCCTTTCGTTGACCGGACTGGAATAATTAGTAGTCCGGTGGATTTCACCAGGTGTGATGAATACCATATCACCTGGTTCCAGATAATATAAGCTGTGATTAATAAATATTTTACAATGCCCCGATACCAGGTAGAACAGTTCGTAATAAGGGTGCCAATGGCTTTTCCACATATTAAATTCATAAGGACGTCTTGTCCTGCTGATTTGAAATTCCATAATTTCTTTAATAGTCCCCTTTTTTCAACAATTCTCTGATATAGGAAAATGTTTTTTTCTCTCCCTCATCTTTTAACATGATAAGAAGCGTTTCTAAAAGTCTTTCCGTCTCAGGCGCAACAATCATATAAGCCTTCCCCTGTACGTAATATTCCCACGGAGATGCATCCGTATAATCTTTTCCCTTATAGGTCTTAGACGCTGCAATCCGGTCCATGACCATCTCCACCAGATATTTAAGGGGCATTTTATAACCAATCATCCCTTTTGACGGATCCATGGAGAAATCGATCCAGTATTCACAGTGATGCTTGTTTCGTCCCTTGTGATGAAGCCATGCTTTGGAAAAGCCTTTTTCTTCAATTTCTGCAGCATTGGGACTTCTGTTTCCCTGATAATATAAGACACCTGGTATGAATTCTTCCAGACTGTATTTGGAAAGATCGTGAAGCAGGCCCTGTTTTATCAGTCCTACACGAAAGCAGTTTTTCATAACCCGGATTTTGTGTATATGAATGGTACAAAAATGTCCCCAAAAATTTTTAAATTTCATATTTGTCCTTCCTGTCCCAACGTAAAATCTTCACCCATTTTATCACGAATACCTATGATTTTACCACATATTTTTCGGTTTCATTTTTTTAATAGAATTCTTGTTTTTTATGGTGGAAAATGTTTGACACCTTACCCATTTTATGCTATTCTTAGGGAAGTTACAGATATCCTGTAACAGTACAATTTTTAGTCGTTTTGGAGGTATCATAATGAAAGGTACAGTTAAGTGGTTTAACAACCAAAAGGGTTACGGATTTATTTCCGACGAACAGGGTAACGATGTTTTCGTTCACTACTCAGGTCTCAACATGGATGGATTCAAGTCTTTAGATGAAGGCGCTGCTGTAGAGTTCGATGTAGTAGACGGAGCTAAGGGTCCACAGGCTACAAACGTTATCAAAATATAATCATTGACTTATCAGTGTACCTTTTTTCAATATAGGAAGAAGTTATATTGTTTCACATGATTACGATTGGAGCCATCCTAGGATGGCTCTTTTTGACGCTTCTATGGTTTTGATTATTTTGCTTTCTCGTATAACTCTGATAAATCTTCCACTGTAAATTCATAATGTTTATTACAGAAATGGCAGTTTACTTCTATGCTCTTTCCGTCCTCAATCATCTCTTCCAGTTCTTTTCTTCCAATGCTGATTAACGCCTTTTCAACCCGCTGCTTATCACAGTTACAGGTAAACTGAACCGGTGTCTGCTCCATGATCTCAAGTCCAAGTCCGCCCAGAATATAGGTCAGTATCATCTCCGGAGTTTTCCCTTCTTCCAAAAGAGAAGTCACTGAATGGATCTCACCCAGTCTTTTTTCCAGTAATTCAATCATCTCTTCTGATGCTCCCGGAAGAAGCTGGATAATAAAACCGCCTGCCTGCTTTACTGTATTATCTTTGTTCATTAAAACGCCAAGTGCTACGGATGAAGGTGTCTGTTCTGAATTGGCATAATAATAGGTAAGATCTTCTGCAATCTCTCCGCCAACCAATATGGTCTGTCCCACATATGGCTCTTTTAAACCAATGTCCTGGATCACGCTTAAAACGCCTTCTCCAACAGCACCGCCCACATCCAGTTTTCCGAATTCATTGGGAGGCAGCATCACGCCGGGATTATACGCATATCCTTTTACATTTCCCTTGGAGTCAGCAGTTACAGTCAGACCTTCTATGGGACCGCTGCCCTGGATCTTAATTGTAAGTAAATCCTCTTCTCCCTTCATCATAATACCCATCATACCGCCAGCCGTTAAAAGTCTTCCTAACGCAGCCGTTGCCACAGGACTGGTATTATGGGCCTGTCTTGCATGCTCCACCAGGTCCCTGGTAGTCGCTGCAAAGGCTCTGATCTGATGATCCCCTGCTGTTGCCCTTACAATATAATCAGCCATTTTTTTGCTCCTTTCCATGCTCTCGCGCAATCAGATAAATTCGTTCACTGGTATCCTTAACCGGTTCCCTGGTAAAAGCATCGTATGCTTGTAAAAACTCCAGTCCGGCTTCCTTTAATGCCTTCTTAATTTCATCGATGGTATAAGCTCTCTGGTAATGGGTTTCCATATATTTCCGATACAGATCCTCTTCCTCTCTGATAAAAAGAGAAAGATCGTATTCATTGATTTTTGTATCCTCATCATAAAAATTATCCCAGATAAAACTGCATTCTTCCCTGTCCTCCGCAATGGTAGTATCTCCCATCACCGATTCATACTTATAAACCGTATTCAGGTCAAAGATAAAAACGCCGCCAGGATCAAGATAATTATTTACCAGCCGGAATACTTCCACCAGATCTTTGTATTCCAGAATATAGTTGATACAGTCACAGATACTTAAAACAGCCTTCACAGTGCCATAGAGTTCAAACTCCCTCATATCCTGCAGCAGATAAAGAATATCCTTACCAGATTCCGCCCTCTTATCCATGGCAATCTGAAGCATATCTTCCGAGTTGTCCACTCCAATCATATCATAGCCTGCATCTGCAAGAAGCTCTGTAAGACTTCCTGTTCCGCAACCCAAATCCAGAACCAGGCCGTCTTTCACCCCATGCTCTTTTAAAAGGCCAGTCACATAACCACACCAGTCTTCGTATGGAATATTATCCATAAACAGATCGTAGACTTCCGCAAAATTTGTATACGCTTCCACTTATGAGTTCCTTTCTTTATAGCCCTATTTCTCCCAATGGAAAAACAAAGCAGGTAGCCCCGGAGAGGTACCTGCTTTCCTGTCTCATTGTCTCACTGCAATCGCAGCAACCGT